>JAYTXR010000040.1:0-5625 GCA_043742865.1 Acetobacteraceae bacterium
CGCGGCATTGTCTGGCATTTACTACCCCAATTAGTAACGGCTTATTTCTTATTGACGAACTTGGCCTCAAACCGACCAGGGAGTCAAGCGACCCAGCCGGCCGGGCCGACCGTCAAGCCAACGCCGCTCGGGCATGAACGAGGCCGACCCGTTACCGGCCGATGTCTCGAGGATCACCCCGGCGTGGTGGCCAATGGAAGGACTGACCCTGTCTAAAAAGGTATTGCCACAAGCGTATCGAAGCGTGAACTGTCGCAGACCACGATGCGTTCGGCGAAGCGCATTGTGCCGTCTGTCACGATGTTGATCCGGTCGCGGTACAGGCCGGCGGCGAACAAATCCATCCGCCCGTCGCGCATCGTGCGCACGATCAGGAATGACGTTTCGGCCTCGATCGCGCCGTCCTCGGCGGCGCGGATCGACGGCATCCCGATGATGTGGCGGTAGCGGTGGCGCTCGTATATATTGGCATGGCGCAATGCGGCGATCCGGTCCGCCAGCATGGCGCGCGAATCCGCATAGACCACTCCGGCCGCGTAGCCGCGCGCTTGGTTCTCGGCGGTGGTGATTTTGTAGAGGCAGACTTCGAGAAAGAAATCCGGCCATGCCTCCAGCCGGTCAGCGTCGATCGTATTGGCATAGTCGGTGTTCAGTGCGGCGACGCGAAATAGCTTTTCGGTATCGGTCACTTAGAGTTCCATCAGCCGGCGATATGTTTGCCAGAAGCCGCGCACCGCGGCCTCGGTTGCGCGGGTATCCTGGGACTTGGCCTCCGCTCCGCCCATTTCCACCAGGGATTGTTGCTCGGCAGCTGCTATCGAGCCGCGCCGCACGAAGCCGCCGATGCAACCATCTTCCATCGAAACGAAACCGGCAGGGCCGACCAAATTGGCCTGCTTCAGCCGTCGGGTGCGCATCGCCGGCGTGTCATCGGCGAAACCGAGATAGGTCCAGTGTAAATCCATCGCATCCACACCGCGCGGCACCATCTGGCGCACCGCGATGCAGTTATGCGTCTGCTGCAGTACCAAGGTCGGGAACACCGTCAGGATCTGCAATTGAATGCCGTCGCCGAACTCGTCCACCGGGTCCAGCATTGAGGGATCGGCCAGCCGGAATTCGTCGTCGTCCGAGCGGATCGCTTCGTCTTTATACAGACTGTCGGAGGATTCCAGTTGACCATAGGTCGCGCTGGCATGGTGCGCGCCGTCGTCGCTCAGCGTGATCCCACCGGCCTGGCTGAAACGGGTGATCCGGAAGGTGGTGAAGAACAGATGCAGCAGGCTGGCGTGGTAGGTGTCCTTCACGTTCTCCGCGTAAAGCTTCCAGTTGTTCGGCAACGGTTGGGTGAACCGGCCGATAATTTCCGGTGTTTTGTGCATCACGCGGCGAATTTTCGCGCAGATGGCGGGGCCGAGATAATCCTCGAGCGCCGGAGTGTCGACCGACAGAGTGCCAAAAACCAGTCCGCCGATGGTGGCGGTACGCAGCTTGCGCGGACCGTGCTGCTCCAGGCAGAAACTATCCGCCATGCCGCCCTTGCCGTTGACGCCGCGGCGAAAGGCGACGGATTTGAGGTTGCCCGACAGATCATAGCGCCAGGCGTGATAAACGCAGTGGAACTCCGAGACCGTGCCGCCGTCATCGAATGAGATCAAGGCGCCGCGATGGGCGCAGCGGTTCTCGAACGCCCGGATTTCCCCATGCTCACCACGCACCACGATCACCGGCATGTCGCCAACGAAACTGGTACGAAAATCGCCGGTATTGGCAAGCTCGTGCTCCAGGCACAAATAATTCCAAACCGGACCCTGGAAAATCCGCCGCTGCTCGGCCTGACGCACCGCATCGTCCTGGTAAACCCAGAACGGCACCCGCGTAAGCCCTGGTTCCCATGCTTCGTGGCGCGGACCGGCGGTTACGGGGCTGTCCGACATACGAGCCTCCAGCGATTGGCGACCTGATCGAACGCCCCGCCAACTCGGCTGTCAAGCCGGAACCGGGCCGGCGTCAGGGGACGGGATGGAATCCCGTGGGGGTTGTTTATGCCCGCGCGTAGCGGCGCAATTTATCCGTGTCGAGCGTCACGCCGAGGCCTGGGCCGGTCGGCAGATGGATGTGCAAATCGGCGAAGCGCAGCGGCTCGGTCACCAGATCGTCGGTCAGGATCTGCGGGCCGAAATGCTCGCAGCCCCAGGCCAGATTGGGCAGCCCGGCAAAGACCTGCAAATGCGCCGCCGCACCGATCGAGCTTTCCAGCAGGCAGCCGCCATACAGGCCGATGCCAGCCGCTTCGGCCACCGCGGCGACGTTGCGGGTGGCCAGCAGGCCGCCATGCTTGACCAGTTTCAGCGACACCACATCGGCCGCCCCGGCGCGCGCGACGTCGAGCATCTCGTGGGTGGAGAACACGCACTCATCGGCCATCAGCGGCACCGTGGAGCGGGCGCGCAGGCGTGCCATGCCGGCAAGATCCCAGGCCGGCAGCGGCTGTTCTACCAAGCGCACGCCGAGTTCCGCCAGCACCGGCAGGCAGCGCAAAGCGGTGGTTTCGTCCCAGGCCTGGTTGGCATCAACGATCAGGCTGGCGCGGCCATCGAGCGCGCCGGCGAGGCGGCGCAGGCGGGCCAGATCGGCGTCCGCCGACTGGGCGCCGATCTTGACCTTGAAACGGTCGTGAAGCCGGGCGGCAAGCTTCTTCTCGGCCTCCTCGATCTCCTGGCCGGGATCGCCGGAGGCCAGGGTCCAGAACACCGGAATGCTGGTGCGGACAACGCCGCCCAGCAGCTGCACGGCGGGCACGCCAAGAGTTTTGCCGACCGCGTCGAACAGCGCGCTTTTGATCGCGCCCTTGGCGGCGTTGTTGCGTTTGGCCGCCTCGTCCATGCGCGCCCGCGCGGCCTCGAACCGGTCGGCCGGCGCGCCGATCAGGGCAGGGGCGAGATAGGCGTCGATATTGGCCTTGATGCTTTCAACACTCTCCTCGCTCCAGCGCGGACCGCCGAGCGTTGCTGCCTCGCCGATCCCCTGCACGCCATTGGCCAGGCGCAGCACCACCACGACATAGCTCTGGGCGGTGACCGATAGCGATGACAGCTTGTGCCGGCGCACCGTGGGCACGTCGACGATGGTGGTTTCGATCGAGACGATCGCCAGATCGCGCCGCAGATCGGACGGGACGGCGGGGGGGGTATCGAGCATGGGAAGGCTCCAAAAAAGACCTGGCGGCGATCGCCGCCAGGCAGGGTCTCAAGCCGCTTCGGCGTGCGCCCGCGCAACGACGGTGTTCGGCGCATTGGCGGTTTCCGGATGCAGCGTGAAGTCGAAATGGATCTCGGCGAATGGCGCGTTCAGGCCTTTGGCATGGATCGATGCCGGATCGGTTGAGCGGCGTATGGCGGGAATAAGGCCATCGCGGGTGGCGAAGGCGAAATCGTCATGCAGATAGGCGTCGCCGTCGATGTTGATCTGGGTGGTCAGTCGGCGATAGCCGGGCGCGGTGATGAAGAAGTGGATATGCGCCGGGCGGTTGCCGTGCCGTCCTAGCTGGTCGAGCAGCTTTTGCGTCTGGCCTTGCGGCGGGCAGGCATAGCCCGAAGGCAGGATGGAGCGGAAGCGGTAGCGTCCCTCGGCGTCGGTTTCGATCCGGCGGCGCAAGTTATATTTCGGCTGCGACGGATCGAAGAACGAGTAGCCGCCGAGCGTGTTGGCATGCCAGACATCGACGATGGCTCCGGCGACCGGCGTGCCATTGAGGTCGCACACCTGGCCGTCCATGAACAGCACCTCGCCGGGCTCGGTGCCATCGTCGAGCTGCGCCTCGCCCTTCGACAGCGGCGCTCCGGCGACATAGAGCGGGCCTTCGATGGTGCGGGGCGTGCCGCCCTCGATGCCGGCGCGGATTTCCGCGGCGTCCAGGCGCAGATCGAGAAAGGTTTCAAAACCGAGGCCGGGCACCAGCAGGCCGGTTTCATTGGCCTGGCCGAGCGCGGTCAGATAGCCCATCGCGGACCAAAACTCGTCCGGCTGCACATCGAAATCCTCGATGGTGCGGAACAAATCGGTGACGACGCGATGCACAATGCGCTTCAGCCGCGCATCGCCGTTGGCGTGGTCGAGGCCGCTGACTTTGGTCAGCAGCGTCTGCACCTCGTCGGTGTTCAATAAAGACTCGCTCATGTTCGGTTCCTCCGTGATGGCCGCCATGCTGGCGGGATGTTGAGGGATGGATGGGAAGGTCAGCCGAGATCGCCGCCGGCCACCGGCACGGTCACGCCGGTGATGTACGACGCCTCGTCGGAGGCGAGGAACAGGATCGCCGCCGCCTGTTCCGCTGTGGTGGCGTAGCGTTTCAGCAGGCTGGACGCGACGGTCTGGTCGACGATCTGCTGGTACCAGAGTGTCTCCTGCTCGGTTGGCGAACCCGCATTACGCGGAATGCGGCGGGCCGGTGCCTCGGTGCCGCCGGGTGCGGCGCCACAGACACGGATGCCGTGCCCGGCATATTCCATGGCAAGGCAGGCGGTGATCGCGTTGACGCCGCCTTTGGCTGCCGCATAGGGCACGCGGTTGATGCCGCGCGTAGCCACCGAGGAGACGTTGACGATGACGCCGCCGCCGGCCAGCAGCATCGCCGGCAGCACCGCGCGGCAGCACCACAGCGTGGGGAACAGCGAGCGGCGGATTTCCGCCTCGATCTGCGCCTCCGAATATTCGGCGTATGGCCGCGCCCAGATCGTGCCGCCGACATTGTTGACCAGCACATCTATGCGGCCGAAACGCGCCAGCGTGCGGTCCATGGCAAGGGTGGCGCCGGCGAAGGTTTCCAGATCGGCGTTCACGCTCACCGCCTCGGCGCCTTCTGCCTCGGCCTCGCGCCGGACTTCGTCGACCAGATCGGAACGATCGACCAGCGCGAGGCTGCCGCCTTCCCGGGCGATACGCAGCGCGACCTCGCGGCCGATGCCCTGCGCGGCCCCGGTGACCACGGCGATCTTGCCGGCGAAGCGGTTGGCGTGGATCACCCTCGCGGCCTCACGCGACCTGCCGGTGGGTTTCGCCGATGGTGGTGACCGCGCCACTCGGGGAGAATTTTTCGTAGTAGAAATTAGCCGGCTGGATGCCCTGCTCGCCGAGCCAGCCCCGCACCGCCTCGACCATCGGCGGCGGGCCACACAGATAGACATCGACATCGCCGCCGTTGGCATGCGCGGGCTCGATATAGCGCGTCACATAACCCTTGCGCGGATAGGCGCTGGCTTCGGCCGCGACGCAACAGGTGAAGCTGAAGCCGGGGATGGTGTCGGCGAATGCCTGCAATGGCTCGAGGCCGACCAGATCCTCGTCATGGGTCACGCCGTAGATCAGGTGGATCGGGTGCGCGCTGCCGGTCACGGCGATCTGGCCCAGCATCGACAGGAACGGCGCGAGGCCGGTGCCCCCGGCCAGGAACAGCAGGGGACGCCGGATCTCGCGCAGATAGAAACTGCCGGCCGGGCCGACGAACTCTATGGCGGTCCCGGGTTGCGCGGTCTCGCGAAGAAAGCCGCTCATGGCTCCGCGCGGGATGTCACGGACCAGAAACGACAGCTCTGCCGCATTGGGTGCGGAGCTGAACGAGTAGGA
>JAYTXR010000041.1:0-12590 GCA_043742865.1 Acetobacteraceae bacterium
CGTGGATGGATGGTCTCGACACCCAATCCCTAAACAAGATCAGAAACTTAGGCGACACCCGCTACAGAATCCCTGACATGCGATGAATAAGATGGGCTAGCCGGCGGCATCCGAGACCACGCGAAGCGATGATCGAGTCCGGGGACAACAAGAAGGCCGATAAATCCTAGTGACGCGAAAAGCATGATGATCCTTTGCGTCGGTTCCCTTTAGGCGGTCAGGCCTACTCGCATCCGTCGTGCCAACAGCTTCGGATCGTTCTTCAGAAGGTAGACGGTGATCGCGAGGGACGAGGCGAAATAGGCGGCCAGAAAAGTCCACGCCTGCCAATAATCAAGCGTCCCCGCCGAAATAAACAGCAGCGCCGCCATCGCTAGAAGTAGGAACAGCAGGCCGCTGAAGGCTTTTACCTGCAGCAGGTTCATCTCCTAAAAGCCGTGGATAATGGTCTTTCGCCGAGTATGACGACGCAATGCAATCGGTCAGCCGATTTAATCCCGAGACGGCTGGTCTCACACCTTCACGAACGGGCAGCCACCCTCGTTCAACGGCCGGAACGACTGATCGGCCGGGATAGTGGCGAGCACGCGCTGGTAGTCCCAGGGGTAGCGGCTCTCGGCGGGCTTTTTTGTCTCCAGCAGGTAGGTCGGGTGGATCTTGCGGCCGTCCTCGCGTACATAGCCTTGCCCAAAGCAGTCATCGTCGGTGGGCAGGCGCTTCATCTCATCGACGACCGCGCGGCCCGAGGCTTTGGCCTTGTCCAGGCCCAGGCTGGCGCAGGCCTTCAGATAGTGCAGCAGGGCGGAATAGGCGCCGGCATGGGTCATCGACGGGTAGTTGGACGGTGTCTTCGGCAGCACGCGCTGGGTGAAGGCGCGGGTGCGGTCGTTCAAATCCCAATAGAACGGCTGGGTGTTGATCAGGCCCTGCGCCGATTCCAGCCCTAATCCGTGGATCTCCGTGGTCTGTGCCGCCAGCGCCACCATCTTGATGCCGCGCTGCGGCAGGCCGAACTCATGCGCCTGCTTGATACAGTTGACGATGTCGGCGCCGCCATTGGCCAGGGCAATGACCTGCGCCCCGCTGCCTTGGGCTGCCAGCAGATAGCTGGAGAAATCGGTCACTCCCGGAAACGGGTGTTTGGAGACGCCGAGCATCTTGCCGCCGCCGGCTTCGACAAACTGGGTGCAGTCGCGCGTCAGCGACGCGCCGAAGGCGTAGTCCGGCGCGATCATATACCAGGTTTTCAGACCGGATTTGGTCAGTGCCGTGGACGGGGCGTGCGCCAGCATCCAGCTGTCATAGGTCCAGTGCACCATGTTGGGGCTGCAAGCCTTGCCGGTGAGGTCGGCGCTGACCGCGCCCGAATTCAGATGCACCTTATCCTTCTGCAGCGTGAGGTTGCTCATGGCCAGCGCAATGGCGCTGTTGTTGACCTCCAGGATCGCATCCACCCCGCCTCGGTCCAGCCATTCGCGAGCGATATTCAGCGCCACGTCGGCGCTGTTCTGGTGGTCGGCCACCTGATACTCGACGACCAGGCCCTTCGAGGGGGCATCGAAATCCTCCAGCGCCTGGCGCGCGCAGGCCAGCGAGGTGGGGCCGGAGTTGGTGCTGTAGGGACCGGCAACGTCAGTCAAGTGGCCGATGCGGATGGCTTGGGACGCTCGGGCGGACCGAAGGATGGCTGGGCAGGCGAGTGCTGTGGCGGCGATGCCGGTGAGGATGGTGCCCGTGAGGATGGTGCGGCGGGATGGAGTTTGCTTGGCGATCATGCGGATGGCCTCCCTGGTTTTTTCCGTTGTTTTCGCAACGCTGGCATGAAAATCGGGTTGCCGCCAGTGATGGAGCGGGTGCGTTTCCGCTTACGCCTCAATAGACCGCGACGACCTCGGGTGTTGAGGTCCGTGGCGCTTCCAGACAGCGCGGATCGCCCGCATCGCCGGTTGTTCGATGCCCCGGTGCAGGACCCAGGCCATGGTCAGCACGATCGGCAGCGGGGCGAACGCGACCAGATCCGGCGGCCATCCCCAGCCGGCTACAAGCTGCATGATCCGGTAGCCGAGCATCTGATGGCAGATATAAAGTGGATACGAGATCGCGCCGAGCCAGAGTAGCGGCCGGTTGACCAGCCCGGCCAGGCGGCCGCGGATCGCGAGATCGAACAGGAAGAAAACGCTGGCACACACGATCGCGCCCGACAACGAATAGGTGAGAAAGATCGACACCAGGCATAACGCGAGCAGACCATACGACAGAGCCACGCGTTCATTTTTCCGGATCTGATAAAACATGATCCCGGCGATGAAAAAATGACCTTGCAGCAGCAGGCCGTATTTTTGCATTTTCCACCAGACATCGATGCCGGCCAGGGCCAGCGAGCGATTGAGCAGGCAGGCCGCGATCCAGAACAGGCAAATCATATGGATGCGGGTCAGCAGGCCGGTGGCGAACAGGGTGGCCATCAGGACGTAAAAAATCAGTTCGACCTGAAGGCTCCAGTAGACACCATCGATCGCTGGGATGCCGAAAGCCTCGTGGAGCATGGTCAGATTGGCCAGAAATTGCAGGATCGAATAACTTTGACCGGGCAGGGGAACGGCGAGGCCGACCGCGAAGGTGATCGCGCAGGCCGCCCAATAGGCTGGAAACAGTCGCGAAAACCGCGACACGGCGAAATCCTGCCAATGATGTGACTTCTGCAGCGTCCAGAAGATGACAAATCCGCTGATCACAAAAAACCAATAGACCGGTAGCAACCCGAATTCGTCGATCTCGGCGGTGTTGATCCAGAGATGCGATTTTTCGGGGATGTCATACAATTCATTATATCGTAAAAAATAATGAAAATAAACCACCCAAAGTGCTGCAATGCCGCGGAAAACGTCGAGCTCCTGAAAGCGGTCGGCGGCCGGCGGCCCGGGCATCCCGCGTTCCGGCACGGCCATCCGCTCAGGCAGCCACAGGTTGACGCTGCTGGAGCCGCAGCCAAACCACCGCGCCGACCGCGATCAGGATCAGCACGATCGAGGCGCGGTTCAGCGGGAACCATCCCATACGCTCCTGCAGAAATCCGGCCAGGAAGCTGGCGGTGGCGGTGGTTCCGAACACCAGGAAATCGTTCAGCGCCTGCGCCTTGGCGCGCTCGGACGGGCGGTAGCACGTGGTCACCAGCGTGGTCGCGCCGACGAACAGGAAGTTCCAGCCAACCCCGACCAAGGTAAGCGAAATACGGAAATTCCATTCCGTCAGGCCCATCAGCGCCACAATAACCCCGGCCAGCAGCACCGCCGTGCCGGCGAACATCACGTTCAGCACGCCGAACCGGTTGATCAGGCCGCCGGTGAAGAACGACGGCACGAACATGCCCATCACATGCAGGAAGATCACCCAATGCGCCTCGGTATGCGGCAGGCCACAGGCCACGATCGCCAGCGGCGAGGCGCTCATCAGGAACGACATGGTACCAAACGCCACCATTCCGGCGATCACCGAGGCGGCGTAGCGGGGCTGACTGGCGATCTGCCATAGCGGGCGCGGCGGCACGACGGCCAGGGCCGCGGCGCTGCCAACCGGGGGCGGAGGTTCGCGCATCGGCGGGAATTTGACGAACCCCATGATCATGAACACGACCAGATGTACCACCACCATCGAGGCGTAGGTGGCGACATACATTGGCATCATCTTGTCGTACGACCAATGTGCCACGGCCGGACCGATGATGCCGGCGACCACGCCACCGGCGGTTACCCACGAGATCGCCTTGGCGCGGTAGCTGGCCGGCACCAGTTCGACCGCGGCGAAACGGTACATCTGCAGGCTGGCGACCGCGTATCCCAGGATCAGTCCGCCCAGGCACATGACCGGGAAATTGGCGAAATAGAGGCCCGTGCCGCAGGTGATCGCCCCGGCCATGCCGAACACCGAACCGACCCGAAAGCCGAACCGGCGGCCCTGGCGCTGCATCAGGAAAGCCGCCGGGAACACCCATAGCATCACGCCCAGATGCTGCATGGTGACCGGCAAGGTGGCCAGGTCGCGCATCGGGAAGAACGTCACCACCGAAAGGGCGGTCGCCGTGAACATCATGGTGTTGGCGGATTGGCCGATGGCCTGACAGCAGGTGAGAAGAAACAGGTTTCTCTTCATCGCCGTTTCGAGGTGCGGATTTGTCTGCGCGTATGCGTCCATGGAGCACAGCGTAGCAAGCGCCGCCGCACGGCAAAAGGGGCCACAAAATTCAGCCTCGCAGGGCGCCCGCGCGGTTTCGCCAACCGCGAGTTCAGGCGGCTGGCGCTAGATCCGGCTGCACTGGAACGTGACGGTGCGGGTGCCGTTGGAGTTGGTCACAATATTGGCAATCGCCGGCCCAGACCCGGTGCTTTGGCAATAGGACTGCGCGCTCTGCGAGGCGCTCAGCAGTTCAGGGTCGGTCTGGTAGTTATAGGTGAGGTTGGGATTATAGCCCGGCGATGCGGCCACCACCGCCGCCGGCGGGGCGCATTCAAAGACCACGACCTTGCCGTCTGGTTCATTGGTGAAAGCCGCGGCCCGCGCGGTGGACCCGTACTGGGTGCAGAACGTCGCCGCGGTCTGGTTCACCGTCAGCAATTCCCCGTCATTGTGGTATTTGTAGGTGACGGTCGGGTTGCTGGCTCGCATTTGCTGCGGCGAGGTGTATTGCGGCACGCAAGCGCCCGCCAGCAGCGCGGAAGCCAGGCCGGCCAGCAGGATCGGGCGCATACGAAATCTCCCTGGATGGTTGTGTTGGAGCATGTTTAATCGCGGGACCGAGCCTGAAGTTCCCTCAATCGGGTAATCTGAATCAGAAGACCGCCCTCCGCTTGGGTTCGCGCTCCCAAATGCGACCCTTGCGCGCGGCGGCGACGAAACTGGATGCTGCGGTGGCGGCTTGCAGCGCGATAACCCCCGCATCGGGCTCCACACCGGCGATCCGCAGCAATTTTTCCGCCCCCGGTGTATGGCCGATGACCTTCAGATGGGCGAAAGCATCGGTCACGAACCCCACCGCGGCAGCCTGCTCGGCCAGCGAAGCCGCGCCGGGAGCGGACAGCACCAGCGCCACCGCGTCGAACAGCACCGAAGAGCCGCCGGCGAGCTGGAAATCGGCATCATGGATCGCCCCGTCGGCGGATTTCGTTCCCCCGATTGTCGGGGCGATCAGCTTCAGGCTGGCGCCCGCCGCCGACGCTGCCTTGGCCAGCACGCCAACCATCGCGGCGTCGAAACCATCCGCGATCAGGCAGCCGACCACGCGGCCCTCGAATACCGGCTTGGCCTTGGCCAGGATGCTGAGCGCGGGCGATTTCGCCAGATCGGTCCGCGTCGGTTTGGCGGCAGGCACCGGAGCGATCTCCCCGCGATAGCCGAGACCGGCGGCAACCCGGCCGGCCAGGCCGGCATCGATATTCGCCAGCTGCCCGAGCATCCGAAGCCGCACCGCAGGCGTTGGCACCTTGCTCAATTCGAACACCAGGGCTGCGACTATATGGCCCTGTTCGGGCTCGGTCTGGCTGAAGAAGAACTGCCGCGCCTGGCTGAAATGATCGGCGAAGCTTTCCGAGCGGACCCGAACCCGCTCGCCGGTCTCCATCGCGGGCACGCTGCGAAACCCGTTCGCGGCATCCTCGCGCGGGCCGTCCATGCTGAGGGAGTTCGGTTCGTAATCCACCTGCCCCTTGGGCACGTCCATCTGCATATGGCCATCGCGCTGGAAATTATGCATCGGACATTTGGGGCTGTTGATCGGGATCTGGGTAAAATTCGGCCCTCCCAGCCGCTTGATCTGCGTGTCCAGATACGAGAAGTTACGTCCTTGCAGCAGCGGATCGTTGCTGAAATCGATACCAGGAACGATATTGGTGGTGCAGAACGCGACCTGTTCAGTTTCGGCGTGGAAATTGTCAGGGTTGCGGTCGAGCACCATGCGCCCGATGACGCGCAATGGTATCAGCTCCTCGGGAATCAGTTTGGTCGCATCCAGCACATCGAAACCAAAGCGTTCGGTGAACGCCTCGTCGAACAGCTGTACTGAAAGCTCCCATTCCGGGAATTCACCGGCCGCGATCGCGTCCCACAGATCGCGCCGGTGATAATCAGGGTCGGCGCCGCTGATTTTCAATGCCTCGTCCCAGACCACCGACTGGGCGCCGAGCTTCGGACGCCAGTGAAATTTGACGAAAGTAGAAATGCCGGTCTGGCCGATCAGACGAAACGTATGAACGCCGAAGCCTTCCATCATGCGCAGGGATCGCGGGATGGCCCGGTCCGACATCACCCACATAATCATATGCATGCTTTCCGGGGTCAGCGAGATGAAGTCCCAGAAGGTGTCATGCGCCGTGGCCGCCTGGGGAAAACCGCGATCGGGGTCCTGTTTGGCGGCATGGATGAGGTCGGGAAACTTGATCGCGTCCTGGATAAAGAAAACCGGCATGTTATTGCCGACCAAGTCCCAGTTGCCTTGTTTGGTGTAAAATTTGACCGCGAAGCCGCGCACGTCGCGCGCCAGGTCGGTCGATCCCTTGTTGCCGGCCACGGTGGAAAACCGGGCGAATAACGGGGTCTTTTCGCCGACGCGCTGGAAGATGTCGGCGCTGGACACATCTGCGAGACTGTCGGTCAGTTCGAAATAACCATGAGCCGCGGAGCCACGGGCATGCACCACACGCTCGGGTATCCGTTCGTGATCGAAGCGGAAGATCTTCTCGCGCAGAATAAAATCTTCCAGCAGCACCGGTCCGCGCGCGCCCACCGTCAGGGAATTCTGATCGTCGGAAATCGGCGTGCCCTGGTTCGTGGTCAGCGCTGGGTGACGTCCGCCGGCGGGTTGGTGAGTTTCCCCCCCGGTGCCGAGCGTGTCGAGGGGGGTTTTGGCTCGCGCCATCGGATGGATCCTTTTTGGTGCACGAAGCAACGCAGATCGGGCCGAACGCAATGCGCCCGGCCCAATCGCGAGGCCTAGACGCTGACTAAATGGGCGGCATCGTCGTTCGGGGCGGATCTGATTTTGGCATCGGCGCGGTTTCGTCAAACCCGACCCAGCCTTCGCGCTGATACTCCGAGCGGCGCAAAGCGGGGTCGGTGGGACCGAAGCTGTCCAAGACCCGGATCGCCTCGGGTGCCCGATCGTCCGGCGAGCGAACGGTTACCACCGCGCCCCCCCGACGAACGCCCTCGGCATAAACATGGGCATCATGCTCCGGAACGCCGCCATCCATCATCGAACCGACGATTCCCCCGGTGGCACCGCCCGCCAGCGCCCCGGCTACCGCGCCGGCTGCGGTAGCCGCCAGCCAGCCCGCCGCGACCACCGGACCTACTCCGGGAATTGCCAGGATACCAAGGCCGGTCAGCAGACCCGCACCGGCGCCAAGCGCGCCCCCGACCCCGGCACCGGTGCCAACACCGTCCCCCGCAGCGGTGTCGGTCATTGCCCGATGTTCGCCCGCATGGGCCAGCAGGCTGATCTGATCGTCGGTGAAGCCTTGGCTTTTCAAGCCGTTCACGGCACCCGTTGCGTGCTGGTAGGTGTCGTACATCCGTGTGATTGTTTCAGTCATAACTTCTCCTGTCTGTCCGATGGAACGTTAAGATCAATTGGCGATGATGTTACCCTTGTAATCAACACCGACGGCCTGTTCCTGCGCGCCCTTGGAAGCCCGGCCGCGCCAGATTCCGTCCTTGTCCTTTGCCAGGGCCGAGATATTGCTGAACCCCTCCTTTTCGAGCCGGCTACGGGCCTGGCCTTCGGTGAACGAGTTGGCGCCGGGCAATCCCCCGGCCGGCGAGGCCACGGTGGTGTCCGGCGTCACCTGGGAGGGCATTGTCGCGGGGGGGGCGGCAGGGCTGGGTTGGGTGGTTTGCGCCAATGCCGGTAGCGACAGAGTCGTGGCCAAGCTTGCCAATAGAAGGTAGCGCATGAAACGTCTCCTTTTTGCAGTGATCAGTGCTTGTAGAATTACGAACCCAGGGCTTCGGTTCCCTTTTGGTCCAGTCTGCGTGGTCAGGCGGCTTTCGCGGCAGCCGAATTGATCGGGGTGGAAAGCCCGGTCAGCAGCGTGTCCGCTTTCTTCTCCTGATCGAGGTTGGCCTGAAGCAGGGTAACGACCTCGCCATGCCCGGTAGCCGTCGCCCAGGCAATCAGGGCGCCATAGCGGGCCATCTCGTAATGCTCAACCGCCTGACCGCAGGCGATCAGACCAGCGTCACGAACCACGCTTGGCTCCTTGGCGTCCTCCAGCAGTTCGTCGCATTCTTCGATGAGGCCCTTGATGGCCTCGCACGTGACCCCCTGGGCCCGTTTGCCGAGTGCCTCGAACACCGATTGCAGGCGTTCTACCTGGCCCTCGGTTTCTTCTCGATGAGCAACAAACGCCTGCTTCAGCTTCGGGTCTTGGGCGGCCTTGGCCATTTTCGGCAACGCCTTCAGCAGCTGCCGTTCGGCAAAATAAATATCTTTCAGCGTGTGAAGAAACAGTTCTTCCAGTTTCATCCGGACGTTCCTTTGTGCAAGTGAGAGCTGGAGTGGCCAGCTTCCGGGTTGACTATCCGGTAATGACCCGACAGGGACGGGGTTCCCAGATCCCGAAGAATTTGGCGGGGCGCTGGTTCGGGTCGGTCCGGACCAGCGCGCGGCCTAAACGACCGGCTCCTCAATCAAGCGACAACTACCCGTCGGCGACCATGGCGTAGCGGCGGCAATGTTCGAGATAGGCGGCTTCGTGGCTGGCCACCAGACCAACGATGCTGGACCATAGCCAGGATGGCGCATCCAGGCCCTTGGACCGGTTGCGGGCGATATCGGCACGCCATTTCCGGCGTGTCGGCGGATCCATCTGGCGACCATGCGCCTTGCCGACAACCGCAGCCAGAAACCGTGCCGCTTTCATCGCCTCCTCGCGCGTCAGCCGATCGATTTCCAGCTTCATATCCTGCGGCAGTAATTCCCGCAGGAAAACCGATCGCTGCTCGAATTGCTCGGCGACCATGCGTTCGCCCAAATACGGCGACAAATGGCGAGCGCCCTCGACGACCCGTTCGGCATGGTCCGGCGGGGTCTTGCCCTCGGGGTGCCGGGGGGCGGCAGCCACGACAGCCTCCTTCACGTCAATTAGACACAGCCGGTCCTGCCTGGATTGCTTGCCCGCCACCTCTACAAGTACAGCAAAGCGGAGCCGCCCGAGCGAACTGCACCCCTTCATCCAATAGGCGGCGTCCAGCACTTCAACCTGGGCATCGTCGTCACGCGAACGCAGCGAGGTCGCAAGCCGACGCAGGCGTTCAGTGTCGAAAAGTTGATGGATCGCGCGGCGTTCGCCGGCGGCCAATGGCCAAAACTGCTTGCCGATCGGGATCGTCGGGCGTTCGTCGTCAAGGCGTTCTTCCGCCAGGCTCCGCCAGGATCGGCGCATCGCGGCGCGCATGACGACGCGCACCGCTTCAGGTCGATTCGCGTCCAGATCGATATCGGTGAAGTCGTCCTCCAGCGCGGCGCTGTAGCCCTCCATGATTTGCTCGAGAATCCGGGCGGTCATCACGCCTGGCAGATCCGATCCGCGCGCAGCCATTGCCAGAGATAATCCGAGGCGGATCAGATCATGGGCCGGATTGCCGATCACAGTCTGATCGAAATCGCGGATCTGAACGGCGATCCGGCCGTCTGCGTTGGCAACCGGACCCAGATTGCCCAAATGGCAGTCACCGCAAATCCATACCGCCGGCCCCTCGGGTAGCTTGTGGCCATCCGCACTTTCCAGCCATTCGTAGAATTTAGCTGTGCTGCCTCGAACGTAGGCGTGCGCGGAGGCGGCCATCTTGAGGTTGCGCCTTGCCAGTAGGATGGCAGGCCGGTCCTGTGGTTTTTTGGCAATAACCGAAGATGATTTCATTCCGGTATTATGCCGTTCAGCCGATCCATACGCGCGTCCGGAAGCTCAGTGCCAGAACAGCGCGAGCAGGATAATCACCGAAACGGGAACGCCCAACAGCCACAGAAGAATGCCTCGTCCCATCGTCGTTCTCCCTATTTTAGCAGGCGGGGTTAGGCTGCTTGCCGCAGTTTAACGAACTGACGAACCGTGGGTTCCCGGGCAAAAAGCGCAGCGATCGCGTCGCAAGGGTGCGGGAAATCGCCAGCCCTTGAGAAGCCGCATCGGGCAAAACTACCACGACGGAGCGGTCATCAGCGGCCTCGGTGCGGACATCGCATGCGACACTGCTCGAGTGGTGCGATGGATCAGCCGCAAGCCAGGTTTGTGTTCCAACCCTGCCAGTCGCTGGGTCGCAGTCCTTGGCGTGATGCGAAGGCACCGCGAAGCGGCCGATAAGCGCCCTGCCGATGCCGCATTGGCGGACGTGACCAGCGCGTCGTTATGATTTACATTGACTTTCGTGCGTTCGCTCGCCGTTTCCGACCGACTGCTCCACAACGCGCCGCTCACCATATCATCGTCGCAGTTTTTACGGTGGCGATTTTGTGGCTATACTCACGATCCGTACCTTGAAATCGTCGACGCCTGAAGGAGTTTTTTTATGCCCGTAAATGTAATCTACAAGACCAGCGCCACCGCAACCGGCGGCCGCGACGGAGCGGCAAAATCCGATGACGGCTCCGTGGATGTGAAGCTGGTAGTACCCAAGGAGATGGGTGGCCCGGGCGGCGTCGGTGCCAATCCGGAAAAGCTCTTCGCGGCTGGTTATTCAGCGTGTTTTCTGGGCGCGATGAAAGCGGTTTCGGGCAAGGAAGGTGTTAAAGTCCCAACCGATGCGACCGTAAGTGCTGAAATCGGCTTTGGCCCTCGCTCCGAGGGTGGCTATGGCATTACGGCCAATCTGACGATCACCTTGCCGGGCGTTGCGCGCGATGCCGCCGAGCGCCTGGTTCAGGCGGCTCATGAAGTCTGCCCGTATTCGAACGCAACGCGCGGCAATGTGGATGTCGGACTGACCATCGCCTGAGCCGATTCCCGGTGCGGAGCGTTGCCTCTGCGCCGGGCCGTTCGCCGTGATGATCAGCGCGAAATTCGTTACCGGAAAGCCGGCTTCACCTGTTCGCAAAGCAGGCGCAGGGAGTGCAGCACCTGCGCGTGGGGAATGGCGTTGCCGCAGTTCAACTCGGCGAGGATGCCATCCAGGCCGAGTTCGGCTTGCAGGGCTTTCAGCCGCTCCGTGACCTGTTCTGGCGTGCCGACAATGACTTTTTCCTGGAGCACATCCTCGTAGTCGATCGATTGCAGCGCCTGGCCGCGTTCGGCGCGCTGTTCTGTGGCGCGCGCCCCCGCGAGCTGGGCTGACTCTTCCAGTTGCTTGCCCAACGCCGCGTAGAAATTCATGATGCTGTCGCGCGGTTCGCTTTTCGCCTGGGCTTCGGTATCGGCGACATAGATCGGCACGCGCAAATAGACGCGGCCTTCGCCTGCATGGCCGGCGGCGCGCCAGGCGGCGCGGTATTCGACGATGTTGGGGCCAAGTTCTGAGAGCGTGCCGAGCCGCACCGCGGCGAAGATCGGGTAGCCAGCCGCGCCGTTGGCCGGAAAGGTTTCCGCGTTGGTCGCGGCGACGCGGATTTCCGGATACGGTTTCTGAAGCGGTTTCGGAACCAGATGAACATTTTCAAAACTATGAAACTGGCCGTGATGGGTGAAGGTTTCCTGGGTCCAGGCTTTCTTCAGGATTTCCAGCGTTTCGGCGAAGCGTTCGCGGCTTTCCTCGTAAGGCACGCCATAGGCCATGTAGGTGCGGGGGAAACCACTTCGTCCGACGCCAAAAATCAGCCGGCCTTGGCTGATATGATCGACCGTGGCTACTTCTTCAGCCAGCCGAAGCGGATGGCATAGCGGCAGCACCTGCACGGCGATGCCGATCTTTACCCGTTGGGTGCGCGTGGCGATCGCGGCGGCAACCGTGAGCGGGGCGGCGAGCACCGAACGGGTGGGCGCGACATGTAGCTCGGCCAGCCAGATCACGTCGAGGCCGTAGCGTTCGGCGGCGTCCACCTGCTCAAACGATTGCGCGAACGAGGTCGCGTCGTCCATGCCGTCCGGCCGCTGGAACTCATGAAACATTCCGAATTCCATTATCGTCTCCCCATTCTGACGCAACCTTGTCATATCGCCGCCAGTCGGCCAACCCGACCAACGCCCGGGTCCGCAATCGCGGGGTCAGTAATCCTTTTCGTAGATCACCGCGACGCCGGTGCCCTGGCTGGCCTCGGTGCCGGTGGCCGACGCAGTCCCGGTGCCGACGGTGCCCTCAACCTTCAGGTTCCTGGAAATATCGATTTGAACCACGCTCTGTGTGCCACTGCCCGACAGCGACTGGCGGGCACCGACATAAACGCCGGGCGACACATAGCGACCGGCATCCAGCGTCGATCCGCCGCCGTTATTGCCGATCGACAGCCGGTCGAGCCCCAATCCGGTCCGCACCGAATTCAGCGGATCGCCGAGCCCTGATGTAGCCCCGGTCAGCGAGGCCAGGGCGGCGGCGATCTGCGCCAGCTCCAACGGTTGCAGCGAAGCGGCGCTGCGTCCGAACAGCAGCTGCGACAGCACCTCGTCCTGCGGCAG
>JAYTXR010000042.1:0-7868 GCA_043742865.1 Acetobacteraceae bacterium
CCGTCACCGTTGAAGTCAGACAACGCCACGCTCCTCGCGATTGTCCGCAAGCCAATATCGCTGCCGGCGATTGTTGGGCTGAGCGCAAAATTGCCAGACGCATAGTTGCCGGCAAGAACCAGGGTCGCGAGCACGGCGCCGCCGTTGAACAGCGTCAGCTCCCCCGAATTCGCACCCGTCGGGACGTAGGCAACGTCGTTGGCGGCGACGCCGAAGCTGATGCTGTTGCCAATTTGCCAGCCGGTGATCGTCGCGGCGATGTTGAACGGCGTGCCGGCCGTTGCATTGGTTCCGATCGTCAGGGTCGCCGTGGGATCCGTGAACACGATGCTGTCACCGGCCGCGACATTGCCGTTGACCGTCACCGCGCCGTTGCCGCCGATCCGCAGCGCCCCGGTCCCGGACAGGGGGCCGATCAGCGTCAGCGTACCGGCGGCTTCGGACAGCACGCCGTTATCGACAATGGCACCGGTGATCGTTGCATCCGTGGCCACGGCCACCAATTGACCGGCGTCGATGGTGATGGTGCCGGCAGCGGCGGTGCCGGCGCCGATTTCGATTGCGCTGATGGCATCCACGAACAGCGAGGGGGAGGCTATGGAAGCCGTGCCGGCATTGCGGCTGGTCGGCGCCGGGATGGCAATCCCGCCGGCCTGCACCCGCCCGCCCTTCGTCACACTGAGGCTGCCGGTTCCGAGATCGGTGGTTGCCGTCGGGCCCAGGGTCAACAGGGTCTGAACGGTCAGGCGGGAGCCCGCGCCATTGACGTTGATAGATCCGGCGGTTTCGGTGAGCGCGTTGGCGGAGAACACGCCGGCGTTCATTACCGCGATCGCGCCGATGGAGTCGAACGAATACGCCGCCGCGCCGGCCGGCGGCAGCCCTGCTGCCCCCAGGCTCACGGCACCGGTTACCACGGCACTGGCGCCGGCCCCGCTCACCGAGACCGACCCTTGCGCGATCGTCAGCGCGGCCGCATTCAGCGTAGCGCCTGGCGCCAGCAGGATGCCGGCGGCGGCACCGGGGTCGTGGCTGCCGGGGCCGGTGACGCTCTGCGCCCCGATTGTGACCGCGCCGGATACAACCAACGTCGCGCCGGTGCCGGCCAGGCCCAGGATGCCGAGGCCCGGGAGGCCTACGCCCAGGCTGCCGCTGGCCAGGGTGACGGCGCTGGCGGTGACGAGATTGGCTACGATCAGGGCGCCGGGCGCATAGACGTAGCTGACGGAACTGGAACCCGCGCCGACCGTAACCCTGGCGCCGACCGCCAGCGCGCCGGCCTGGTAGAAGCCGCTCAGGTCGACATTGCCGATCAGCGCCAGGCTGGCCGAACTTCCCCCGCCGCGGATCACCTCGTAGGCCGTCGCAGCCGGGCCGGAGACCGTCACCGCGGTCAGGGCGCCAGGCGAGAAATTGCCCGTGCTGCCGGCCGAGGTCAGGTCCAGCCAGTTGGAGGTTGCCCCCCAATTGCCCCCCGTGGAACCGACCCAGGCATAGGCGTCCGAGTTCGACGCCATTCCCAGGCCGCTGTTGATCTGCGGCGCCAGCAGACCGATGAAGCTGCCACCACTGGTTGTCGGGCTGAGCACGAAGTTGCCGGGCGTGTAGTTTCCTGAAATACTAAGAGCTGCCAGGGCATTGCTGCCGTTTAACAGCGTCAAAATGCCGAGCGTCGAGGTGATCGGGCTATAGGCGAGGCCGGTGGCGGCGACGCCGAAGACGATGCTGTCGCCAAGCTGAAACGAGCTGATTGTCGCGCCGATGTTGTAGGGGGCGCCGGTCGTGGCATTGTTGCCGATGATCAGGCTGGCGGCAGAGTCGGTGAACACGATGGCGGCGCTGGCCGAGACATTGCCGTTCATCGTCACCGTGCCGTTGCGGCCGATCCGCAGCCCTCCGGTTCCCGACACATTGCCGGACAGCGTCAGCCCGCCGCCGGCTTCAGACAGCACGCCGTTATCGACGATGGCCCCGGTGATCGCGGCGTCGGTGGTCACGGCGAGGGACTTGCCGGCATCGATGGTGATCGTGCCTGCGGCGGCCACGCCGGAACCGATATCGATGGCACCGGTGGCATCCACATACAGCGAGGCGATGGAGGTGGTCGCCGGGCCGGGATTGCGGGTGGCCGGCGCCTGGATGGCAATGCCACCGGCCTGCAGCCTGCCGCCATTCGTTACGCTTAAACTGTAAGTGCCGAAACCTCTGCTCGCCGCCAGCCCCAGGGTGAGCATCGTCTGGACGGTCAATCGCGACCCCGCGCCATCGACGGCGACCGATCCGACGGCCTCGGTCAGCGCATTGGCAACGGCGAACCCGCCGCCGCCGAGCACCGCGATCGCGCCGATGGAGTCGAATGAGGACGCCGATCCGGCGGCAGCTTGCACCCCCGCCGCGCCGAGGCTGACCGGGCCGGAAACCGCGACATTGGCGCCGGCCCCGCTGACCGAGACCGATCCCTGCGCGATCGCCAACGCGCCCAATCCGGTCATGGTGGTGCCGGCGGTCAGGCCGATGCTGGCGCCGGCACCTGGATCGTAGAGGCCGGCGCCGACGACGCTCTGTGCCCCGATGGTGATCGCCCCGGACACTGCGAGTGTCGCGCCGGTGCCGGCAAAGCCCAGGCTGCCGTTGGCCAGATTGAGGGTGTTGGCGGACAGGCTGTTCGCCACGGTGACGGCGCCGGCGGCATAGACATAACTGACGGAAATCGAGCCGGCGCCCACGATCGTCCGTTTTCCGACCGACAGGGCGCCGGTCGTGTAGGCGCCGTCCAACCCGACATTGCCCGTCAGCCACAAGCTGGCGGATAGTCCCCCGCCGCTAATCGCCAGACTGGCCTGACCGGCGATCGTCACCGGAGTGAGCGTGCCAGGACTCCCGGTCGCCGGATTGGCGCCCGAACTCAAATCCTGCCAGTTGCCGGCAAATCCCCACGACCCGCCAGAAGGTCCGATCCAGGCATACGCATCCGCATTGGCGGAGGGAACAGACATGTGACCACCTCGAAACGATGAGGCATCGCCGTCACGGTTTCCGGCAACCGCTACGAACCGTCCCCGGCATGCATCGTCCGCTTCACTAAGAGATCGTTAACGATTAACGAACGGTTAAGGAATTCCGGATTTCCGCGTGCGCCGATCCATTGTTGACGAAAATCGTCAGCCCGACAGCCAGGCCAGCAATACCGACAGGGTCACGAACGAGGCCACCGTCGACACTAGAATGATCCCGGACACGGACGCACGCTGGCGTCCATAGAGCTGCGCGAGGGTGAACGCGCCGGACCCGGTCGGCAGCGCGCTCATCACCACCGCGGTCGCCGCCCATACCGGGGGCAGCGCCATCAGTTTGTAGGCGATCACCCAGGCGATCGTCGGCTGGACCAGCAGCTTGATGCCCACCAGCTGGAAAACCAGCCGGGGTGCGAACCGCTCGCTCTGTTCGCCCAGCAGCAGCCCGATCGCCACCAGCGCGCACGGGCTGGACGCACCCCCCATCAGCGTCAGAAACCGGTCCATCGGCACCGGCAGGCCCAAGCCGGACAGCGCCACCAGCAGGCCGAGCATGGACGAGATCAGCAGCGGGTTGCGCCCCAGCGCGCGGCCCACCTTGTACGTAGTGCGGCGCCAACTGGGGATAGCCTGCTGATCCGCCTCGATCAGCGCGATGGCGGCGGCGAAATGCGGGCAGGCGGTGATCATCATGGCGACCACCCCCGGCACCAGGCTGCCCTCGCCGAACGCGATCAGGCATAGCGGAATGCCCATATACCCGGTGTTGGAAAACGTGCCGCCGAGCGACAGCAACGTCGCGTCCGCGAGCCGCGTGCCGGTCGCGCGCAGCACGACCAGCAGGGCGACAAACGGCAGCAGAATGGCGCCGCCATAGGCCGCCAGGAAGCCGGGATCGCCGAGATCGGCCGGGCGGATTTTTGCCATCGCCTGGAACAGCACCGACGGCAGTGCCAGGTAGACGACAAAAAGATTGAGCGAGGACGTGGCATGCGGCCCCAGAAACCCGCGCCGCGCGGCGATCACCCCCGCCAGGATCAGCGCGAAGACCGGCAGCGCGACGGTGACGATCGCGCTCATGGTGGGTGCCGGCCCGAAAGCGGGCGCGCGGTGGACCTATTCCGCCGCCGCCGCCGCCACCGTCGCCATGGTCTGCCCGCTGCGTCGGAACCCCTCATATCCCTGTGCGGCGATCTGCGTGCATTTCTGCCGATAGGCGCCGACGCCGCCGATATAGGGCATGAACACCCGCGGCTTACCGGGGATGTTGGCGCCGACATACCAGGAATTAGCGGTGGGGTACAGCGTCAGATCGGCCACCTCGTTCACATGGCCCACCCAGCCATCCTCGGCCGGAAGTGTCGCCTCGATGCAGTCCAGGCCGGCGGCGCGCAAATCCGCCACGCAGCCGGCGATCCAGTCGACATGCTGCTCGATCGAAACGATCATGTTGGACAGCACCGACGGGCTGCCGGGGCCGGTGACGATGAACAGATTGGGAAATCCCGCGGTCATCACGCCCAGATAGGTGCGCGGCCCGTCCGCCCATTTCTGCGCCAGGCTGCGCCCGTCGCGCCCGACGATGCCCATCTTCAGCAGCGCGCCGGTCATGGCGTCGAAGCCGGTGGCGAACACGATCACATCCAGAGGGTAGTCTGTCCCCCCTGTCCGCAACCCGGTCGGGGTGATCGTCTCGATCGGGGCGTCCTTGATATCGACTAGTTTGACGTTGGGCCGATTATAGGTCTGGTAGTAGTTGGTATCAACGCAGATGCGCTTGGTGCCGATCGGATGGTTCTTCGGCAGCAGCAATTCGGCCACCGCCGGGTCGTGCACGGTGGCGCGGATCTTGTCGTGCACGAAGGCAACCGCAGTGTCGTTGGACGCCTTGTTGGTGACCAGATCGGCAAACGCGGTCATGAAGGCGGTGCCGCCCTCGGCCCAGCGCGCCTCATAGATCCGCCGACGCTCGTCGGCATCCACCTCCAGCGCGGATTTCTCGTTGATTTCATACAGAATGCCGGAGCGCATCTCGCGCGCCTTTAGCCGGTGTTCGGGGTAGTCCGTCTTCCACCATTGCTCGTAGTCGGACGGCATGTCGGTGTTGCGGGAAGGGATAGAAAAATTCGGCGTGCGCTGGAACACCGTCAGATGGGCGGCGGTTTCGGCGATCACCGGGATGGCCTGGATGGCCGAGGACCCGGTGCCGATCACGCCGACGCGCTTGCCGGCAAAATCCACGCCCGCATGCGGCCATGCGCCAGTGTGGTAGGTGTCTCCCGTGAAATTTTCCAGCCCGTTGAAATCGGGGGTCCGCGCGGCCGACAGGCAGCCGGTGGCCATCACGCAGAACCGTGCGAGCACGGTCTCGCCTTGCGCCGTGCGGATTTGCCATTGGTTTGCGACTTCGTCGAACACCGCGTCGGTGACGCGGGTTTCAAATTCGATGTGCCGGCGCAGGTCCAGCCGGTCCGCAACATGATTGGCATAGCGCAGGATTTCCGGCTGGGCGGAGAAGCGTTCCGACCACTGCCATTCCTGCTGAAGTTCGTTCAGGAATGAATAGGAATACTGCATGCTCTCCACATCGCAGCGCGCGCCGGGATAGCGGTTCCAGAACCAGGTGCCGCCGACCCCGGTGCCGGATTCCAGCACCCGGACCGACAGGCCGAGCGCGCGCAGGCGATACAGCATATACAGACCGGCGAACCCGGCGCCGACGATGACGGCGTCCACGGTGCGGGCGGGTGTTTCCTGCGTGACTGGCATTGTTTGCGGTCTCCGATGATCGCTGGTTAGTTCATATTCCTACTAACGGGTAGCCGAGGCTGCGAAAAAGTCAATCGGGATTGTTTGCTTTTATCCACCGCCGTCTGTCACGCTGCCGGCAACGGCCGCGATGGGTAGCTCCAAAACACCAACCGCGAGCAAGCTGGGACGCACCGGCCGCAGAATAAGCCGCAAAATAAGGGGAGCCAAAGATGGACGTCCAAACCACCGAAGATTTGGCCACCGAAGATTTGGCCACTGAAGATTTGGCGGCACAAGCCTGGTCGCTGCCGCTGGATCAGCTCGATGTTAGCAATCCCCTGCTCTACCAGCAGGATTGCTGGCGCCCGTATTTCGCCCGGCTGCGCCAGGAAGACCCGGTACACCGCTGCGAAAACGGCATGTATGGCGATTATTGGTCCGTCACCAGCTATCGCGACATCATGCAGGTCGACACCAGCCCGCAAATTTTCTCCTCGGATGCGATGTTGGGCGGCATCGTCATCCGTGACGTGCCGATGGATGCGCGCCGGCCCAGCTTCATCTCCATGGACCCGCCCAAGCACGACGCGCAGCGCAAGATCGTCTCTCCGATCGTTGCACCGGCGAACCTGGCCAATCTGGCCGGCACCATCCGCGAGCGGGCCGGGCGGATCCTGGACGGGCTGCCGCGCGATGAAACCTTCGACTGGGTGTCACGGGTCTCGGTCGAGCTGACCACGCAGATGCTGGCGACTCTGTTCGATTTCCCGTTCGAGGAACGCGGCAAACTCACCCACTGGTCCAACGTCGCCACGGTGAACACCCGCGCCGGCACCGAGATCGACTCGGAAGCCAAGCGCGACGCGGTGCTGCAGCAGGCGCTGGCCTATTTCAACGTGCTGTGGGAGCAGCGGGCGAAGGCGCCACCACAAGCGGACCTGATCTCGATGCTCGCGCATGGCGAGGCTACGCGCGACCTGCCGAGCCGCCCGCATGAATTTCTCGGCAATCTGATCCTGCTGATCGTCGGCGGCAACGACACCACCCGCAACTCGATCTCGGGTAGCGTCCTGGCCCTGAACCAGAACCCCGATCAATATCAGAAACTGCGCGACAACCCGGCCCTGATCCCCAGCATGGTCTCCGAAACCATTCGTTGGCAGACGCCGCTGGCCTACATGCGCCGCACCGCCAAGCAGGACTTCCAGCTGCGCGACAAGCTGATCAAGGCCGGCGATAAGGTGCTGATGTGGTATGTGTCGGGCAATCGCGACGAAGAGGTGATCTCGGAGCCGAACCGCTACAACATCGAGCGCGAGCGGCCACGCCAGCATCTCTCGTTCGGCTTTGGCATCCACCGCTGCGTCGGCAATCGCCTGGCCGAACTTCAGCTGAAAATCATCTGGGAAGAGATCATGAAGCGCTTCCCTGTCGTTCAGGTGGTCGGCGACCCGCGCCGGGTGTTTTCAAGCTTCGTCAAGGGATACGAATATCTGCCCGTCGTGGTGCCGAAGCGAAACGCCATCTGAATCACCACGCCAGACCGCCTTCCAAGATCGACCTGATCGTCGTATTGATGCTAAGCTGAGGGGTCGGGGGAAAACTCGCGGTCTGAACGCTCGGAGACATCTCATGGGGTCGCCTGCCAAGGCCGCCGCTATCACGGCGATGGTGTGGTTTATCGGCCTGTCCGCCGCCTCGGCGCAGGTCGTCGTTCTGAACGCCAGAGGTCCGTCATCGGCGGCCTATCCGCAGGGCGCCGTGCTGGCGCCGGGCCGGTTGATCTCGCTGAAGGCCGGGGACCAGCTGGAGGTACTCGACGCCGCCGGATCACATGTCCTCAACGGGCCGGTGTCGCTGCTGGCGGGACAGATTTCCGCGGGCAGCAAGGCCGCCCTACAGGATGTGTTCCGGCGCGCCAACGCCAGCCGCCCGGGCATAGCGGCGGTTCGCGGGTTCACTCTCGACGACGGTAAGCCCCCGCCTCCCACCGATGTCCCGCCTCTGTGGCGGCTTGACATCATCTCCTGGCAACAGGGAGAGCCCAGCGATCCGCGCAACTTCTGCGTGGTGCGCGGGCGGATCCCGGTGCTGACTCGCGAC
>JAYTXR010000043.1:0-8260 GCA_043742865.1 Acetobacteraceae bacterium
GCGCCCTTAGCTCAGTTGGATAGAGCAACAGCCTTCTAAGCTGTGGGTCGGTGGTTCGAATCCACCAGGGCGCGCCAATTTTCCATGTCGCGATCTCAGCCTTCGTCCTGCCGGGCGCGGCCATGGCGGCAATCTATCCCTCTGGCCTAAGCGCATGACATGACAGCACGATTAACCGCCATCTACCATGTCCAGGCCCAAGGGGCCGGGATCGAGGCGCGGGCCAGGATCGAGGCCCGGGCTAGGGCCATCGCGGTCGAGCAGAGCGTCGAAATGCCGATCGAGGGCATCGACCTGCCGTTCGTCCTGACCGATATCGTCGGCCAGGTCGAGGCAATCGCCGAATTGCGGGACGGGTGGTTCGAGGTGCGGATCGGGCTTGCGGTCGCCACCGTACTCGATAGCGATGGGCGCGGCGATGGCGGACAGCTGCTGAACATGCTGTTCGGCAACACCTCGCTGCACGCCGATGTGGCGCTGTGGGACGTTGAGCTGCCGGCCGGCCTGTGCCCACAAGCCTTTACCGGGCCGCGTCACGGGATCGCCGGCCTGCGCCGGCGTGTCGGCGCGTCGGATCGGGCGCTGACCTGCACCGCGCTGAAACCGCAGGGCCTGTCCCCCGCAGCGCTCGCGGTGCTGGCGGAGCGGTTCGCCCGCGGCGGCGTGGACTATATCAAGGACGATCACGGCCTGGCCGATCAGCTATACAGCCCGTTCGCCGAGCGGGTGCGGGCCTGCGCGCAGGCGGTGCGCCGGGCCAATGCGGCGACCGGCTTTGCCACGCAGTATGCGCCGAGCCTGTCGGGCAATCTGGAGCAGATGCGCGCCCAGCTCGCGCTGGCCCGCGAAGCCGGGATCCGTGCCGCGATCGTCGCCCCGATGCTGGCCGGCGCGTCCAATGTCCAGGCGCTGATCTGCCAAAACCCCGACTTCGCCTTTATCGCCCACCCGACCCTGGGGGGTGCGGCACGCATCGCGCCCGAATGGCTGATCGGCAAACTGTTCCCCCTGATCGGCGCGGACGCGGTGATCTTTCCCACCTTTGGCGGCCGTTTCGGCTATTCGCCCGATACCTGCCGCCGCCTGGCCGACAACGCGACATCCCCCGCGCCGCCGTTTTTGCCGGCATTGCCGGTGCCCGCTGGGGGCATGACGCTGGCCCGGGTGGCCGAAAAGCTTGACTTCTACGGGCCGGACACGATGTTGCTCATCGGCGGCAATCTGCTGCTGGCGCGCGACCGGCTGACCGAGGCGACCACCGACTTCGTCCGCGCGGTCGCCGACCACCGTTATGGATGAACCCATGGACATCGAGACACCCAAGGCCGAACGGTCCCACGAAGCCGCAAGCTTGCGCGAATCGCAGGAAGATTTCCGCTGGAACGACGTGGTCCATGCGCCGTACAAAGAAGGCGGCGCTGCGCCGTTCAAGGCGATTTCCCGCCAGACCCTGTTCAACGAAGCCGCCCTGGGCTGCGAGCTGCGTTATTTCGAGATGGAGTCCGGCGGCTATTCCACACTGGAACGCCATCAGCACACCCATGCGGTGATGATCCTGCGCGGCCATGGCAAATGCCTGCTCGGCGAGACCGTGCGCGCGGTCAAGCCGCATGATCTGATCACCATCCCCGCCTGGGTCTGGCACCAGTTTCGCGCCACCGACGGGGAAAAGCTGGGGTTTCTGTGCATGGTCAATCACGACCGCGACCGGCCGCAACTGCCCACCGGGCCAGAACGCGCCGAGATGGCAGCCAACCCGGCGATCGCCGGGTTTCTCGCCGATCCTTAGCCGGGGAAGCTCGATAAGTTGTCGAAGTAGACAATGTTCGGGGCCGGCGTGGCCGCCCGTGTGGCAAGCGTGGCGCTGTAGCCAGGCGCCGGGCAGAACGGGGAAACCCACCATGCCTGCCGCACCCGGCCCATGCCGTGCCAGGCGACGAAGCGGGCCATGCCATCCGGGTCCAGCGTGGCTTCGAGGCGGTTCAGATGGGGGGCCAGCTGTTCTCCCACGGCTTTCACGATCGCCTCCTTCAAGGTCCACAGCGCACGAAAACCATCGGCCTGGCGGGTGGGCGCAAGCGCCTCGATCTGGTCGGCCTCCCTGGCGGTGAAGAAGCGGCGCGCGATCGCGCCGGCATTCGCCATTTCGCGCCGGCGTTCCACGTCAACGCCGATGCACCAGTCCTGCCGCACCGCGATCACCAGGCAGGCGCCGCTATGGGAGGCGTTGAACCGCAGTTTCTCCCCGTTCGCCAGCGCCGGCTTGCCGTGCGGCCCGAGGCTGAAACCCAGGCTGGCCGGATCGCGGGCCAGATAGCTTGCGAGGATACGGCGCAGGATCGTGCGGCCCTGGATGAAATCGGCGCGTGGGCGGGCCAGCGTGAAGCTGCCGGCGCGGCGGCGTTCAGCTTCGTCCAGAACCGTCATCGGCGCGGCTTGACCATCCAGGGACGCGTTCCAGACATGGATTTCCTCCGGGCCGAGCAAACGGCGCATGCGGCCCTCCCGTCAGAACGTGAACATCGGCCGGTCCGGCGCCATGCCGAGCAGGATCTGGCCCACCGTCTCGAAATGCGCAGCATGGCCCTGGATCTGCTGGCCTAAGGTGTGAACATCGCGAAACCGTTTCTCGAACGGGTTGGACTCAAAGATCGCCATCGCCCCGGCGGCGACATACAGGCTGGCGACCACTTCGCGGGAGGTCTGGATGGCCCAGGTCGTGGCCAGCCGGAGGGTGACATTCTGCTCGGGCGTCAGCGCGCCATTCCGCTGCACCTCGGCCCAGATGGTTTCCAGCGACCCCAAAAGGAACATCCGCGCCGAACGCAGCTGCGCCTCGGCCGTGCCGAGCTTTGCCTGCACCACGTTGTTGTCCCCACGCGGCTTCTTGGCGCCGCGGGGGATGGAGTTCTTGACATCACGAATGAAAGCATCGTGGGTCGCGCGCGCGATGCCGAGGGCCAGGCAGGCGAAGCTGGAGGAGTATAGCGTGCTGGGCGTGAAGGCGTACAGCCGGCCGGCGACGCGCGGCTTCACGGCGGCGCTTCGCGCCAGCGAGAAGGCTGCCGGCACGAACAGGTCGGCGACCGTGTAGCTGTCGCTGCCGGTGCCCTTCAGGCCGATCACCTGCCAGGTGTCCTGGACCTGCGCCTTCGATTTCGGGAACAGCAGCGTATAGGGGATCGCGGCCTCGTCCGGGGCGGTTCGCCGTGTGCCGTCAGGCTCCAGGATCGGCACATGGGCGCCGAGCCAGGTGGCGTTGCGGCTGCCGCTGGCGAAGTTGAACCTGCCGGTCAGGCGATAGCCGCCGGGCACCGCCCGCGCCTCGCCGGGGCCGGGGCCCCAGGCGACAATGTCCTTTGGGGTGCGGAAGATCTCCTGCACCGCATCGGGCTCCAGATACGCGGCGACTGTTGAACAGATGTTGTTCTGGGCCAGGCACCAGCCGGTGCTGGCGTCGTGTTTTCCGACTTCCTCGATGATCCGCACGAACTCGGTTGGCGGCAACTCCGCGCCGCCGTAGTCGCGCGGTTGCAGCAGGCGGAACAGGTCCCGCTCGATCAGGGCGGCGAACAGGTCGGCCGGCAGGTTGTTCAGCGCATCGACCTGCGCCGAGGCGGCGTCGATCCGGGGACCGATGGCGCGGACGGCCTCCAGGATATCGCTGCCACGCGCGATGCTGCTGATGTCCATTTTCCGCTCCGGTGCTTGCGGGACCATTGTTATACCGACGCGGCGGTTTGTCATGCGCCGATCCGCTGTGGGTTGACTGTTCGGCGCGGTGCGCGAAGCTGGCCGGCAAATCAGAGGGGATCGATCATGGAATTCACCGGCAAGGTAGCATTGATCACCGGCGGCGGCGGCGGCATCGGACGCGCGACCTGTCTGGCCTTCGCCGCGCGCGGGGCCAAGGTGGCCGTGGTGGATTTTGACGCCGAACTTGGCGAGGAAACCGCCGCATTGGTGCGCCAGGCGGGCGGGGAGGCGCGGTTCGTCCAGGCGGACGTGACCCGCTCGGCCGACGTGCGAGCCTATGTGCAGGCGGCGCTGGACGCCTATGGCCGGATCGACTGTTTCTTCAACAATGCCGGCATCGAGGGCAAGGTGGTGCCGACCCAGGAATACGACGAGGACATGTTCGACGCGGTGATCGCGGTGAACCTGAAGGGCGTGTTCCTGGGGCTGCGCCATGTGCTGCCGGTGATGCTGAAACAGGGAGCGGGAACCGTGGTGAACACCGCCTCGGTCGCCGGGCTGTTCGGCGGACCGGGCATGCCGGCCTATGTCGCCTCCAAGCACGGGGTGCTCGGCCTGACCAAGGTTGCCTCGGCCGATGTCGCCGGCCAGGGGGTACGGGTGAACGCGGTATGCCCCGGTCCGGTGGAGACGCGGATGATGCGGTCGCTGGAATCGCAACGAAACCCCAACAATCCCGCGGCGATCGCCGAGGCGCTGCGCGCGGGCATGCCGACCGGGCGCTACACGCAGCCCGAGGAGGTGGCGAACATGGTGCTGTTCCTGTGCTCGGAATTATCCGGCAACGTGACCGGAACCCAGTTCGTAATCGATGGCGGGCGGTCCGGCGCCGGCGGATCGGTCAGCTCGATCAAGCGATAGGCTGGCTTGTTCTTGCCCCAAGCGGGGCGTAGGATTTGACAAAATCACGGGGGAAACGGAACCATGACCACCAAGGGCGACTACCGCGGCATTTCGCATCGCAACGAAACCGACCTGGCCGCCTGGCTGGCCAGGGGCCCCGCCGAGGCAGCATTGGAACCCGAACTGCCGATCATCGATCCGCACCATCATCTTTGGCATACGCCGCATCGGGGAAAATATTTTCTGCCGGAACTTCTGGCCGATATCGGCGGCGGCCATAACATCGTCTCCACGGTGTTCCTGGAATGCCAGGCGATGTATCGCGCCACCGGACCGGTCGAGATGCGCCCGGTGGGCGAGGTGGAATTCGTCAACGGCATTGCCGCGATGAGCGCGTCCGGCGGCTATGGGCCGTGCCGGGTGGCGGAGGCAATCATCGGGCACGCCGATTTGACGCTGGGGGCGCGGGTGCGCGAGGTGCTGGAGGCGGAGATCGCGGTGGCCGGCGGGCGGTTCCGCGGCATCCGCCACGGCGTGGCGTGGGACCCCAACGCGTCGGTGCAGAATTTTGTCTCCCGCATCGTGGCGCCGAACCAGGCGGGCGACCCGGTTTTCCGCGAGGGCTTCGCCGAGCTGGCGAAGCTGGGGCTGAGCTTCGAATCCTGGCAGTATCATCCGCAACTTCCGGATGCGATCGGTCTGGCCCGCGCCTTCCCCGATACCACGATCATCCTGAACCATGTCGGCGGCGTGCTGGGCGTGGGTCCGTATGCCGGCAAGCGGACGGAGATACTGGCGTCCTGGCGCCGCGATATTTCCGAACTGGCGAAATGTCCCAACGTGAACGTCAAGCTGGGCGGTCTCGGCATGACCTCGTTCGGCTTTGGCTTTCATGAGCTGGACGCGCCGCCGCCTTCGACCGAGCTCGCCGAGGCCTGGCGGCCCTATGTCGAACATTGCATCGAGGCGTTCGGCCCTGGGCGCTGCATGTTCGAGAGCAATTTTCCGCCGGACAAGCAGAGCTGCGGCTACACCGAGTTGTGGAACGCGTTCAAGCGGATTTCCGCCGGCGCGTCGGCGGCGGAGAAGACCGCGCTGTACAGTGGCACCGCCGCCCGAGTCTACCGGATGGCCGTGCCCTAAAGATATCCGACATGGCATCGGTGCTGTCGTCCTCGGCGCTCGCGGCTTTCAAAGCGGATGGCTTTGTCATCGTGCGCGGGATGTTCGACGCGCCGGAGACCGACCTGCTGCGCCGGGCAATGGAGCAGGATCCGGAGGTTTCCAGCCATCTGATCGACCGGTTGGATGCGCAGGGGGCCGCGACGCGCATCGCGCTGTGGAACCGGGCCGGCGACAGCGTCTACGGCATGGCGGCGCGGTGCGCGCGGATGGTCGATACCATGGAAGTGCTGCTCGGGGGGGCGGTCTATCATTTTCAGTCGAAACTGACGGCGAAGGAGCCGTTCGTCGGCGGCGCCTGGGAATGGCATCAGGATTACGGCTACTGGTATCATAACGGCTGCCTGTTTCCGCATCTGGCCAGTTGTCAGGTCGCGCTGGACCGTTCCGGAATGGAAAATGGCTGCCTGGAGATGGTGCGCGGATCGCATCTACTGGGGCGGATCGATCATGTTCCGGTGCCAGGCGAAGGCCAGAACGTCGCCGACCCCGCCAGGATGGCCGAGATCGTGACGCGGCTGGATGTGGTGCCGTGCGAGCTCGATCCGGGGGATGCGGTGTTCTTTCATGCCAACACGCTGCACCGTTCCGCCCAGAACCGCTCGCCGCACCGGCGCTGGACCCTGATCTGCTGCTACAACCGGGTGGATAACGACACCATCACCCGCGATCACGACCGCTTCTACGTGAAGCTGGAAACCGTTCCGGACGCTGCGGTGAAAGCGGCGGGGCTGCGCTTCGCCGGCGGGGAGGAGCATTTCACCACCCGCCCGTTCGTGCCGAAACTGGGCGCTTAGCCGGACCCAATTCGTCCACCACAGAAGATAGCTGCCGCTTTCAGCGGGCCACGGCATAGCAGATCGGGGCTGGGATCACCTCCATCCGCAAACTGCACCAACGTCCCAGGCCGGCGACCTCCATCGCCATTTTCCGAGAGCAGGATTCGAGCTGAGGCGAGCGTCGCTACTGTTGGAGTTGCGTGCAGCCGCTTTGATCCGCCGTCGGGAACAGCTTGTCTGACGACACCTTGTCCACGATCTTGTAGACGTCGTTCGGATACTTGGATTCGGCCGGCGTTTTCACCTGGACGAGCATGATATCCATAGCGACGCTGCCGTTGGTCTGGATGCGAGGATTGTTGAGCATGCCGTCGGTGAACGGCATCTCGCGCATGGCCTTGTTGACGGCGACCGGGTCGTCACTGCCGACTTTCTGCACCGCCTGCAGGTAGTGCAACGTCCCGATATAGGACATCCCATGGCTCATGCCCGGCGCTGTGCCGCCGTTGCGCGCCATGAAGCGCTTGGCGAAGGCGCGGCTCGGGTCGTTGAAATCCCAGTAAAAGCTGACCGGAAAGCGCAGGCCCTGCGCGGTTTCGAGCCCCATGGCGACGACATTGTTGATAAACACAAGCAGCGCGGCCGTGTTCGTGATGCCGAATTCCTTGGCTTGCTTGACCGAGTTGACCAGGTCCGGACCGGCATTGGCGAAGGCGATCACGTCGGCGTGCGAAGTCTGCGCCTGCAGCAGCGGCGAGGACATGTCGGTGGTCGCGAGCGGATGCAGCGTGCGCCCGACCACCTTGCCGCCACCGGCCTCGACAGTCTGCTGTACGTCGTTGGCCAGGTCGTGCCCGAACGCATAATCGGCCTCGATCAGATACCAGGTCTTGGCACCCGCGCGGAGCAGCGCGCCCGCCGCGGCGCGCGCGAGCGCCGTGGTCGAAACCGCCCACTGCGTGCCGTATGGCGAGCAGGCCTTGCCGGCGATCGAAGCGGCATAGTTGCCGCTTTGGATCGAGGTGACCTTACGCTCCCTGGCGACGTTCTGCACCGCGAGCCCGACGCCGCTCGAGCCGCCGATATTGAGCATCGATACATGGTTCTGGTCGATGAGCTGGCGGGCGAGGGTGACCCCGAGATCGGGCTTGGTCTGGTGATCGACCGCAATGACCTCGATCGGCCGGCCCAGCACGGCCCCCCCGAAATCCTCGATGGCCATTTTGGTGGCGAGCACGGAGTTGGGTCCGCCATTGCCGGAATAGGTGCCATTCAGATCCTCGACGATCCCGATCCGAAATGGTTCCTGTGCCTGCGCGGCAGCCGCGACACCGATGAGGATGGCCGCCAAGGCGATAGCCGAGGGGCGGATACGCGTTCCTGCCATATTTTTCTCCATCGTTATGCGAAGCATGCATTGACGCTTCATTTTATTCGGCACCATCGCTGCCCGCCCGGCCAACGTCAATGCGATTATTCGCCAGGGCAATCGGGTAAATATCAGCGTGACAAGATGTTGTTCCCAGTTGCGGCGAGCGCCTCGGAAAACATTTGAGCGCTGGTTTTGGCCTTTCCCAGGCCATCCGTCAGGCTCGACGTGTCGGCAGTGATGCTGACTGAAACGGTGCTGTCCGACATGCGCCGCCCTTCAAACGAAAAGGGCGACCCGAAGGCCGCCCCTTACAACAGAATGAAGCCGA
>JAYTXR010000044.1:0-14366 GCA_043742865.1 Acetobacteraceae bacterium
CGTCTTCACACCCGATAGATCCCGATCCAGGTGTGCGTAGACAGCGCCAGGCACGTGCGAATCGACGTACGCGCGTTCGCCCGCGTCGGTGTCCGCCAGTTCGAACCGACAGTCGACGATGATGGCCGTTGAATCCGAGAGCAAGTCCGCCACCGCCGCCGTGCCGATGAGTGTCCCGTGAGTCATGGAAGGAACGATAGCAAATCCCGAACGTCGCTCGCTCCGACGCCGAGACCCGTCATCGACACAGCTCTGGTGAGCAGCTGCGCCCAATCACCTATAAAATGTGGCGATACCCATGACATCAGACGAGAGCACGCCGTCGGACGTGACGGCTCAGGTCGACTTCATCCGGTCGATCATCGACGCCGACCTGGCGGCCGGCAAGAATCACGGTCGTCTGGCGACGCGGTTTCCGCCCGAACCGAACGGCTACCTGCACATCGGACATGCCAAGTCGATCTGCCTGAATTTCGGCGTCGCGCAGGAATATGGCGGACGCTGCCATCTGCGCTTCGACGACACCAACCCAACCCGCGAGGAACAGGAATTCATCGACGCGATCCAGCGCGATTTGCGCTGGCTGGGCTTCGACTGGGGAGAGCATCTGCACTACGCCTCGGATTATTTCGAGCAACTCTATGCCTGGGCCGAGCATCTGATCGCCCATGGCGATGCCTATGTCGACGACACCCCGGCCGAACAGATGCGCAGCGCGCGCGGCAGCCTGACCGCGCCCGGCCAGAACAGCCCCAACCGCGATCGCCCGGTCGAGGAGAATCTGTCGCTGTTCCGCGCCATGCGCGCCGGCGAATTCGCCAACGGCGCCTGCGTGCTGCGCGCCAAAATCGACATGGCGTCGGGCAACATGAACCTGCGCGACCCCGTGCTGTATCGCATCCTGCACGCCGCCCATCCACGCACCGGCATCGCCTGGTGCATCTACCCGACCTATGATTTCGCCCATGGCCAGTGCGACGCGATCGAGGGGATCACCCATTCGCTGTGCACGCTGGAGTTCGAGGATCACCGCCCGCTCTACGAATGGCTGCTGGATCATTTGCCGATCGGGCGCCTCGGCTTGGCCAGCCGCCCCAAGCAGTATGAATTCGCCCGGCTGAACATCGGCTACACGGTGCTGTCCAAGCGCGTGCTGACCGGGCTGGTGCGCGACGGCCAGGTTTCCGGCTGGGACGATCCGCGGATGCCCAGTTTGGCCGGCCTGCGCCGCCGCGGCGTGCCGGCGGGCGCGGTGCGCGATTTCATCCGCCGGGTGGGCGTGGCGCGCGCCAACAGCGTGGTGGATGTGGCGATGCTGGAGCACACGATCCGCGAGGAACTGAACCGCGTTGCGCCGCGCCGCATGGCGGTGCTGCGGCCGCTGAAGCTGGTGATCGAGAATTTCCCCGAAGGCCAGACCGAGATTTTGCCGGCGATCAACCACCCCGACGATCCCGCCGCCGGCACCCGCCCGATTATCTTCGGCCGCGAGATCTACATCGAGCGCGAAGACTTCCTGGAAGACCCGCCGAAGAAATTCTTCCGCCTGTCCCCCGGCAAGGAAGTCCGCCTGCGCTACGGCTTCTTCATCACCTGCCGCGAGGTGGTCAAGGATGCCGCCGGGGAAATCGTCGAACTGCGCTGCACCTACGACCCCGCGACAAAAGGCGGCAACGCCCCGGATGGCCGAAAGGTGCAGGCCACGTTGCACTGGGTGGCCTCGGCGGACGCGCGGGACGCGGAAATCCGGCTGTACAACCCCTTGTTCACCCGCGCCGACCCCGGCGGCGCCGGCGACGTAATGGCCGATTTGAACCCAAACTCGCTGGAAGTGCTGACCGGCTGCCGGGTCGAGCCCGCGCTGGCTGACGCGGCAATCGGCGAGCCCGTGCAGTTCGAGCGCACCGGCTATTTCTGCCCCGACCCCGACAGCGCGCCGGGCAGGCTGGTATTCAACCGAACCGTGGGGCTGCGGGATACCTGGGCGAAAATGCAGGGCGCCAAGGGTTCGTGAGTAGAAGGCCAGGGCTCTGCCCTGGACCCGCCAAAGGGCAGTCGCCCTTTGGAAACCCTATACTTATCAGCAGGATGAGGTCCAGGGGCGGAACTGGCCAAAGGTGCCGACTGGCTCGTCTGGAAGCGTTGGAGAGCCCACGCCGCTTTCCGAACGGCCAGCGGTTAGGTCGGTTGGTGTCAGCTGATCACGATCCTCGGCCCCGCCCCCCGCGCTCCGGTGGCGGTGGAAATCTTCTGCCAGACCTGGCGCGCGATCGCCGCATAGGCTTTCGCCGCCTCGCTGTCCGGGGCGGAGGCGGCGATCGGTTGGCCGGCATCGGAGGCCGTGCGGATGTCCAGCAGCAGCGGGATCTCGCCCAGAAATTCGGTTCCCATGCGCTCGGCCTCGCGCCTGGCGCCGCCATGGCCGAAAATCTCCGCCCGGTGGCCGCAGCTCGGGCAGCAGTAGAAACTCATGTTCTCGACCAGGCCGAGCACCGGCACCTTGGTTTTCTCGAACATCGCCACGCCGCGCCGGGCGTCGATCAGGGCGATGTCCTGCGGTGTGGAGACGATCACCGCCCCGGTCAGCGACACCCGCTGGGCCATGGTCAGCTGCGCGTCCCCGGTGCCGGGCGGCATGTCCACGATCAGCACATCCAGCGCGCCCCACACCACCTGGCCCAGCATCTGCTCCAGCGCGCCCATCACCATCGGGCCGCGCCAGATCATCGCGGTGGCTTCCTCGACCAGAAAACCGATCGACATCGCCTTCAGCCCCCAGGCCTCCAGCGGCAGCATCTTGTCGCCGCGTATTTCCGGTTTGCGGTTCAGCCCGAGCATGCGCGGCAGGCTGGGACCGTAGATATCGGCATCCAGCAGCCCGATCCGCAGCCCCTGGCGGGCCAGCGACACCGCGAGGTTCACCGCCACGGTGGATTTGCCGACGCCGCCCTTGCCGGACGCGACGGCGACGATCGCGCCGATCTCCGGCAGCAGCAGCGGCGGGCGGGGGTGGTGTCCTCCGGCAGCCGGCGGCGGCGGTTGGGGCGACGGTGGGGGCGCCTTGTGCGCGGTCAGCACCGCGGTCGCGTTGGTCACGCCGGGCTGGCGCGCCAGCACGGCTTCCACCGCCGCGCGCACCGGCTCCATCGCCGCGGCGTGGGCTCGGTCGGTCAGCAGCGCCACATGGACCAGCGATCCGCGCACGTCGATGCTCTCGACCCGACCGGCGGCAACGATGTCGCGCCCGGATGCGGGGTCGGTCACCGCGCGCAGCGCCTCGCGCAGGGCTTCCGTGGTCGGGCTGCCGATGCTCATGCGCTTGCAAACCTTCTGCTGACGGTCAATATGCGTTCCGACGGCTGAACATGGTGCGCCGACAATGGGGCATTGTCAGCATATGGCGCATGGCGGCCGATCCGCCAATGTCCGACGCCCGGCGTCGGCCGAAGCCGCCCGCCGACCCACACAGGAGTTTCCTTCCCCGATGCCTTGGAATAATGGCGGCCCCGGTTCCGGACCTAATAACCCGTGGGGATCCCCAGGCGGTTCGCCGAAGGACGGCTCCGGCAAGGGTGGACAGAAGCCGGACGGCCAAAATCCGAATCAGAAGCCGGGCGGGCCCTGGGGCCAGGGAGGCGGCGGTGGAGGTGGCGGCCGCGGTCCCGGCCAGGTTCCGGACCTCGATGAGGTGATCGCCCGTGCCCAGGCATTTATCCGCGGCCTGATGCCTGGCGGGGGTGGCGGCGGGCAAGGTGGGGGCGGGTCAGGCCGCGGCCCCTGGTCCGGCGGGCCGCTGGCGTTCTTCACCGGCGGGCGCGGGCTGGGCCTGCTGGCCATCGGCGTCGGCGTGCTGTGGCTCGCTTCGGGTCTGTATCGCGTCCAGCCGGACGAGCAGGGCGTGGTGCTGCGCTTCGGCGCCTATAACCGCACCGACCTGCCCGGCCTGAACTACCACTGGCCGTGGCCGGTGGAGAGCGTGCAGCGTCCGGCCGTCACCCGCATCAACCGCACCGAGATCGGCTACCGCACCACGTCCGGCGACACCCGGATGGAAACCGGCCGCGACCCGGCCGGCCGGGACGTGCTGGCCGAAAGCCTGATGCTGACCGGCGACGAGAACATCATCGACATCGATGTCGCGGTGTTCTGGCGCATCCGCGACGCCTCGGCCTTCCTGTTCAACACCCGCAACCCGCAGGTGACGGTGAAATCGGTCGCCGAAAGCGCGATGCGCGAGGTGATCGGGCGCACCCCGATCCAGCCGGCGCTGACCGAATTGCGCGCCAGCATCGAGACCGATGTGCTGAAGGAAACCCAGACGATCCTGGATCTGTACGGCGCCGGGGTAGAGATCACCCAGGTCCAGCTGCAGAAAGTCGATCCGCCCACCGCCGTCGTCGAAAGCTTTCGCGACGTGCAGCGGGCCAACACCGATGCCGAGCGTATGCGCAACGAGGCCCAGGCCTATCAGAACGACATCGTGCCACGCGCCCGCGGCGAGGCGGCGCGCATCACCGCCGAGGCCGAGGGCGCGCGGCAGGCCTCGATCGCCGAGGCCACCGGCCAGACCCAGCGTTTCCTGTCCGTGCTGTCGGCGTATCAGCAGGCCCGCGCGGTAACGATGCAGCGCATGTATCTGGAAACCATGCAGGAGATCCTTGGCCGTTCGCCGACCTTGGTCATCGACGAGAAGTTCAAGGGGCTGATGCCGTTGCTGGGCATCGCCGACCACGCGGCCCAACCAGCGGGCCAGCCAGCGGGATCCACCCCGTCCGCCGCGGGTAGTTCGTCGGTTCCGCCCCCGCTGTCATCGGCGCCGGTTCGCGGTCCGATCGTTCGAGGCCCGATCGTTCAGGGAGTTCCACAATGAACCGCGTTCTGACCATCGCCGCCGCGGCGCTGCTCGTCTTCCTGGTAGTGCTCGCCTCCGCGCTGTTCACGGTGCAGCAGACAGAGCAGGTGCTGATCACTCAGTTCGGCCGGCCGGTCCGGCTGATCACTGAGGCCGGGCTGCATACAAAAATCCCATTCATCCAGACCGTCATCAGCTTCGACCGCCGGCTGCTGAACCAGGAGGTGGCCAGCGAGGAGGTGATCCTGGGCGACCAGCGCCGACTGATCGTGGACAGCTTCACGATGTTCCGCATCATCGATCCGTTGCGCTATTATCAGGCGGTCGGGCCGGCCGAGGACGGCATTCGCGGCCGGCTGAACTCGATCGTCTCCTCCAGCCTGCGCCGGGTGCTCGGCAACCATTCGCTGCTCGACGTGCTGTCGGCCGATCGGGCCCGGATCATGTCGGCGATCCGCGGCCAGGTGAACACCGAGATGACCGGGTTTGGCGTGTCGATTGAGGATGTCCGCATCCGCCGCGCCGATCTGCCGGAGGAGAACACCCAGGCGATCCTGAGCCGCATGCAGTCCGAACGCGAGCGGATCGCCAAGCAGCTGCGCGCCGAGGGAGCCGAGGCATCCCAGCGTATCCGCGCCAATGCCGAGCGCGACCGCACGGTGCTGCTGGCGGAGGCCCGCGCCACCGCCGACAAGCTGCGCGGCGAGGGCGAGGGCGATGCCAGCCGCCTGTATGCCAAGGCGTACGAGCAGGATGCCGGCTTCTTCACCGCCTGGCGCACGCTGTTGGCCTATCGGGAGGCGTTCGCCGGCGGCAATGCGCGAATGGTTCTGACCCCCGATAACGATTTTTTGAAGCTTTTGCAGACCGCGCCGGTGCCGGCTGCGCTTAACAAATAAGGTCCAGGGGCTTGGCCCCTGGCGGATCCGGGCAGAGCCCGGCCTTCTGACCTTGCCTGTTGCCGCAAGCCGCCCAAGCTACACATGTCGTTCAGCCAGGAAATTGCCCCATGCGTTCCCTCCGAACCCGCCCGCTTCATGTTCTGCTAGCCCTCAGCCTGTCCGCATTGCCACTGGCCGGCGCGGCAAGCCCGCCGGCCGCGGCGCGTGTCGCGCCGGAAAGCTTCGCCGATCTGGCCGCTAAATTGCAGCCCTCGGTGGTCAACATCTCCTCCAGCGCCACGATCCAGACGCGCGGCGGCGAGCGGCCAGGGCCGGACGTACCGATCTTCCCGCCAGGCTCGCCGTTCGAGCAGTTCTTCAAGGATTTCCTGGAGCGCAACCGCCCGCCCGGCCGCGGCGGCCAACCGCCGCCGCAGGCGGACCGCAAAACCCAGAGTCTGGGCTCTGGCTTCATCATCGACCCCTCCGGGCTGATCGTGACCAACAACCACGTGATCGACGGCGCCGACGAAATCACCGTCACGCTGACCGACAACACCACGCTGAAGGCCGAGCTGGTCGGGCGCGACGAGCGGGTGGATGTGGCGTTGCTGCGGGTCAAGCCGGAAAAACCGCTGACCGCGGTGGTGTTCGGCGACAGCGATGCCTCGCGCGTCGGCGATTGGGTATTGGCGATCGGCAATCCGTTCGGGCTGGGCGGCACCGTCACCGCCGGCATCGTCTCGGCCCGCGGGCGCGACATCCGTTCCGGTCCCTATGACGATTTCATCCAGACCGATGCGGCGATCAATCGCGGCAACTCGGGCGGCCCGCTGTTCAACATGAGCGGCGAGGTGATCGGCATCAACACCGCGATCTACTCGCCCTCCGGCGGGTCGATCGGGATCGGCTTCTCGATCCCGGCCAACATGGCCAAGAACGTGGTCGCCCAGCTGCAGGAATTCGGCAAGGCGAGGCGCGGCTGGCTGGGCGTGCGCATCCAGCAGGTAACCCCCGATATCGCCGAGAGCCTGGGCCTGAAGGAGCCGATCGGCGCCATGGTCGCCGGCATCAACGAAGGCGGTCCGGCCGAGGCGGCGAAGATCCATAACGGCGACATCATCACCAAGTTCAACGGCCAGGATGTGAAGGAGATGAAGAATCTTCCCCGCCTGGTGGCGGAAACCGCGATCGGGCGCGAGGTTCCGGTGGTGCTGTGGCGCGACGGGCATGAGCTGACCGTGCAGGCCAAGCTGGGCGAATTGCCGGAGGAGCAGAAAATGGCGGCAGGCGACGCCCCAGCCAGGACCGAGGGCGCCAAACCGACCGAAATCGCCAGCCTGGGGCTTCAGCTTTCCGCGCTGAGCGGAGAAATCCGCGAAAAATTCCAGCTCAGTGCCGAGCAGAAGGGCGTTGTGATCGCCGATGTCGCCGCCGGCAGCTCCGCCGCCGAGCGCGGCCTGAAGCCGGGCGATGTGATCCTGGAAGTGCAACAGGAAGCCGTTGCCACGCCCGCGGACGTGCTGAGCCGGGTGGACGCGGTGCGCAAGCAGAACCGGAAATCGGTGCTGATGCTGGTGCAGAGTGGCGATGGGCTGCGCTGGGTTCCCTTGGCGCTGACGGTGGCGCCGGCCAAGCCGGGCAAGCCGGGCTGAGCACCGCGCCGCGCGCGACAGGGGATCGCGCGATAGCGTTTGGAGCCTCGTCGCGGGCGCGCTATGGGTGCGCCTGCGAGAACGGGGTGGATGATGGAAGACGACCAGGACCAGCGGCCCGATAGCCTGCTGCCCTATGAGGAATGGACCCAGGAGGCGCTGCGCCAGGTGGTGGCCCGCGCGCTGTCGCATCTGGTGGAGCAGGGTCTGCCTGGCGAGCATCATTTTTATCTGACGTTCCGCACCGACCATCCGGGCACGATGATCCCGGCCCGGCTGAAGGCGCAGTATCCGCAGGAAATGACCATCGTCCTGCAGCACCAGTTTCGCGACCCGGCGATGGAAGACGGGCTGTTCAGCGTAGTGCTGGCGTTCGGCGGCGTGTCGTCCACTCTGGTGATCCCGCTGGCCGCGGTGACCGGCTTCGCCGACCCCGCGGTGCAGTTCGTGCTGCGCTTCCCCCCGCCGGCGGACGCCGAGGAGGTCAACCCGGACATCGACGGCCAGCCGACCGAAAAACCCGAGACCGCTCCCGAGGCGCCGCCCGAGCGTCCGCAGGTGGTCAGCCTGGATGCGTTCCGCCGCCGCACGCCGCCAAAAACCTGATTGGAAGGGTCACCAGATGAACGCCCCTATTCCCCCCTTGCGCCCGGCCAATTTTCTCTATTCGCCGATGTTCCCGCTGGGACCGGACCGGACCGTCTGGAAGCAGCTCGATATTCCCGGTGTTTCCACCGGCGTCTGCGATGGTCAGACCGTGCTGCGGATCCAGCCGGAGGCGTTGAGCGAGCTGGCGCTGCGGGCGTTCCACGACGTGTCGCATCTGCTGCGCCCGGCGCATCTGGCGCAGCTGCGGAAAATTCTCGACGACCCCGAGGCCTCGGGCAATGACCGGTTCGTGGCGCTGGACCTGCTGAAGAACGCCAACATCTCCGCCGGCGGCGTGCTGCCGATGTGCCAGGACACCGGCACCGCCATCGTCTTCGGCAAGAAGGGCCAGCGCGTCTGGGTGGCCGGCGACGAGGAGGAGGCACTGAGCTACGGCGTGCACCGCACCTATACCGAAACCAATCTGCGCTACTCGCAGATGGCGCCGCTGTCGATGTTCGAGGAAGTGAACACCGGCAATAATCTGCCGGTGCAGTTCGATATCATGGCGGCACCGGGCGATCACCACGCCGACGAGTTCCACCTGATGTTCATCGCCAAGGGCGGCGGGTCCGCCAACAAGAGCTTCCTGTTCCAGGAAACCCGCGCCATTTTGACGCCGGAGAAGCTGCTTGCCTATCTCGGCACCAAGATGAAGACTTTGGGCACCTCCGCCTGCCCGCCATATCATCTGTCCATCGTGATCGGCGGCACCAGCGCCGAGATGACGCTGAAAACCGTCAAGCTCGCCTCCACCAAATGGCTGGACAATTTGCCCACCACCGGCAGCCTGGACGGACACGCGTTCCGCGATCTGGAGATGGAGCAGAAAGTATTGGAACTGTCGCGCAACATTGGCATCGGCGCGCAATTCGGCGGCAAGTATTTCTGTCATGATGTGCGGGTGATCCGGTTGCCCAGGCACGGGGCGTCGCTGCCGGTCGGGATCGGCGTGTCCTGTTCGGCGGACCGGCAGATCCTGGCCAAGATCACTCCAGAAGGGGTTTTTCTGGAGCAGTTGGAGACCGATCCGGCGAAATATTTGCCCGAGACCACCGACGAGCATTTGCCCGATGATAGCGTGCATGTCGACCTGAACCGCCCGATGGCGGAGATCCGCGCCCAATTATCGTCCTATCCCGTGAAGACCCGGCTGTCGCTGAACGGCACGATGGTGGTGGCGCGCGACATCGCCCATGCCAGGCTGAAAGACCGGCTGGATGCCGGGCAGGGCCTGCCCGACTATCTGAAAAATCACCCGGTCTACTACGCAGGACCTGCGAAGACCCCCGTGGGCATGGCCACCGGTAGCTTCGGCCCGACCACGGCCGGGCGGATGGACAGCTACGTGGCGGAATTCCAGGCCGCCGGCGGCAGCCTGGTGATGCTCGCCAAGGGCAACCGTTCGAAGGCGGTCAAAGATTCCTGCCGCATCCATGGCGGCTTCTATCTGGGCAGCGTCGGCGGCCCCGCCGCCCGGCTGGCGCAGGACTGCATCCGCCGCGTCGAGGTGCTGGAATACGCCGAGCTGGGCATGGAGGCGATTTGGCGCATCGAGGTGGAGAATTTCCCCGCCTTCATCGTGATCGACGACAAGGGCAACGATTTTTATGATGGGTTGGAATAATGCGCTTCACCGTTGACCGGCTGGATCACCTGGTGCTGAACGTCAAGGACGTGGAGATGACCTCGACCTGGTATCAGCGCGTGCTGGGCATGGAGCGGGAGGAGTTCGGCGAGGCTCAGCGCACCGCGCTGAAATTCGGCGGCCAGAAGATCAATGTGCGCCCGATCGAGTCCGATATCGGCACTTGGCCGACCGGGGTGAATGACGGGCCGGGCAGTGCGGATCTCTGCTTCATCACCGCGGTTGGGCCGGAGGACGTGATCGGCCATCTGCACGAATGCGGCGTGGAAATTCTGGTAGGGCCGGTGGACAAGATCGGCGCGCTGGGCCCGATCCGCTCGGTCTATTGCCGCGACCCCGACGGCAATCTGATCGAGATTTCCTCCTATCTGCCGCGCTGATTCTCTGCCTTAATTGCGAACCAGCGACTTCGATTTCGACCTGCCGGACCGTTGCATCGCGCATCTGCCGGCCCGGCCGCGCGATGCGGCGCGACTGCTCGTGGTCGGCGCCGCGCTGGAGGATCGGATCGTCCGCGATCTGCCTTCGCTGCTTCGCCCCGGCGACATGCTGGTCAGCAACGACACCCGCGTGATCCCCGCCCAGCTATCGGCGAGGCGCGGGCGGGCGCGGATCGGCATCACGCTGGACCGTCCCCGCACGGACGGCGCCTGGCATGCCCTGGCCCGCAACGCCCGGCGGCTGGCGCCTGGCGACACGCTGGTATTCGATGGCGCGGACGATTTTTCCGCCATCGTGATCGAGCGCGATCCGGATGGCGGGGTGGCGCTGGTGTTCAACCGGCAGGGCGGCGAATTCGCCGAGGCGCTGGCGCGCGCCGGCGCCCTGGCGCTGCCGCCGTATATCGACCGGCCCCTCGGCCCGCTGGCAACCGATGCCGAGGATTACCAGACCGTGTTCGCCGCCCGGGACGGTGCGGTCGCCGCACCCACCGCCGGGCTGCATTTCACCCCGGCCCTGCTGGCCGCACTCGATGCACGCGGGGTCAGGCGCTGCACGGTCACGCTGCATGTCGGCGCCGGCACGTTCCTGCCGGTGCGGGCCGACGATATCTCCGAACACCGCATCCACGCCGAGAACGGCGAGATCACCGCTTCCGCGGCCAACGCCATCAACGCGGCGCGCAATGACGGCGGGCGGATCGTCGCAGTTGGAACGACCTCGCTGCGGCTATTGGAATCGACGGTCGATGCGGACGGAAAAATCCATCCGTTCCACCGCGAGACCGACATCTTTATCCTCCCCGGCCATCGGTTTCGCGCGGTAGACCTGTTGATGACGAACTTCCATCTGCCACGTTCGACGTTGTTCATGTTGGTTTGCGCCTTCGCCGGCACTGCTCGCATGCGCGCCGCTTATGCCCATGCAGTGCAGGACGGATACCGGTTTTACTCGTATGGCGATTCCTGTCTGTTGAGCCCGCCATGACGCTGACCCACAGCGTCATCGCCACCGACGGCCCGGCCCGCGCCGGGGTGCTGCACACCGCGCATGGCGACATTCAAACCCCGGTGTTCATGCCGGTCGGCACCGCCGGGACGGTGAAGGCGATGACCGCGGATGCGGTGCGCGCCACCGGTGCCGGGCTGGTGCTGGGCAATACCTATCATCTGATGCTGCGCCCCGGCGCCGAGCGGATCGCCGCCCTTGGCGGGCTGCATCGTTTCATGGACTGGCCGGGTCCGATCCTGACCGACAGCGGCGGTTTTCAGATCATGTCGCTGTCGCAGCTGCGCAAGATGGACGCCGACGGGGTCACGTTCCAATCGCATATCGATGGTTCCCGGCACCGCCTGACCCCGGCCAGCTCGATCGGCATTCAGTATCAGCTGGATGCAACGATCAGCATGGCGTTGGATGAATGCACGCAATTCCCCGCAACCGGGGAACAGGCGGCGGCGTCGATGGAACTGTCCATGCGCTGGGCGCGGCACTCGCGCGAGGCGTTCACGCCGCGCGAGGGTTATGGACTGTTCGGCATCGTGCAAGGCGGCATCTACCCCGAATTGCGCGCCCGGTCCGTCGCCGCCCTGACCGGCATCGGCTTCGAGGGGTATGCGGTCGGCGGCCTGGCGGTCGGCGAGGGTCAGGCGATGATGTTCTCGGTTCTGCAAGCCACGGTGCCATTGCTGCCGGCCGACCGGCCGCGCTACCTGATGGGGGTCGGCACACCCGATGACCTGATCGGGGCGGTGTCGCGCGGCATCGACATGTTCGACTGCGTGATGCCCACCCGGGCCGGGCGCACCGCGCGGGCCTATACCTCCCAGGGTGTGTTCAATCTGCGCAATGCCCGCTTTGCCGGCGATGCGCGCCCGCTCGATCCGGCTTGTGCCTGCCCGGCCTGCGCCCGCCATAGCCGGGCCTATCTGCACCATCTGTTCCGCGCCGACGAGATGCTAGGGCCGATGCTGCTGACCTGGCATAATCTGCGCTATTATCACGACCTGATGGCGGGGTTGCGCCAGGCCATCCTGGCTGGAAACCTCGCGGATCACGCGAGTGCCGCGCGGGCCGGATGGGCCGCGGAGGAAGTGCCATGACCGACAAGTCCTATGCCGACCTGACGCAGCTCGGCCAGATTTCGGCGCCACCAGCCTCCCCGGAAGCGGCGAGGCTCGAGCGCGTGGCCAACCCTGCGCCGGGGAAATCCTATGTCGTGCGCTTCGTCTGTCCGGAATTCACCTCGCTGTGCCCGCTGACCGGACAGCCGGATTTCGCCCATGTCGTTGTCGACTACATCCCCGCCGATTGGCTGGTGGAGAGCAAGTCGCTAAAGCTGTTCTTCGGCAGTTTTCGCAATCACGGCGCCTTCCATGAGGGATGCACGATGCTGATCGTGGACCGGCTGGTAGCGCTGCTCGCTCCCGCCTGGCTGCGCATCGGGGCGTATTTTTACCCGCGTGGCGGCATGCCTATCGACGTGTTCTACCAGACCGGCACGCCTCCCGCCGGCGCCTTCATTCCGGCACAGGATGTGCCGTCCTATCGTGGCCGCGGCTGACGATCCGCGCGCTGCCATCCGGGACCGGGCGCTGGCGCTCGGTTTCGATGCCGTTGGATTCTGCCGTGCCGAGTTGGGGCCGCAGGCGCGCTCACGGTTGAAGGACTTCCTGGCGGCGGGGCAGCACGGCGACATGGGCTGGCTGGCGGAACGCACCGATCAGCGCAGCCACCCGCGATCCCTTTGGCCGCAGGCGCGCAGCGTGATCGTTCTGGGCCTGTCCTATGCGCCCGAGGGCGACCCGCTGGCGACTTTGGAACGCCGGGATCGCGGCAATATTTCGGTTTACGCCCGCAACCGCGACTATCACGATATCGCCAAGGGAATGCTGAAACATCTCGGCCAGTTCGTGGTTTCCCGGTTCGGCAACGACATCAAGGTTTTTGTCGACACCGCGCCGGTGATGGAGAAGCCCCTGGCCGCGCAGGCCGGAATCGGCTGGCAGGGCAAGCATACCAACCTGGTTTCACGTGCCAGCGGATCCTGGCTGTTCCTGGGGGAAATCTACACCACGCTCGACATTCCGCCCGACCCGGCGCACCGGGATGCCTGTGGAACCTGCAAAAGGTGCCTGGTTGCCTGTCCGACCAACGCCTTCCCCGCGCCGTACCGGCTGGATGCCACCCGCTGCATCTCCTATCTGACGATCGAGCACAAAGGCCCCATTCCCGAGGAATTCCGGGTGGCGATGGGCAACCGCATCTATGGCTGCGATGACTGCCTGGCGGTCTGTCCGTGGAACCGCTTCGCCGCTGCCACCGACACAGACAAGTTAAAAGCCCGGCCGGACCTGACCGCGCCCGTTCTGGCGGAACTGGCTGGGCTGGATGACGCAGAATTCAGAAAGCGGTTCGTCGGATCGCCGATCAAGCGCATCGGCCGCAACCGTTTCATCCGCAATGTCCTCATCGCCATCGGCAATTCCGGCGATGCCTCGCTGATCCCGCTCGCGCGGCGGCTGACGAAGGATTTGGATGCGGTCGTGGCGGAGGCTGCCAGCTGGGCGCTCGCCCGGCTGGCAACACCCCCGTCCGCACAGTCCCGGGCCGGGATGTCATGACAGGGCTGATCAAACGCAGCTTCTCGCTGGCCGGTCATCGCACTTCCGTGGCGCTGGAAGCGGCGTTCTGGGCTGCTTTGGCGGAGGTATCGCAGGTGCGCGGGCAGAATTTGTCGGCGCTGGTGTCAGCGATCGACGCGGAACGATCTCCTGGCCAGCCGCTCGCCTCCGCGCTGCGGCTGACCGCACTCGCGGCCAGCCAGGCGACCCGTGATCGGCCGGCCTGATAACGCCTAATAACGAGGGCGCACGACCGCCCCGTTCGGACCGGCACAACCTTCGCGGTAAATGCCCTTCGCACAGGTAACCGTTCCAGGCGAAACGGGATGCGGCGGCGGCGGCGCCTTGCGAACCACCGCGGCGCCGTTCGGGCCGGCGCACCCGGCCCGGTAGACGCCCTCGGCGCAGGTAACCGCGTGGGCGGAAGGAACGAAAATCAGCAGACCGATGGCGGCCGACAGGGCAAACAGGATGGGTTTCATGGTGCGGTGTTCTCCGGATGATGGGCGGTGGAAGCAACGGACTGGGCAATCTGGACGAGCGGGGCGAGACCGCTTTTCGCGATCGCGGCCAGGGCGTCTGGCGTCGACAGCAACGCGACAAATGCCCTGGCGGCGT
>JAYTXR010000045.1:0-10817 GCA_043742865.1 Acetobacteraceae bacterium
AAGCCCCAGCGTCGTGTCGTAGGTGGTCATTGGATATCTCCAGCGAAAGTTGGGCCAAGCGCGAACGCCGCGGCAGTCTTATTGCGAACATCGTCGAGCGTGACATCGGGGGCCAATTCGATCAGCGTCAGGCCCGAGCCGCCGTGGCGGTCACACGTGAAGACCGCAAGATCGGTGATCACGAGATCGACGGCGGCCACGCCGGTCAGCGGCAAAGTACAGCGTTCGACGAGCTTGGCGGTGCCATCCTTGCTGATGTGTTCCATCAAAACGACGATGCGCTTGACCCCGGCGACCAAGTCCATCGCCCCGCCCATTCCCTTGAGCATCTTGCCCGGGACGGTCCAGTTGGCGATGTCCCCGTTTGCGGCGACCTGCATCGCACCGAGGATAGTCAGGTCGAGATGCCCGCCGCGGATCATCGCGAAGCTGTCCGCCGAGTGCACGATGGACGCGCCGCCGCGCAGCGTGATCCGCCGGCTGCCGGCATCCACCAGATCCGCATCGGCCGCATTATCCGCCGCCAGCGGACCGCAGCCGATGATGCCGTTCTCCGACTGGATGAACACCTCCCGCCCCGCCGGCACGTAGTCCGAGGCGAGGATCGGAATGCCGAGGCCGAGATTGACCAGCATGCCCTCCTGGATGTCCTGTGCCGCGCGCCAGGCCATCTGAAACCGGTTCAATCGGGTAAAGTTTGGGGGCTGCATCTTATTCTCCCACCGTGACCACGCGATCGACATACACGCCGGGCAGCAATATTTCGGTGTGGGCCATCGGTTGTTCGTCGAACGCCCGCACTTCGGCGATCGTCAGCTTCGCCGCGGTCGCCATCGCCGGGCCGAAATTCGGCTGCGCATACCGGAATGCCAGATTGCCGTAGCGATCGGCGCGGTCGGCGCGGATCAGCGCCAGATCGGCATAGATCGCCTCTTCCAGCACGTGCTCGCGGCCCTGGAACATCCGGGTTTCCTTGCCGCGGGTCAGCTCGGTGCCAAAGCCCACCGGGGTGAAGAACGCCGGAATGCCGGCGCCGCCGGCGCGGATACGTTCGCTGAAACTGCCCTGCGGCACGCATTCGAGTTCCACCAGACCATCGCGCCATTGCTGTTCGAACACCGAAAGTTCCGAGCCCCGGCCGCGCGCCGCGGTGCAGATGATTTTGCGCACCTGGCGGTTCTCGATCAGTCTATGGGTCAGCGAATACGGATGGGTGGCGGAATTGACCACCAGGGTCAGGTCCTTTACCGGATGCTCGCTGAGCGCCTGTATCAGCACATTGGCGAAACCCGCACCGCCGAAACCGGAGATCATCACGATGGCGCCGCTCAGCACCCCCTCCATCGCGGCCTGCGCGGAGGCAACCCGTTTGTCGATCGCCATCAAACTCCCCCTGGATTTTCTTAATAGGAATGTATTATCGGCGGCGCGTGGCAGGTCAAGGGAAGCGGAAATTGCATGCTGGGTAATCGGGTGAAGGAAGTAAGGCCAGGGGGCGCTGCCCCCTGGACCCCCGCCAAAGGCTCGCCTTTGGAAACCTTCCATTGTTTGAGGGAGCAAGGGGGCCTACTCATACCAACCGGCGGAAAGATTGACTCGTCATGCCTGGGCTTGTCCCAGGCGTCCACGGCTTTCTCGTGGCCGGTAAAGCCGTGGATGGCCGGCACTGAGCCGGACATGACGGTCGCACAAGGGTCAGCCCCTCTGCCGATTGGTATCAGACCCGGCGAGGTATGGACGGCCCCCTTGCTCCCTCAAACAAAAATATGGGGTGCTAAGGGCTTGCCCTTAGCGGGGTCCAGGGGCAGCGCCCTTGACCTACTTTCCCTTCCCTCGATTGCCCTGAGGTTGCATGCTGGACCAACTGAAAACCAATAACCGACGCTGGGCCGAGCGCAAGGTGCTGGACGACCCCGGCTTCTTCCGCCGGCTGGCCGACCAGCAGGCGCCGGAATATCTGTGGATCGGCTGCTCGGACAGCCGGGTTCCGGCCAACGACATCGTCGGCCTCGACCCCGGGGAGTTGTTCGTGCACCGCAACGTCGCCAATCTGGCGCCGCCGCAGGATGCGAACTACCTGTCGGTGCTGCAATTCGCGATCGATGTGATCAAGGTGCGGCATGTGCTGGTGGTCGGGCATTACGGCTGCGGTGGCGTGGCCGCGGCGGTCGATGGCCGCCGGCGCGGACTGGTCGATCATTGGCTGCACCCGATCCGCGAGGTGCAGCAGGAGCACCGCCAGGAGCTCGACGGAATTACCGAACCCGCCGCGCGGCTGAACCGGCTTTGCGAATTGAACGTGATCCGCCAGGTGCGCAATGTCGCCTCGGACGTGTTCGTGCAGGATGCCTGGGCGCGCGGCCAGCCGCTCAGCGTCCATGGCTGGGTCTATTCACTGGCCAACGGGTTGGTTACCGATCTGAACGTCACCGTATCCTCGCCCGGCTGAGCCCAGGAGACGACAAGATGATGGCCCTGCACTGGTCCCCGCGTTCGCCCTATGTGCGCAAGGTGATGATATCGGCGCATGAGATGGGCCTGGCGGACCGGCTGAAAACATTGCGTACCGTGGTCGGCGGCACCGCGGCGCATCTGGAGCTGATGCGGCAGAACCCGCTGGGCAAGATCCCCACGCTGGTGCTGGAGGACGGCACGATCCTGTTCGACAGCCCGGTGATCTGCGAATATCTGGACACGCTGCATGGCGGCCCGAAACTATATCCGGCCGCCGGGGTGGAACGCTTCACCGCTTTGCGCCGCCACGCGCTCGGCAGCGGCATGATCGATCTGGGCCTGCTGCTGCTGGGCGAACGCTCCCGGCCGGAAGGACACCGGTCGCAGCCGCATACCGATTTGTGGACCCTGAAACTGCGCACCAGCGTGGCCGCGCTGGAACAGGAAGCCGACGCAATCGCGGCCACGGCGTTCACCATCGGCCATGTCGCGATCGGGGTGGCGCTTGGGTATCTGGATTTCCGCTTCGATGCGTTGCAATGGCGCACTGGCCATCCGCGCTTGACCGAATGGTATGTAACTTTCCTAAAGCGGCCCTCGGTTCAGGCTAATGTACCGACGGAAGGATAGACCCATTATCGGCCGATTGGACCAGGATCCTTCTTCACCCCGAGCCCGCGCATGAACCGGTCGCGGATCTGTGCCGGGTCGCGTTCGGTGGTTTCCTTCGGCCCGCCTTGGTCGATCCGGCAGCCGATCAGCCACGGGCCATCCTCGGCGATCGCGCGCTCGATCGCCTCCTCGAAATGGCTTTCATCGGCGGCCCAGAAGCTTTGCCCGATGCCGGCGCCGCGCGCGATCGCGATCAGGTCGGTGCCGGATCCGGTCGCCGTCGGCTGGCCGCCGGTGATCTGGTAGGCGCCGTTGTCCAGGATCACGATGGTCAGGTTCTTCTGGGCCCGGGCGGCGATGGTTGCCAGCGCGCCCAGCTGCATCAGCATCGACCCGTCGCCCTCCAATCCGATCACCCGGCGGTCCGGTTGCGCGATCGCGACCCCGAGCGCGATCGGTGCGGCCAGGCCCATGCTGCCGAGCATGTAGAAGTTCTGCGGCCGCTGGCCGGCCGCCCATAGATCGAAATTGGTGTAGCCGATGCCGCCGATCACGGCTTCGTTTTTCAGCTTGCGCACCATACGGCTGATCAGGTCGAACCGGTTCATCACCTTGGCTTGGGCGCGGGTCAGCGGAACGTTCATCTGGGAGGCGGTCATCTGGGGGGCGGTCATCTGGCAAACACCTTTCCGCCGGTCAGCAGCGGCGACAGGATCAACGCCACCGGCGCCTGCGTCGCCACCGCCTGGCGGATCGAACGATCGACGATGAACTCAACCTCATCGAGACGGCTCAGCGTGTGGTGTTCCATGCCCAGGCTATCCAGCGCCGGGCGCATGGTGCGCGCCACCATCGCCTGGCCGATATTGAATTCTCCCAATGTGCCGCGCTCGGACACCATCAACAGCACGGGTATCTGGAACGGTACCGGCAGCGAGGCCAGCACGTTCGCCAGGGTGGCAAAGCCGCTGGTCTGCATCAGCACGATGCCGCGCATCCCACCCATCCAGGCCCCCGAGACGATGCCCACGGCCTCCTCCTCGCGCGTGGTGGTGAAAGCGGTGAAGAACGGGTCGGCATGCACGGCCTCGATCAGCGGGCGCAGCACGTTGTCGGGCACATAGGTGACCAGCCGGACATCCTGCGCCTTCAGCACGTCGCAGACGATCTGGTGCCAGGCTCGCGCGGGTTGGTCGGGGGTTGGCATGCTGATTTTCCGCTCCGTCTTTGGCTCAGTGTGGGACAAAATGACGGCGGGCGAAAGCGGTGGCGGGTCCGGTTGCGGTCCCGGCGGTGCGTTCGTATAGAAACAGTCGGCCGATGACGAGGAAGACGGATGAAGGATTTAAGCCGGACCTGGGATGTGCTGGTGGTGGGCGGCGGCAATGCCGCGCTATGCGCCGCGATCACCGCGCGCGAGGCCGGCGCCAGCGTGCTGCTGTTGGAACACGCGCCGAAAGCATTTCGCGGTGGCAACAGCCGTCATACGCGCAACTTCCGTGCCATGCATGAAAAACCCACCCCGGTGCTGACAGAGGCGTATCTGGAAGAAGAATACTGGGACGATCTGAAGCGCGTCACCGGCGGCAATACCGACGAGAAGCTGGCGCGCATGACCATCCGCGCGTCATCGGGGGTCACCGGCTGGATGCAGGCCAGCGGGGTGCGGTTCCAACCCTCGCTGACCGGCACGCTCAGCCTGTCGCGCACCAACGCCTTCTTCCTGGGCGGCGGCAAGGCACTGGTCAACGCCTATTACCTTACCGCGGAGAAGCTTGGCGTGACCATACTATACGACACCGAGGTGATCGCGCTGAACATGGAAGACGGGTTTTGCCGCGCCGCCGACATCACCTATCGCGGCTATCCGGAAACCGTTCGCGCCAAGGCGGTGGTCGCGGCCTCCGGCGGGTTCCAGGCCAATTTGCACTGGATGCGAGAATACTGGGGCGACGCGGTGGATAATTTCGTCATCCGCGGCACGCCCTATGCACAGGGCAAGGTGCTGAAGAACCTGCTCGGCCAGGGGGTCGCGACCGTTGGCGATCCCACCCAGTTCCACGCCGTCGCGCTCGATGCGCGCGCGCCGCAATTCGACGGCGGCATCGCCACGCGGCTGGACAGCGTGCCGTTCAGCATCGTGGTCAACCGCGACGGCGACCGGTTCTATGACGAGGGCGAGGATTTCTGGCCCAAGCGCTACGCGATCTGGGGAAGGCTGATCGCCCAGCAGCCCGATCAGATCGCCTATTCCATTTTCGATCAGAAATGCGTCGAGATGTTCATGCCGTCGATCTATCCGGCCAAGAAGGCCAACACGATCCGCGAACTGGCGGTGCAACTCGGCATCGCCGATCCGCCGAAGGTCGAGGCGACGGTGGCACAGTACAACGCGGCGGTGCGCGCCGGCAGCTTCAATCCAGCCAAGTTGGATGACTGCGCGACCGAGGGGATCACGCCGCCGAAAACCCATTGGGCAAGGCCAATCGATGCCGGTCCGTTCTACGGCTATCCGCTGCGTCCGGGCATCACCTTCACCTATCTCGGGGTGCGGGTGAACGAGCGCGCGCAGGTGCTGATGGAGGATGGCCGCCCGGCCGGCAATCTGTTCGCGTCGGGTGAGATCATGGCGGGCAATATTCTGGGCCGCGGCTATCTCGCCGGGTTCGGCATGACGATCGGCACGGTGTTCGGCCGGATCGCGGGACAGGAGGCGGCCAGGCATGTCCGCAACTAGTTTGGCGTCACTGGTGGCGCAGGCCGAGGCGCTGGGCGATGCCCGCCGCTACATGGAAATCTGCAACGGCTGCCGCTACTGCGAGGGTTATTGCGCGGTGTTCCCGGCGATGGAGCTGCGGCGGGATTTCGCCGATGCCGATCTGAACTACCTGGCCAATCTCTGCCATGGCTGCCAGGGCTGCTTCTACGCCTGCCAGTACGCGCCGCCGCACGAGTTCGGCGTCAATGTGCCGAAGGCGTTCGCCCTGGTCCGCGCCGCCAGCTACGAGCAATACGCCTGGCCGCAACCGTTGGCCCGGCTGTTCCAGCGCAACGGGCTGGTAGTCTCCCTGGCGACTGCTTCGGGTCTGGCACTGGTGCTGCTTCTGTCGATGCTGTTGCGCCCGGCGCAGATGCTGACCAGCTGGCCAGTGCAACCCGGCGCATTCTACGCGGTCATTCCATTCCCGGTGATGATGTGGGGGGGATTGCTGAGCTTCGGCTTCGCCCTGGTGGCGATGTTCATGGGGGCGCGCAATTTCTGGCGCGACGCCGGAACCACCGGCATCGCCACGCGTGCCATCGGCGAGGCAGTTTGGGACATCCTGACGCTGAAGAACCTCGGCGGTGGCGGCCATGGCTGCAACGATCGCGACGAGAGTTTTTCCATGACGCGGCGCTATCTGCACCATTTCATGTTTTACGGTTTTCTGCTGTGCTTCGCCTCCACCTCCACCGGGACGGTGTTCCACCACTTCCTGGGGTGGCAGGCGCCGTATTCGCTGCTGAGCCTGCCGGTGGTTTTGGGCACGCTGGGCGGGGTCGGCCTGCTGATCGGCACCGGCGGGTTGTTCGCGATGAAATTCACCGATGACCCCAATCCGAAAGCGCGAAAATTGCTGGGCATGGATGTGGCGATGCTGGTGCTGCTGGCGCTGTCGGCGCTGACCGGACTGCTGCTGCTGGCGCTGCGCGCAACCGGCGCCATGGGGATCGCGCTGGCGGTGCATCTGGGCGTGATCCTGGCGCTGTTCCTGGTGCTGCCATACAGCAAGATGGTGCACGGCGTGTACCGCGGCGCGGCACTGCTGCGTCACGCGGTGGAACGCACCGGCAAGAAGCTCGGGACCGAATGATCGCTACGCCCGAATAATCGCTACGCCCGGGGCCGGAACCCCATGATCCGCTCGAACCGGTCGCAATAGGCCGGCCAGACATCGGGGTTCAGGATGCGGTCGGGCTTCTTGCCGTCCAGTATGTCCAGCATCTGCTCGGCGGCGATGCGGGCGATGTTGTCGCGGGATTCATGGGTGACGCCGGCGGTGTGCGGACTGACCACCACGTTGTCGAACTGGAGCAATGGATGGTCGCTCGGCGGCGGCTCCTTCTCCCATACATCCAGCCCGGCGCCGGCCAGCTTGCCGGCGCGCAGCGCGTCCGCCAGTGCCATCTCGTCATGGATGAAGCCGCGCGCGGTGGTGATGAAATACGCGGTCGGTTTCATCAGCGCGTATTCCCGCGCCCCGATCAGCTTGCGGGTGCTGGCGATCAGCGGGCAGTTGATCGAGACGTAGTCCGACTGGCCCAGCAGCTCGTCAAGTTCCACCTTCTCCGCCCCTTTTGCGCGGATTTTTTCCGCACTTAGCAGCGGATCGAACGCCAAAACCCGCATGCGGAACAGCCCCCGGCACAGTTCCGCTACCCGGCCGCCGACATGGCCGAGCCCGACGATGCCGATCGTGCGCCCGATCAGGTCATGGCCCTTGTAGTCGTTGCGCGGGATGTCGCTTTGGCGGCGCATGAAGTGGTTGGTCTCGATGATCCGCTTGGACAGGGTCAGCATCATCGCCATCACGTGCTCGGCCACCGCCTCCTTGTTGCCGCCGGCCTGGTTGACCGCCAGCACCCCCGCTTCGGTGCAATCCGCGAGATCGATCGTGTCGTAGCCGGAGCCGTTGGTGGAGACGACCACCAGGTTCGGCGTCTGCGCCAGCAGTGCGGCGGTGCCGAAATATTTTGGAAAAATCTCGTCGCGGGATGCGCCAATCTGGTAGCCATGCGCCTGCGCCAGCACCGGCTGGGCTTCGGTATCCGGGGTTTCGTTCTCCAGCCGGGTCAGCTGCACATCCGCACGCCGGCCGAGAATGTCGGCGAATACCGGGGAGGCCAAATATTTGACGTAGAATACGCGTTTGGTGTTGGCGGCCATTGTTGCAACTTCTCCGGGAACGGCATTGGGGGCGGCACTGCGAAGGACGACATGGTATACGTGTGTCCGTTCGCGTCCACCCGGAGAGACGATGCCCCGCAAACTGATCGCCAGCCTGCTCGGCCTGTTCGGCTTCATCGCCTATGTCATGATCGCGGTTGCCCTGGCCGACCGGGTGACCAACGCGAATGTTATCATCCAGACAATCTACTTCCTGGCCGCCGGCGTATTGTGGACGATCCCGGCCCGATGGTTAATGCTTTGGTCCGTCCGCCAGCGATAACCGGAGCGGTTCTTCCAAGCGTCATAATTTTGCCATGGCTGCGTCACACCTAGGCTCTACGGCATTCGTGCCCCAGACCCGATGAGGAACCACCCATGAAACGCCGTATTCTGCTCGCCGCCTCCGTCGCCCTCGCAGCCTTGCCGGCCGGTCTGTCCATGCCGGCGCAGGCACAATCGGCGCGCAGCAAGGTCATCTTCTGGCACGCGATGACCGGCCCGCTGGGGGAAACGCTGAACCTGCTGGTCAACGGCTTCAACATCAGCCAGCCATCGGCCGAAGTCACCGCCATCTTCAAAGGCACCTATGCGGACACCCTGACCGCCGCCATAGCGGCGTTCCGCGCCGGCGAGGCGCCGCATCTGGTACAGATATTCGAGGTCGGCACCGCCTCGATGCTGGCTGCCGGGCGCGCGGTCAAACAAACCTGGGAACTGATCCAGGAAACCGGCGTCGCGATCGACCCGGCGAATTACGTGCCGGCCATCCGCGGCTATTACAGCCTGGCGGACGGCAAACTGGCGTCGATGCCATTCAATTCCTCCACCGCGGTGATGTGGTACAACAAGGGCCAGTTCGAGAAAGCCGGCCTGGACCCCGAGAAACCCCCGGCCACCTGGGCGCAACTGGTCGAAGCCTGCCGCACGCTGAAGGCCAAATCCGCCGGCGGCACATCAACCTGGACGCCATCCACCACATCCTGGCCAACCTGGATTCAGCTCGAACAGTTCAGCGCCATCCACAATTTGCCCTACGCCACCAGATCCAACGGCTTCGAAGGGCTGGACACCGAGCTGAAAATCAACGGCCCAGGTCAGATCAAGCAAATCCAGCGCCTGCTCGACATGGCCCGCGAAGGCCTGTTCAAATATGGCGGCAGGGACGGCGCGGCGGATGCGATCTTCCCCGCCGGGGAGGCGGCGATCGCGTTCAACTCCTCGGGCGCGCGAGGTCAGATCAACCGAACTGCCAAATTCAAATGGGCCGCGGCATTGCTCCCCTACGACCCCGATATCATCGCCAAACCGATCAACTCCATCATCGGCGGCGCCAGCCTGTGGACAATGACCGCTCCGACCCGCACCGCCGGCGAATATAAGGCCGCGGCGGAGTTCCTGAAATTCATCGGCCTGCCGGAAAACGACGCCCGCTGGCACCAGCAAACCGGGTACGTGCCGGTAACCCCGGCCGGATTTGAACTGAGCCAACAACAGGGCTTCTACGAAAAAAACCCCGGCGCTGATCTGCCGTTCCAGCAACTGACCCGCGGCACGGTCACCGCCAACTCCAAAGGCATCCGCCTGGGCCGGATGCTGGAATTGCGCAGCATCATCGACGAAGAACTCGAAAAAGCCCTGCAAGGCCAGCAAAACGCCAAACAAGCCCTCGACTCCGCCACCACCCGCGGCAACAAAGTGCTCCGAGACTTCCAGCGGTCCGTGAAGGCGTGAGGGTAGAAAGTAAGGCCAGGGGCGCTGCCCCTGGACCCCCGCCAGAGGCCCGGCCTCTGGCGGGGGTCCAGGGGGCAGCGCCCCCTGGCCTTGCTTCCTAACCGGTCGCCAACATGGAACGCCGGACGGTCTTTGAGCATCGTTGGTTGCCGGTGGGGTTGGTAGCGCCGCAGTTGGTTTTGACGGTGTTCTTTTTTCTTTGGCCAGCTGGGCAGGCGGTTTTGTCCAGTTTGCGGGCCGAGGATCCGTTTGGTTTGTCGATGCAGTTTGTCGGGCTGGATAATTTCGTCGCGTTGTTCGAGGACGAGTTGTATCGCGACACGGTTCGCCGGACCGTGGTGTTTTGTTTGAGCACCGCGTCGATCAGCATGGGTTTGGCGCTGGTTCTGGCGGTGTTCGCGGACCGGGAGTTTGCCGGGCGGGGGATTTATCGAACCCTGCTGATCTGGCCGTATGCGGTGGCGCCGGCCGTGGCGGCGGTGCTGTGGATTTTGCTGTTGCATCCGCAGATCGGTTTGGTTGGCGGTTGGCTGAACCGGCGCGGCCTCGGTTGGGATTACAAGCTGAACGGCACCCAGGCGATGGCGATGGTGATTTTGGCCAGTGCCTGGAAGCAGGTCAGCTACAACTTCATTTTCTTCCTGGCCGGGCTGCAATCCATCCCCCGTGCGGTGACCGAGGCGGCGCGGATGGATGGCGCGCGCGGCTGGCGGCGGTTTCGCACCATCACGTTGCCGCTGCTGGCGCCGACGGTTTTGTTTCTTCTGGTGGTCAATCTGGTATACGCCGCGTTCGATACTTTCGGCACGATCCAGGCGCTGACCCAGGGCGGCCCGGGCAAGGACACCGAGACCTTGGTGGTGAAGGTCTACCGCGACGGGGTGGTCAATCTCGACCTCGGCTCGTCGGCGGCGCAATCGGTGGTGTTGATGGTCGGGGTGATCGCGCTGACGGCGCTGCAGTTCCGTTTTCTGGGCAGGCGGGGCGAACGATGAAGGGACGCACCGACTGGCTGGCGCATGTCGTGCTTGGCCTGGGGGTGCTGCTGTTTGCGCTGCCGGTCTGGCTGGTGCTGGCGGGCTCGACGCAG
>JAYTXR010000046.1:0-2271 GCA_043742865.1 Acetobacteraceae bacterium
GGCCCGCCACGGCCCGGCCCGGCGACGAGCACCTCGCTGTCTGTGGCCGCCCATCCGGGGGAGACCTATGCGATCCGGATCGGCGCGAAGGAGGCGGTCTATGGCCGGTACAAATTCAGCATGCTGGGGGTGCAAGCCCGCGTGGAGCCGGCCAGGATCAGCCTCGACAAGCTGTCCTTCGGATTCGCCGACGGACGCGTCGAACTGTCGGGGACGAACGAAACGGCGGGCTCGGGCGGCCATTTGCGGCTGAACGCGGCGTTGTCGCAGGCGAGTGCGGCCCGGCTCATCGCGATGGCGGGTGCCAACACTGCTATGCTGGCCGGCAAACTGGATGCCCAGGCGACGCTGGAAATGACCGGCGCGACCGCGCAGGAAGCCCTTGCAGCGAGCCGTGGACAGGCAACGCTGGCGATGACCGGCGGCCAGATATCGCGCGAATTGCTTCAACTCGCGTCGAGCGATCTGCGGCTATTGCTGCGCCAGGGGCAGGGTGCCGCCTCGGTCGTCTGCTTTCTGGCGGTTGCCGACATGCGCAACGGCGTGGCCTACGTGGCACCGCTGCGGTTGAAGACGCGTGAGGGCAATCTTTTCGGCGGCGGACAGGTGGATCTGCGCCACGAAGCCTTGGATCTTTATGTGCAGAGCGAAGGCAAATCGACGAATTTCTGGGCCCTGGATATTCCGGTGCGCATCACCGGCGGCTTCGCCACCCCGCAGGTGCGGCCATCGGCCAGCTCGAACACCGAGGCGTTGGGCGCGCGCGGAGGCGAAAACCTACGTATTCTGCCCCCCGCCCTGCGCCAGGCGATCGCCGGAAAGGCCTGCTGAATCCCCCGGGCCGTGCCGCAGCGATGTTCAACGCCGGAGCGAAAATCTCCGCCAAAAGCCAGGCTTTCCGGTGGCCCCGGCGGTACCGGCATGCGGGATCCGCGCCCACACGCGCTCGTGCAGATAATACAGCAGCGTCTTGGTGAACACCTCGCCGCCGCCAATCGCCAGCGAGGTGCTGATATTGCCGGTGAATATCAGCGCGATCGTCATCGTATCCAGCGTCCCCAGCGCCCGCCACGAAACCGCCTTGGTGAAGCTTCGCAGATTGGATTCCCGCGAACCCCGCGCGGGCTGCCCCGCCGACGCTTCCGGCTCCGGATTGACCGGCCCCAGACCTAACGGCTCCAGACCTACCTGCTCCGGACCCACCTGCTCCAGACCCACCTCCACCAGACCGAGCGCCACCGTGTCGAAAGTTTCGGGATCGATCAGCAAAAACCCGCCCATCGTCCGGCTTTCCGCATACAGATCATAGGCGATCGGCCGCTCCAGCAGCAACGTCGCATTGCCTACATCGTTCAGCGCGAGCTGCTGCACGGGCTCGATCCGCATCGTGTCGAGCGAGATATGGCCCTCGATCGCGCGGATTTGCGCGGTCACCGTGCGGGTTCCCAGCTTCAGCAGATAGCGCGCCTCGGTCCGGCTGGGCGTATCGCCAAACCACAGCAGCCGCGCGCGCAAGTCGCGCCCCACCTTGGCTGGCCGCGCCGGCTCCGCCAGCACGTCCCCGCGCGACACATCCACCGGCCGGTCCAGCACCAGCGTCACCGCAGCACCCGCGCCGGCCGCTTCTTGCTCACCGGCCGGGCCGAGAATACGCGCGACCCTCGCCCGCTGCCCCGCCGGCAGAATGCGCAGGTCATCACCGACCCGCACCACCCCGCCCAGCACCTCGCCGGAGACGCCCCGAAACGACGGGTCCGGCCGGTTCACCCACTGTACCGCCAGACGGAACGGTGCGGGTTCGTCGGGCACCACCCGCACGGTTTCCAAATGTTCCAGCAAGGTCGGGCCCTGATACCACGGGCAGGACAACCCGCGCCCGACCACGTTCTCCCCGCTCAGCGCCGAGAGCGGAATGGTGGTCACGCTGTCGAACCCGAGCCCGTCGCACAAGGCGCGCATGGCATCGCCGATCGCCAGGGCGGTGGCCTGCGACCAGCCCGCCAGATCCATCTTGTTGACCGCGACCACGACATGGCGCACCCGCAGCATCGAGGCAATCAGCGCGTGCCGGCGCGTCTGCGCGGTGGCGCCAGTGCGCGCATCGACCAGCAGGATCGCCAGATCGGCGGTCGATGCGCCGGTCGCCATGTTGCGCGTATATTGCTCATGCCCCGGCGTATCGGCGACTATGAAGCGCCGGCGCGCGGTGGTGAAGAAGCGGTAGGCAACATCGATGGTGATGCCCTGCTCGCGCTCGGCGGCCAGACCGTC
>JAYTXR010000047.1:0-3281 GCA_043742865.1 Acetobacteraceae bacterium
CTGGCCCCGGATCGAGATCGAACACCAGACGGCCGGGGATCTCGGGCTGGCCGGGGCGGCAGTTCCAGGGATGCAGTTCCACCCCGGCGATTTGCGCCACCGCCGCCAACCCCTCGACACGGTCGATCTGCAAATACGGGCGGCGATCGCCCGAGACGGCAACGAGTTCGAGCAGGTTGGAGCTGCCCGGCATTGCGTGGCGTTGGAAGAAGATCTGTCCCCCTATGCCAGCCGGCGCGCGGACAATGGAGCAGGGCCGCCCCCGGATATGCTCGATCATCCACGGCCCGACTGCCTGGAAATACCGGGCCAACTCAAGCTTGGTTACCGGTTCTCCATCGATGGCTTTGGGCCAGAGGATTTTGTCCGGGTTGGAAATCAGCACGCCCAGCACGACCGGTTTGCCGTCCGTCGCCGCCGGTCTGGATTGGCGGGGGATCGTGGCATCCGGCTTCGGCACTTGGGTCCGCGCCGCCGGCGCGGGGGTTTCCGCCTGCACCTCGGTTGCCGGCTTGTCCTCGCTCAGGCCCTTGAAGGCGCCTTGGCGAACCATGCCCGCGCCGGTCCAGCCGGCGAACTCGATCTCGGCCACCAACTCCGGGCGGGTCCAGTGGATGCTGGCGTCGCCGCGCGGCGCCCCGATGCCGGTAAAGCACGAGGTCGGGCTTTCGACCGCCCGCAGCCGCGCCAGCAGGGAGGGCAAATTGGCAGGGCCAAATCCCGTCCCGACGCGGCCGATATAGATCAGATGGCTCCCCCGGTTGGCACCCACCAACAGCGAGCGGAACTGGCCTTCAGTGGTGGTCCAGCCGCCGATCACCACCTCATGGCCGGCCCGGCATTTCGCCTTGGTCCAGGCATGGCCGCGCCCCGAGCGATATGGCGCGTCGAGCTGTTTGGACACGATGCCCTCCAGCGATAGTCGGCAGGCGGATTTCAATACGGCATCCCCACCGGTGGCAAAATGCTCGACAAACCGGATCAGGCCGCCGTGTCGCCTTGCCAGCAAGGCCTGCAACCGCGCTTTGCGGGCAGCGAGGCCCTGGTCCCGCAAATCTTCCCCGGCGTCGAACAGCAGATCGAACGCGAAGAACACGAGGTTCTCGGTTCGCGCCTCCGATAAGGCCGCCTGCAGCGCCGCGAAATCCGGCGCGCCATGCCGGTCCAAAGCGACGACCTCGCCGTCGAGGATCGCGTCCGCCAACAACGCCGCTTGGCCAGCTATGGCGCCGAATTTCGCGGTCCAGTCCAATCCCTTGCGGGTCTTGAGGCTAACCTTCCCGCCGGCCACGCGCAGCTGAACCCGGTAGCCGTCGAATTTGATCTCGTGCACCCAACCGGCGCCGGACGGTGGCCGCTCAGCCAGTTTGCAGAGTTGCGGGTCGATGAAATCCGGCATCGTTGCCGGTGGTTCCGCGTTCTGGGGCGTAGCCGATGACCCGCGTGGTTTTCGGCCGCTCGCGGCGGCGCCGGTTGGCGCGCTCGCCCGCATGAACGCTTTTGGCGCCCGCCCCTTGCCGGCGGCAATGGCTGCCATCTTGCGTCCAGACGCGACCGAGCGATCCTCCGCCAATAGTTCGTCGCCCTCGCGCACATGGTCGTCGCGGTGTTTGATCAGCAGCCAGTTGACCCGCTTGCCGCCGCTGCGATCGTGCTTCATGCGCACCAGAACCCAGCTGCCGTGCAACCGTTGGCCATCCAGGACGAACTTCAGATCGCCGTCGGCCAGCGCCTGCTCCGCCGTATTGTCGCCCTCCGGCTGCCAGAAACCCCTATCCCATAGCTGTACGGTGCCGCCGCCATATTGTCCCTTGGGAATGGTGCCCTCGAAATCGCCATATTCCAGCGGATGATCCTCCACCTCGACCGCGAGCCGCTTGACCCCCGGGTCCAGCGACGGCCCGCGGGTGACCGCCCATGATTTGAACACGCCGTCCAACTCAAGACGAAGATCGTAGTGTAGCCGCGTCGCATCATGTTTCTGAATGACAAAGCGCCGGCGTTGGGACCCGGCTGGCGAGGTTTCGCCGCTCGGCTCCCGGGTGCGGCTAAAATCGCGCCTTGCGCGATAGGTCGACAACGTCGTCTCGCCGGCCATGATGCTGCTCCCGCTGGATTAAACCCGTCCGCGCACCAGGTCATGGATGAAGCCCAGTTTGGCGATGACCGCCTCACTGAGCACGAAAGGATACAGATCGGGCTGACCCATGCACCGGTTCAGACTGTTGACCGCGAAAGTGACGGGGAGCCACGCATCGATCAGCCGGTGGATGTCATCGGCGTCGGCGGATGTAGCGTCCAACTCCGCGGCCGCTTCCGCGCTGACCTCGACGCTGGGGCGGATGCGCAGTCCGAAAGCGCCGGCCATTTCCAGCGTATCGACGATATGCAGATAATGCGCCCAGGTTTCGGCGAAATCCTCCCACGGATGGGAACTCGAATAGGCGCTGACGAAGTTTTTCTGCCAGTTCGCGACCGGGCCGGTTGCATAGTAGCTTTTCAATGCGTCCTCATAGTCGGGGCGTTCATCGCCAAAGCAGGCCCGAAACGCGGTGAGCCTTCCGCCCCTGTCGACCAGCACATCCCAGAAATAATGCCCGACCTCATGACGAAAATGCCCCAGCAACGTGCGGTATGGTTCACCCATCTGTTGGCGCAGCTGTTCGCGTAAACCATCATCCGCCTCGACCAGGTTGAGCGTGATGATCCCGTGTTCGTGGCCAGTCATAACCGGCGCGGTCTGGGCGGGGGTTTCGGTCAGGAAATCGAACGCCAGACCGGTTTCCGGCTCGTCCGCCCGATTGGCCAAATTCAGGCCCAGGCGGAGCAGCGTGTAGAACAGATGATGCTTGGCCAGCTCGATCTTGCGCCAACGCACGACATTCTCCTCGATCGAGAGATCTGGCACGAGGCGGTTATGGCGGCACGCGGTGCATAATGGCTCATCACAATCGGCGTCGATCAGCCAGTTGCACGCGCCGTACGCAGCGTTGGCGCAAGCCCGGTAGCCGCCCTGCGGCGCCGCCAATGCCCGCCACACCGCCCCGTCGGTTTCGATCGCTGACAACGTCGTCAGGGCGGGGATATAACCAAGCTGGTGTTTGCAACGTTCACAATGGTCATTATAAAAAAACAGCATATGTGAACAGTTCTGGCAGGCGAAGAGCTTCATCTGTCGGATCCCTTTGATTTGGAGCCTAAGACGGAACTCCAACCATGGTTCCCCGCCGGGTTCCCTCCGGGGTTCATCGGCCTATTACGGCCACGCGGTGACGCCGTGC
>JAYTXR010000048.1:0-1703 GCA_043742865.1 Acetobacteraceae bacterium
TATGGCCCATTCGCCACCGCGCCCGCAATGGCCGGCTTCGTCGCCGAGTTCGCCGCCAACCACGACCCGATGGCCTGGGCCATCCGCCCGATCGCCACCGGGCTCGCGTCGGGGTGGCTGACGCTGATGGACATCCAGCCGCGCAACGCCGCAATCGAGCTTGGCGATATCTGGTTTTCTCCGGTGTTGCAGCGCACCCGCGCGGCGACCGAGGCGATGTTTCTGCTGCTGCGGCTGGCCGCCGACGATTTGGGATATCGCCGCCTGTTGTGGAAATGCCACGCGCTGAACGCCCCCTCCCGACGCGCGGCCATTCGGCTCGGCTTCACCTATGAAGGCACGCTGCGCGCCGACCGGGTGATCAAGGGCCGGCTGCGCGACAGCGCCTATTTTTCGATCCTGGAAGACGAATGGCCCGCACGGCGGGAAGCGCTGCGCGCCTGGCTCGACCCCGCCAATTTCGCCCTGGACGGCACCGCTCTGCGCGGCCTGGCCGAGCTGCGCGGCATTTAGACTCAGGCATCCAGCGCGAACGCCGCTTGCATCAGACTGCTGGTATATTCCTGCACCGGGTGGTCGAAAATCTGCGCCGCGGCTCCGGCTTCCACCACGCGGCCCTGGCGCAGCACCACCACCCGATGCGCCAGCGCGCGCACCACCTTCAGATCGTGGCTGATGAACAGATAGCCGAACCCATGGCGCTGCTGCAGGCCGCGCAGCAACTCCACGATCTGCGCCTGCACCGACATATCCAGCGCCGAGGTCGGCTCGTCCAGCACCACGAACCGCGGCGCCAGGATCAGCGCGCGCGCGATCGAGATGCGCTGGCGCTGACCGCCGCTGAACTCGTGCGGGTAGCGCTGCGCCGTGGCGGCTTCCATCCCCACTTCCTCCAGCTGCGCTGCCACCCTGGCGGCGCGCCCGGCCCGGGTCAGCTCGGGTGCGTGCACGGTCAGCCCCTCGGCCACGATGTCTCCCACGGTCATGCGCGGCGACAGGCTGCCATAGGGGTCCTGAAACACCATCTGCATCTTCGCGCGCAGCCGGCGCAGGTCGCGCGGGTTCAGTTGGGCGATGTCCTGCCCGGCGACGGTTATTTTCCCCATTACCGGCGCCAACCCCAGGCAGGCCAACCCGATGGTGGTCTTGCCGGAGCCGGACTCGCCGACCAGTCCCAGTGTTTCGCCTTCGGACAGGTTCAACGAGACCCCATCCACCGCCCGCACTTCCCCCACCCGCCGGCGCAGGAAGCCGCGGCGAATGGGGAAAAACACCTTGATGTCGTCCGCCCGCAGCACCTCTGCCGCCCCCGAGGCCAACGGTGCCGGCGCGCCTTTCGGCACCGCATCCAGCAGCATGCGCGTGTATGGGTGTGCGGGGGCGGCGAACACATCCGCCACGCGCCCGGCTTCCACCACCAGGCCGTCCTTCATCACGCATAATTTATCGGCATAGCGGCGCACGATCCGCAGATCGTGACTGATCAGCAGCAGCGCCAGGCCCTGGGCCCGCTTCAGCGCCGCCAGCTCGGCCAGGATCTGCCCCTGGATCGTCACGTCCAGCGCCGTGGTCGGCTCGTCGGCGATCAGCAAGACCGGGTCATTGGCCAGCGCCATGGCGATCATCACCCGCTGCCGCATCCCGCCGCTAAGTTGATGTGGATATTCCCGCACCCGGCGGCCCGGTGCAGGAATACCGACCAG
>JAYTXR010000049.1:0-19654 GCA_043742865.1 Acetobacteraceae bacterium
GGCACCTCGCTGGCCCAGCAGACGCTGGACGCGTTGCTGGAGGCGGGCCTGGTGGCGCCGAAAGGCCGCAAGGAAAGCCCTGGAAGACCGAGTTTGTGGGGCACCACGGAGGGGTTCCTGATCCAGTTCGGGCTCAAGGACCTACGCGATTTGCCGCGGCGGGAAGACCTGCTGCTGGACATGCCGTTTCCCGCACCCAAATTGCCGGTGCCCGCCCCCGCAAAAGACCCCGAAACCGGCGGCTGAGCCCCCGGTTTCCGCGGCGACGGTTTCCTGCTAGCAAGCCGGCCGGAGATAACTGGCACGCATGTTCGATTTTGCCTGGTCTGAAATAGCGCTGATCGTCGTGGTCGCGGTGATCTTCATCGGCCCGAAGGACCTGCCGGTGGCGATCAAGGCGGTCACGGAGATGATAAAGAAGGCGCGCCGCATGGCCGGCGAATTCCAGACCCATGTCGATGAGATGGTGCGCGAAGCCGATCTGCACGAGGTTCGCGACAGCATCAACCAGATCCGCAATTTCGATTTCAAGGGCACGGTCGAACGCGCTGTCGACCCGGATGGGTCGCTGCGTACCACTTTCGCCTCCAATCCCCTCGATCCCGCCATACCGCTTCCGGCCGAAGCCGCCCCTGACGCCGCGGTGACGGACGAAGCAGCGATCGGGGCACACTCGGCTGCTGAACTGACGCGCCCGGACGGGGTGGACAGCGCCGTGGTGCCGGTGGGGGCGCCGGAGGAGGAGCCGGAGGTTGGCCCGCCGGCGTTCATTCCGCCTGGTTTCAGCTTGCCGGACTATCTGTCGCCGCCCAGGCCGGCAGCAGCCGAACCGGAGGCGCCGGCTTTCGTGCCACCCGCGATCGTGGCGCAGTCGCCCGCGCGTCACTTCTAACCGCCTGACAGGATTTTTGTGGCCGACCCCAAAGTAGACGACCCGATCGACGACAAGCCGATGCCGCTACTCGAGCATCTGGTTGAGCTGCGCCGGCGGCTGATCTGGTCGATGGCGGCGTTCCTGATCGCCTTCTTCATCGCCTATTACTTCTCCAAGCAGCTGTACTCGTTTCTGGCTCAGCCGCTGGCCGATATCCTGCAGACCAGGGGCGGCGGCGATCGGCGGATGATCTTCACCGCGCTATACGAGGCGTTCTTCACCTATCTGAAGGTGGCCCTGTTCGGCGCCGCGTTCGTGTCTTTTCCGGTGGTGGCGACGCAGATCTGGCTGTTCGTGGCACCCGGCCTGTATCGCAGTGAGAAGCGGGCGATGCTGCCGTTTCTGGTGGCGACACCGGTCCTGTTCTTCGCGGGCGGCGCGCTGGCCTACTACTTCGTGTTCCCATTCGCCTGGCGTTTCTTCTTGAGCTTCGAGATCCCCGAGGGCAATGGCGGGTTGCCGATCCAGCTGGAAGCGAAGGTCAGCGAGTATCTGGACCTGGTGATGAAGCTGATCTTCGCGTTTGGCATCACCTTCGAGCTGCCCGTGCTGCTGACCCTGTTGGCCAAGGTCGGCATCGTTTCCGCCGCGTCGCTGAAAAAGTTTCGCCGCTACGCCTATGTCGGCATGTTCGTGATCGCCGCGATCCTGGCGCCGCCGGACATCATTACCCAGGTCGGACTCGCGGTTCCGCTTATCCTATTGTACGAAATTTCCATCGTGACGGCAGGCTGGGTCGCGCCGAAGCCGGCGGAGGGCTGACGATGCACGACATCCGCGCGATCCGTGCCGAGCCGGAGGTTTTCGACGCGGCGCTGAGCCGGCGGGGGTTGCCGGCGGTCGCATCGGACATTCTGACGCGGGATTTCGAGCGACGGGCGGCGCAAACCGCGCTGCAGGAAAAACAGGCAAGGCGCAACGCTCTGGCCAAGGAGATCGGTCAGGGGAAGCGCCAGGGGACCAATACCGCGGCATCCGAGGCAGAAGCCACGAAGTTGCGCGACGAGATGGAGGGGTTGGAGCAGGTGGCCGGCGGGCTGAATGCCGCTATCCACTCGGCGCTCGAAGACCTGCCGAACATCCTACAGCCCGACGTGCCGGACGGCGCGGACGAAACCGCCAATGTTATCGTGGCCCAGCACGGCGAGCCGCGCGACCTCGGTTTCCCGCCGAAACAGCATTTCGAACTCGGCGAGACGCTCGGTCTGATGGATTTCGCCGTTGCGGCAAAACTCGCGGGCGCCCGCTTCACGGTTCTACGCGGGGCGTTGGCGCGCATGGAGCGCGCGCTCGGGCAGTTCATGCTGGATCTGCATACCGACGCGCATGGCTATACCGAGATGGTGGTGCCATCTTTGGTCAATGAAGCGACCGCCTACGGCACCGGCAATCTGCCGAAATTCAAGGACGATCTGTTCGAGACCCTCGACGGGCGCTTTCTGATCCCGACTGCGGAGATGCCGCTGACCAACACCGTGGCCGGCGATATCCTCGCCGAGACGGCGCTGCCGATCCGCCTGACCGCGCTGACCGACTGTTTTCGCAGCGAAGCCGGATCAGCCGGGCGGGACACCCGTGGCATGCTGCGTCAGCACCAGTTTCGCAAAGTGGAACTGGTCGCCATCGTGCATCCGGATCACAGCGCAGCCGAACACGAGCGCATGATACAGGCCGCCGAGAAGGTGCTGAGCCTGCTGGAACTGCCGTTTCGCCGGGTGCTGCTGTCCTCCGGCGATACCGGCTTCTCGGCCAGCAAGACGTTCGATCTGGAAGTGTGGATGCCGGGACAGCAAAGCTGGCGTGAAATCAGTTCCTGCTCCAATTGCCGCGATTTCCAGGCAAGGCGCATGAATGCCCGCTTCCGCGCCGCCGACGGCAAGACCGTCGGTTTTGTCCATACGCTGAACGGCTCGGGCGTCGCGGTCGGGCGGGCGCTGATAGCGGTGATGGAGAATTACCAGCAGGCGGACGGCTCGATCCTGATCCCGCCGGTGCTGCGGCCCTATATGGGCGGGTTGGAACGGGTTGGGAGAGTGTAAGCAAGGTCGGGCTCTGCCCGAACCTGCCAAAGGGCAGTCGCCCTTTGGAAGCCCCCTTTTAGGAGGTCCAGGGCTCGGCCCTGGCGGGTCCGGGGAGAGCCCGGCCTTGCTTTTGTTTCAGCTGCGCGAAATCAGGAAAATCCCCAGGATCACCAGCGCGATCCCACCGATTCGCAGCGGGCTCAGTGTCTCGCCAAACAGAAAAAACCCGATTAGCGCGGTCAGCACGAACCCCAGCCCCACGAACGGATAGGCCTGCGACACCTCGGTGCGCGACAGCACGCCGAGCCACAGCACGGTGCCAATACCATACAGCGACAGCCCGCCGAGCACCCCGGCGCTGAGGAACACCGCAACGGCTGCTTTCAGCGGCGATCCGCCGGCCAGAGCCTGCTGGACCGAAACGGAGGACATGCCGAATTTGAACAGCACCTGCGCGATCGCCGACAGGCTGATGCTGAACAGGATCAATCCGAGGATCGGCGGGGTCATCGCGTCACGATCCGAACGGGAACGGCAGCGATTTGGCCGCGATCAGAACGATGCCCACCGCCGCACCGATTGCCCAGGACACCCGATCGCGCATCGCATAGACGATGGGGTCATGGTGCATGTAGCCGCGCGCGCCGGCGAGCCACATGCGGCATTGCCAGAACAGCAGCAACGGCACAACCAGCCAAAGCAGCGCGGGGGAAGCGTAGTTCTGTCCGCTGGCTTCGCTCTGCACGAACAGCGAGAGCACGATGCTGGACGCGAATGCCGAGGCGACCCCGAATAGCTGCAGGGTCGGCGTGTCCGCCGACGAATAGCCGCGCCGCGCCGCTTTTGAGCCGCCGGAATTTCCCAGGTTCATCAACTCCTCGACCCGCTTCAGCAGAGCCAGGCTGAGGAACAGAAAGCTGGAAAAACCGAGCAACCACAAGCTGAGCCGATGGCCGGTCGCCTCCCCGCCGCCGAATAGCCGGATGGTGTAGAGCGCGCCCAGCATGAACACATCGACGAGCGGCAGCTCCTTCAGACGGAACGAGTAGCTGATCGACATCAGCGCGTAGAGCACCACGATCCATAAGGCATGTCCGATCTGCGCCAAAGCGAGCCCGGCAGCCAGCAGCACGACAGCGGCCAGCAGCCCGATCGGCAACGGGATCGCGCCGCGGGCGAACGGGCGTAGACGTTTGCGCGGATGCGTCCGGTCGGCGGCAATGTCGAGCAGGTCGTTGATCAAATAGATCGAGGACGCGGTGCAGCAAAACGCGACGAATATCAGCGCGCCGCCGATCCAGGCGGATGCTTCGGTGAGCGCGTGGGCAGTGAGGATCGGCACGAAGGCAAGCAGGTTCTTGACCCATTGATGCGGCCGGATCGCGCGGGCCAGTTCGCGCAACAACGGCGTCCGATCGGCGATGACCAGTTCCACCGGGATCGCGGCGCGTACCTGCGCCAGCGCGCCGGCGGGTGCGTTCACCACGATAGCGGACGCCGCCTGCCGCCAGATCGCCAGATCGCTGTTGGCGTTGCCGGCATAGCCAAAACCCTTCGCGCCGAACCGCGCCACGAGGGCGCGCGCTTTCGCTTCGCCTTTCAGATTATGGATGCCGTCTGACGCGATCACCTCGTCAAAAATTCCCAAATACGCGGCAATCGACCGGGCGGCGCGCTGGTCCGCGGCCGTTGCGAGCACCAGATATCGTCCGGCGGCCTTTTGCGCCCGCAGATAGGCCAACAGGGTTTCGTTGTAGGGCAGCAGGGCCGGGTCCATCGGCGCGCTTGCGGCAACCGATTGCTTGAACTCCGCTCGTCCGCGCAACAGCAGCAGCAGGGTCGGGACCACGCGCGGATCGGTGGCCAGCGCGCAAAATCCTTCCAGCAGCATATCGGACCGGATCAGCGTGCCATCGAGATCGACGCAAAGCGGCAGCGCCAGCGCATCCGGCAGGATCGGGGACGGAGACAGCGTGGCTGACATGAACGCCGCCTATTGGCCAATCTTGTCCGCACAGGGGGCGGGGCAAGACAAATGGACATCATCGAAATCGGTGACGAAGGCGCTGGCGATCGGCAGATTATCGGCGCCGACCAGAACCGCCAGCAGCAGCACCACGGCGATGTAGGCCTTGCCCGACATTCTGGCCGCGCTTAGCCATGGCGCCAGCCCGGCGCCCAGCGCGAAGATCAGGAAATGCATATGCGCGGCATAAATATAGATACTACCGCGGAATTGAAAATTTAGGTGAAACAGCAGGTTGAACACCAGCGCGGCGGCGAGGCCGCTGGCGATGATCCGGTAGCGGCGATGGCAAAGTCCCGCCACGGTGCCGCAAGCGCAGAACGCCAGCCACAGGGGAGCCGCGATCTGCCCCGCCAATGGAAACGCGTAGTCCCGGAAATCCCGCATGTTAATGCCCTCGGGCAGCATCAGCCAACTATAGAATGGCGACACGAAAGAGAGCGTGAAGAACGTCAGCAGAACCTCCCCGGCGCTGGTCCGTGGTCCCTTGGTGCTCAACCACAGCACATGCTTCAACGCGAGCACCGGATCTTTCAATTCCTCGCGCAGCGGGTTGTGCCAGACCGCTACCGCCAGGATCCCGATCGGGATGGTCAGCAGGATGCCGAACAGGAAGCAGCGGCGAATCGCCTGCAAGAAGCCTTCCCATCTCCAGCCAACCAGCATCTCGGCGATGAAGGTCTGCAGGACGTTGGTGATCGTCGTGCCGAAGGTCAGCACCCCAGCGGCGTAGCGCCAGCGCCGGAACCGGCTGGGGTCGGTCAGGCGGGCCTGCGCGATCACCCAGGTCAGGACGATGGAAAACCCGGCTATTCCGTAGGTTTCGGTGATGATCGAGGTGAATATCTGCGTGCCCGTGACAATGAACAGCAAAGTCAGGGCCGCCGCGATGGGCCGTTCGATCGTGGCCTTGCGCAGGAAGACGAAGCACAGCGTCACGGTTGCGGCGCCGAAGTCGGCCATGACCAGTGCGGCGGATTGCTTGGCGGTCAGCCCGGCCAGCAGCAGCGGCCAGGCGAGCGGGCGCAGCAACACCACCAGCGGATGCTTGACATTGAGGAAATCCGGCGGCGTGACGGCCAGCGCTTCGACCGTTCGGATCGGGTCGAAGTCGAACGCCAGATTGTAATAATCGAGGTAAGCGCCTTGGGCCAGGCGAAACGCCAGAGCGCCGTACAATGCCAAGGACAGCAGGAAAAAGGCGGCGAGCAGCAAATAATCCTTGGGCGTCCAATCATCGACACCAGTCGGTCTCGATTGCATAGGCAAATTCCTGGGTTAGGAAACTAACTCGTACATAAAGATGCGCGTGGACTGAAACGTCAAATTGCCAAGCCGGATGCTAAAGAAGTATGCGGGCGCTGGCGCGCGATCAGATCGCTTTGGGTAGAACCGGATCGCCGAGTAGCTTGCGATAGACGTATTTCAGCGGCTTCTTAACGCCCAGGCCGTCGGCAGTTCGGCGGATCCAGGGGATGAACACCTGGTCGAGCTCGATGCTCAATAGGGCCGACGCCGTACCGATCGGGTTGCGACGGACATAGCGGCCGAGGAAGCGCCGGTATTCCGCACGCGTATAGACCTTTGCGTTGCCGCCGATCTTCGCGACCAGCGGGGTGAAGCGGGGATAAAGCTGCGTGTTGATTAACCGCGTCTTCATGAAATTGCCGATCAGCAGATCGTCGAGGTAACCCCAGGTCACCACCTCCATCAAGGACCGGCGCGGCACGATGAACTCGATGCCGCGGCGCTTGCCGGCGGGGCGATTTCTCGGCGGGTTGATGTCGACCTGGCGAGATTCGCCGCCGACGGTGAACGTTACGAAATCGACATATCGACGCACCAGCTCGAACTTGCGCATGAACGCCTCGACCTTCTGCCATTCCTCGCCCGAGAGCGTTTCGTCCCAGTCATCGTCCCCGGTCCGCGTGGTGATCTGGCTTTCGTCGGAGGTGTGGTCGGGATGATTGGCGGTGACCGCGCCGGTGGTGAGCTCCACCGTGACGAACGGGGCAATGATACGGATATCGGGCCGGTGCCAGTGCGTCTGGATGTCGGACCAGGTGACCCGGTAGGGGTTGGCCCAGACGGAATCGGCGCGGATATAGATGTGCTGGGACGAGGACACGCAGAAGCTGCCGATGCCGAGTGTCTCGGCGATGCGGGCGGTCCGCCAGATCATGCCGCGCTTGCGCTCATCGGGCGGGCCGGCCAGGGATTTGCCGGTCTCATCGACGAAATTGAACATGTCGGCATCGATCGCGCATAGCGCCAGAAGGTAGGTTTTGGCTTTGTCGTGCCGTCGGACCAGATCGCGGATGAAGCGGGCTTCGCCGCATAGCGGTGAGTCGTTCAGGTCCACCAGCAGGCTGTCGCCCGCCTCGATCACCAGAATACCGTCCTGGTTCATGTTATCGATGCACATCACCCTGACCCCAGCGGATAACGGGAACCACTCGCGGTATGGCAGGATCGTCACATCGAAACCGTCGTCGCGCAGCCCGTTGGCTATTTCCAGGCTGTAATGGTCCGGCAGCAGAAGTTTCTTGCCCCTGGGCAGCGAAGCCAGCGAGTCTGGGTGCAGGTGATCCGGGTGCCCGTGCGAAATCCAGTAATATTCCGCCTGCTTCATCGTCTCGATCTGTGCGTCCGATAGCGGATGGTCGAGCGCCCAGCTGCCGAAATAGCAGGTGCCGAACAGCCAGGGATCGGTAGCCAGCACCGGACGGCCATCCTCGGAGACGAGTATAGAGGCGTTACTGAGAGTTTCAAATGTGTGGCTCATGATCAAATCCGATACTCTGGAGATCCTTTGGACAGATCGTTTTGGACAGATTCGTCGATAACGAGCGGAAGATATCACGAATGCGACGCCGATTGCAATATTGTGCAAGTGCGAAGGACGGCTTCCGTCCTTGCTTCCTCGGCGGTCTCCTGTAAGGGCTTTTCATATGGCCTGGTCAGGAAATGGCGAGAGAGCGTCGCGTCGGGGCTATCATCATGGCAATCTGCGCGAGGCGTTGATTGACGCCGCAGTGCAACTGATTGCCGTCAAGGGGCCGGCCGGTTTCACCATCGCTGAAGCAGCCCGTGCGGCCGGCGTCAGCCCGGCCGCGCCGTACCGTCATTTCCGCGATGCCGAGGCGTTGCTGGCCGATGTCGCGCTGCGTGGCTACGAACGTTTTTCCGAAGTGCTTGCCGGTGCCTGGAACAGCGGCCGCCCGGACCCCGTCATCGCCTTCGGGAATTTGGGTCGGGCGTATCTGGGCTTCGCGCGCAGCGAACCTGGCTTTTACGCGGCGATGTTCGATGCGGGGCTGTCGCTGGCGGCCTATCCGGCGTTGCTGGCGGCCGGCGATCGGGCTTTCTTTGTGCTGCGGGAAGCGACCGACGTGCTGTGTGCCAGATTGGGTAAGGCCGGATTGAGCCAAGACGGGCCGGGCGAGACCGCGCGGCCACCCTCGCTGATGGTTGCCCTGCATGTCTGGGCGCTGGCGCACGGGATCGCCTCGCTGTTTGGCCGCGGCGATGCGGCACGGCGCAAGCTGCCGATGTCGCCAGAGGATCTGCTGGAAGCCGGTTTCCTGGTCTATCTGCGGGGACTTGGCCTGCTCGGGTGAAATCGCGCGCGGGAAGAGGATTTTCTTGACGGGCCGCGCTGCTATCCCTATGTAAATGTCACTTACATTCACATGGAGGCTTCGATGTCCTATTCGTCGGATCGTCAGCAACCCGGGGCGGCGTCCTGCGGCCCGCCACTATGGAACTGGTTTGCCCGCGGGGGTTTTGCCGGTGGAGAACCCGGCCCGTTCCTGCGCGGCGTGGGGGAATCTCGTCCGCTCCGGATTGCCTTGGTGGTCCTGGCCTTCATCTGGTGGTGGCCGATCGGCCTGGCCACGTTATTCGTCATGATGTGGAGCAAGCGCATGGGATGCTGGAACGACGGTCCTCGGGGGTTTCGTCAAGCCGGCGGGTCGCCGCAGGGCCAGCCAGGCTGGGGCCAAAGGGCGCCTCCGGGCAGCGGCAACCGCGCCTTCGACGAGTATCGCACTGAGACGCTGCGCCGGCTGGAAGACGAGCAACGCGACTTCGTCGGTTTCCTCGACCGACTGCGCTACGCCAAGGATAAGGCGGAATTCGATCAATTCCTCGCCGAGCGCCGGCAAATGTCCGACCCGGCCGAACATCCGGACCCGCCGCCCATGCCCTGAGGCACGGACGCGTTGCATGCCAGTGATTTGGCCAGTGATGTGCCCAGTCACTGGGCCAGTCACTGGGCCAGTCCATTGGCCGGTCGTTGCGCAGGCTCGCCGCGGGGTTCCAATTTAACCCGCGCCGCTCTATTCACGCAGGTTGAGCAGGCCTACCGACGCCCGGTCAGGGCGTCACGCGCGGTGGGGCGGCCCTCCGAGCGTGACCGCGGCAACAAGTGAAGGACGGATCCGATGGCGGGCGTCGATATTCTGGCCGGCGCCCTCAGTGGCGCGAATGCGGCGTTCCTCGCGGGTCTTTATGCGCGCTGGGTAGCATCCCCCGGATCGGTCGATCCAAGTTTTTCCGAGCTGTTCGATGCGCTGAACGACGAGGCCCGCTCGGTGCTGCTGGACGCCGAGGGCGCGTCGTGGGCGCCACGCCATATCTCGTTTGAGGACAATGAGCCGGTCGCAGCGAAGCAGCCGGGCAAGCAGGCGCCGCCGGCCGTGCCCAGTGCGCTGCCGGACCCGCTTGCCCGTGCGGCGATCCTGGATTCGATCCGCGCGCTGATGCTGATCCGGTCCTACCGCGTGCGCGGACATCTGGAAGCGAAGCTCGATCCGCTGGGCCTTCAAGTGCCTCATCACCATGCTGAGCTGGACCCTAAAAGCTACGGTTTTTCCGATTTGGACATGGGTCGGCCGATTTTCATCGACGGCGTGCTGGGTCGGGAGACCGCGACCTTGCGCCAGATCGTGGCGATCCTGCGCGAGACCTATTGCAGCTCGGTCGCGGTCGAGTTCATGCATATCCAGGACCCCGACCAGAAATCCTGGATCCAGCGTCGTGTCGAGGGTGCGCCCTGGCTGAAGATGTTCGACGCCGCGGGCAAGACCAAGATCCTGCGCGAACTGACCGAGGCCGAAGGCTTTGAGGCGTTCTGCCAAAAACGCTATGTCGGCACCAAGCGGTTTGGGCTGGAGGGCGGCGAGGTCACGATCCCGGCGCTGCACGCCATGATCGAGGTCGCCGCCGTCGCGGGGGTGAACGAAATTGCCATCGGCATGCCCCATCGCGGCCGGCTGAACACGCTGGTCAATGTGGTGAAGAAGCCGTTCACCGCGGTGTTTTCCGAGTTCGGCGGCGAGAGCTTCAAACCCGACGACGTGCAGGGCTCCGGTGACGTCAAATACCATCTCGGCACCTCCACCGACCTGGATGTCGCCGGGCGCAGCGTGCATGTCTCGTTGCAGCCGAACCCCTCGCATCTGGAGGCGGTCGATCCGGTGGTGGTGGGCAAGGTGCGGGCCCGTCAGGACATGGCCGGGGATACCGGCGCGCGCGCCTCGGTCATGGCAATCATCATGCATGGCGATGCCGCCTTCGCCGGCCAGGGCCTGGTCTACGAGACCTTGGCGATGAGCCAGCTGATCGGCTACCGCACCGGCGGCACCATCCATCTGGTGGTCAACAACCAGATCGGCTTCACCACGGTGCCCGCGCACGCCTATTCGGGGCTTTACTGTACCGATGTCGCGAAATCCATTCAGGCGCCGATCCTGCACGTGAACGGCGACGACCCTGAAGCGGTGATCTTCTGCGCCCGGATGGCCGCCGAGTTTCGCCTGCAATTCGCCACCGACGTCGTGCTGGATATCGTCTGCTACCGCCGGCACGGCCATAACGAGGGCGACGAGCCGGCCTTCACCCAGCCGATCATGTACAGCGCCATCGGCCGGATGAAGACCACGCGGGCATTGTATGCGGAGCGTCTGGCTGCCGAGGGCACGCTGCCTTCCGGGCAGGCGCAGGCATTGTGGGACGAATTCACCGCTACGTTGGAAGCCGCGTTTCAGGCCTCGAAAAGCTATAAGCCGAACAAGGCCGACTGGCTGGAAGGCCACTGGACCGGCTTCAAGCAATCCGACGAGGCGCCCGAACATGCCGAGGAACCCACCGGCGTGCCGGCCGAGACGCTGCGCCAGGTTGGCCATGCGCTGGCCAGCGTGCCGGCCGGGTTCGCGGTCAATCCGAAGATCGCCCGCCAACTGGATGCCAAGCAGGCGATGATGGATAGCGGCGAGGGCATCGACTGGTCCACCGGCGAGGCGCTGGCCTTCGGCACGCTGCTGCTGGAGGGCCACCGGATCCGCCTGTCCGGCGAGGATTGCCAACGCGGCACATTCAGCCAGCGCCATGCGGTGCTGATCGATCAGGCCAACCAGAACGAATACGTGCCGCTGAACAACATCCAGCCGCAGCAGGCGCGGATCGAAATCTACAATTCGCTGCTGTCGGAGGCCGGGGTGCTGGGCTTCGAATACGGCTACACCCTGGCCGACCCAAAGACGCTGGTGCTGTGGGAAGCGCAGTTCGGCGATTTCGCCAACGGGGCGCAGGTGATCATCGACCAGTTCCTGGCCAGCGGCGAGACCAAATGGCTGCGCATGTCCGGGCTGACGCTGCTGCTGCCGCATGGCCATGAGGGTCAGGGGCCGGAGCATTCCTCGGCCCGGCCCGAGCGGTATCTGCAGCTTTGCGCCGAGCGCAACATGGCGGTCTGCAACCTGACCACGCCGGCCAATTACTTTCATAAACTGCGCCGCCAGCTGCGGCGTAATTTTCGCAAGCCGCTGGTGATCTTCACGCCGAAATCGCTGCTGCGCCACAAGCTGGCGGTTTCCCCGCTGGCCGATCTGGCCGCGGATTCGACGTTCCAGTTCGTCATTCCGGAGATCGATCCGATCGCGCCGCCCGAACAGGTCAAGCGCGTAGTGCTGTGCACCGGCAAGGTTTTTTATGACCTGCTCACGGAGCGGCGCGCGCGCGCCATCCAGGACGTCGCCATCCTGCGGGTCGAACAGCTGTATCCGTTTCCGGAAAAGACCCTGACCCGTTTGCTGGCGCCGTACCGCAACGCCGAAATCGTCTGGTGCCAGGAGGAACCCGAGAACATGGGCGCCTGGAATTTCGCCGACCGGCGGATCGAGGCGGTACTGCGCGGCATCGACATCAAGGGCAAGCGCCCGACCTATGTGGGGCGGGAAATGGCCGCCAGCCCGGCGACCGGCCAGGCCAAGGTTCATGCCGCCCAACAGGCAGCCCTGGTGGCCGAAGCCCTGATGGCCTGACCGATCGCCCAGCTTGAACGATCCCCTAGCCTGAACAAGAAATTTAAGGACCAAACATGGCGACCGAGATCAAGGTGCCGACCCTGGGCGAGAGCGTGACCACCGCGACGGTGGCTCGCTGGATGAAGCAGGCGGGCGAGGCGGTGGCCGCCGATGAGCCGCTGGTGGAACTGGAGACCGACAAGGTTACAGTCGAGGTTTCCGCGCCCTCGGCCGGCGTGCTCAGCATCACCGTTCCTGAAGGCGGGGAGGTCGAGGTTGGCGCGGTGCTCGGGATGGTCGAGGCTGGGGCAAGCGTCGCGGCCCCGGGTCCGGCCGCCAATCCGCAATCGGGCGTAAACCCGCCGCCCCGGCCGCTGGGTCCGGTGTCGCGGCCCGCGACCCCGCCGGCCGCTGCCGCCCCGCCGGTCGCTGCGGCGGCGCATGCGCCGATGCCGTCGGCGGCGAAGATCCTGGAGGAAAAAACATTGCCCGCGGCACAGCTCGCGGGCACCGGCAAGGATGGGCGCATCACCAAGGGCGACGTGCTGGAATTCCTGTCCCGCCCCGCATCCCCCGCGCCGGCGGCTGCGGCCGCGAAGCCGCCACGCGCCGCCGATGCGCGTGAGGAGCGGGTGAAGATGACCCGGCTGCGCCGTACCATCGCCATCCGCCTGAAGGAGGCCCAGAACAACGCGGCGATGCTGACCACCTTCAACGAGGTGGACATGTCCGCGGCGATGGCGCTGCGCGCGGAATACCGTGACGCCTTCGAGAAGAAGCATGGAGGCGTCCGGCTCGGCTTCATGTCGTTCTTTGTCAAAGCGACCATCGCCGCGCTGAAGGAATTCCCGACGGTCAATGCCGAGATCGACGGCGATGAGATCATCTACAAAAACTACGTCAACATGGGCATCGCGGTCGGCGGGCCGAACGGGCTGGTGGTGCCGGTCATCCGCGACTGCGACAAGCTGAGTTTCGCCGGCGTCGAAAAAGCTATTTCCGACTTTGGCCGGCGTGCTCGCGACGGGGCGCTGAAGCTCGATGATCTCTCCGGCGGCACGTTCAGCATCAGCAATGGCGGGGTCTATGGCTCGCTGATGTCCACGCCGATCCTCAATCCACCGCAATCGGCGATCCTGGGCATGCACAAGATCCAGGATCGGCCGATGGCGATCGGCGGCAAGGTTGAAATCCGGCCGATGATGTATCTGGCGGTGTCCTACGACCACCGCATCGTCGACGGCAAGGAGGCGGTTTCCTTCCTCGTTCGCATCAAGGAAGGCGTCGAGGATCCCCGCCGCCTGCTGCTGGATTTATGAGCATGGGAGATAGCTTGGGCGTCCCTGGTTCTTTCGACGTCATTGTCATCGGTTCCGGCCCCGGCGGCTATGTCTGCGCGATCCGCGCGGCGCAGCTTGGAATGACGGTGGCGTGCGTCGAGAAACGCGAGACCCTGGGCGGCACCTGCCTGAATGTCGGCTGCATCCCGTCCAAGGCGCTGCTGCAATCGTCCGAGGAGTTCGAGCACGCGGGCCATGCGCTGGCCGATCACGGCGTCCGGGTGGACGGGGTGAAGCTCGATCTGGCGCGGATGCAGGCGCGCAAAAACGAGGTGGTCACGGCCAACGTCAAGGGTGTGGAGTTCCTGTTCAAGAAGAACAAAATCACCTGGCTGAAGGGTGCGGGCAAGATCGTCGGCGCCGGCCAGGTGGATGTCGGCGGCACTGTCTATGGCGCCAGGCACATCGTCATCGCCACCGGCAGCGAGAGCGTGCCGCTGACGGGGGTCGAGGTGGACGAAATCAGCATCGTCACCTCTACCGGCGCGCTGGAGCTGGAAAAAGTGCCGGGTCATCTGGTGGTGATCGGCGGCGGCTATATCGGGCTGGAGCTGGGCTCGGTCTGGCTGCGGCTGGGATCGCAGGTGACGGTGGTCGAATACCTCGACCGGCTGGTGCCGACCATGGACGGGGAAGTGGCAAAACATTTCCAGCGCTCGCTGGCCAAGCAGGGCATGAAGTTCAAGCTGGGTTCCAAGGTCACCGCCGCGCAGAAGACCGATGCCGGCGTGGTGCTGATCGTGGAGCCGGCGAAAGGCGGGACGGCGGAACCGCTCACCGCCGATGTCGTGCTGCTGGCGATCGGGCGGCGGCCGTTCCTCGCCGGGCTGGGATTGGCGGAAATCGGCGTGGCGCTGGACGAGCGCGGACGGGTGCTGACCGATGCGCATTACGCGACCAATGTGCCTGGCATCCACGCCATCGGCGATGCGATCGCTGGACCCATGCTGGCGCACAAGGCCGAGGATGAGGGTATCGCCCTTGCGGAACGGCTGGCCGGGCAGGCCGGGCATGTGAATTACGCGGCGATCCCCGGCGTGGTCTACACGTGGCCGGAGGTTGCCTCGGTCGGGCAGAACGAGGAAGAGCTGAAAGCCGCCGGCATCGCCTACACGGTTGGAAAGTTCCCGTTCAGCGCTAACGGCCGAGCCCGTGCGATGGGCGAGAGCGAGGGGTTCGTCAAAATCCTGGCCGACAAGACCAGCGACCGGGTGCTCGGCGCGCATATTATCGGCCCGGATGCCGGCACGCTGATCGCCGAGCTGGTTACCGCGATGGAGTTCGGCGCCTCGGCCGAGGATGTGGCGCGTATCTGCCACGCCCATCCGACGCTCAGCGAGGCGGTGAAGGAAGCGGCGCTGGCGGTGGCGGGCAGGGCGATCCATATCTGACCCGCATGGATGCATTTTTGCCTCTACCGCTGGCCGTGACGATGGGCGATCCTGCCGGCATCGGCGGGGAGATCCTGTTGGCGGCCTGGCGGTTGCGCCGTGCCGAGGGACCGGTCTTCGTAGCGTTGGACGATCCCGATCGGCTGACGGCGCTGGCGACGAGGCTCGGTCTCGCGGTGCCGGTGCGGGAGGTCGCGAATGCGGCGCAGGCGGTTGCGGTGTTCGCCGATGCCTTGCCGGTTCTGCCGGTCCGCCTCGCGGTGCCGCCACGACCCGGAACCAGCGATCCCGCCAATGCGTCTGCCATCCTCAAGTCGATCCGCCTGGCTGCGGCACTGGCGCTGCGTGGCGAGGCCGGCGCGGTGGTGACAAACCCAATAAATAAGGCGGCGCTGTACGCCGCCGGTTTCGCCCATCCCGGCCATACCGAGTTCCTCGCCGAACTGACCGGTGCCACCGGCCGTCCGATCATGATGCTGGCCAGCCCGATGCTTCGCGTGGTGCCCGTGACCGTGCATGCCTCGCTGCGCCGGGCCATCGAGATACTGGATACACAGGCGATCCTGATCGCCGCGCGAATCACCGCTGCGGCGATGGCGCGCGATTTCGGTTTGTCGAACCCGCGCCTGGCCATCGCCGGGCTGAACCCGCATGCCGGCGAGCAGGGCGCGCTGGGCGAGGAGGAACGCAGCCTCATTGCCCCCGCGATCGCGATATTGCGCGCGGAGGGGCTGGACGTTTCCGGCCCGTGGTCGCCGGACACGATGTTCACCGCCGACGCGCGTGCCCGCTACGACGTGGCAATCTGCATGTATCACGACCAGGCGCTGATCCCGCTGAAGACGCTGGACATGCATCACGGCGTCAATGTCACGCTCGGCCTGCCGATCGTTCGTACCTCGCCCGATCATGGCACCGCGTTCGATATCGCGGGGAAGGGGATCGCCGATCCCTCCAGCCTGATCGCGGCGCTGGATTTGGCCGGCGAACTGGCCGCACGTAGGGCCGTTGTCAGGGGGATCGCGTCATGAAGCCATTGCGCCTCGGGGTGAACGTCGATCACGTGGCCACCCTGCGCAATGCCCGCGGCGGGTGGCACCCCGATCCGCTGATGTCGGCGCTGGCGGCCGTGCAGGGCGGGGCGGACGGCATTACCATCCATCTGCGCGAGGATCGCCGGCATATCCGCGATGCGGATGTCGCCCGGTTCATGACCGCGCTGAACGTGCCGTTGAACCTGGAGATGGCGGCGACCGAGGAAATGGTGGCGATTGCGCTGGCCGCCCAGCCGCACGCGGTGTGCCTGGTGCCGGAAAAGCGCACCGAAGTCACCACCGAGGGCGGGCTCGATGTGGCCGGCCAGATCGAGGCGCTGCGCGGCCCGGTCGGGCGCCTGTCCGCCGCCGGCATCCGGGTTTCGATGTTCATCGACCCCGACCCAGCGCAACTGCGCGCCTCGGCGGAAATCGGCGCAGCGGTGGTGGAACTACATACCGGCGCGTATGCCGAGGGCAAGAAGCGGGAACTGGCCCGGCTGCGGGCGGCCGCGGCGCTGACCCCGGCGCTCGGCCTGGAATGTCATGCGGGCCACGGGCTGACTTATGCCAATGTCGGCCCTGTGGCGGCGCTGGCGGAGGTGGTGGAGCTGAATATCGGCCATTTCCTGATCGGCGAAGCAATCATCGACGGGCTGGGCTTCACTGTTGCCCGGATCAAAAGGATCATGCAGGCGGCGCGCGGGCCATGATCTGCAAGCTCGGCAGACGATACGGCCGATTTGTAACTATTGTCGATCTCACAATAAGTTGCTTAGCCAAAATGCGCTTTTCCCGACGGAATGCAATCCGCGCGAATGCCTGAAATTCACCCCTGAAATCATCGGAGCGATCCTCATGGAACGACCCATTCTTGCCCGTGCCGCGGCGTTGGCGCTGATCGTCGGCGCCTCGACCGGCACAGCCCTCGCGGGCCCCGCCTACACGGTCCAGACCGTGCAGTTCCCGACCGACCCGGCCTTTACTCAGTTGCTCGGCATCAACAACGCCGGCACGATCGCGGGCTTTCATGGTCAGACGATCGCCCAGGGCTTCACCCTGAGCCTGCCGAGCAGCTTCACCCCCCAGAACTTCCCGGGCTCGGTCATGAGCATGGTGACCGGAATTAACGCCGCGGGCAGCACGGCCGGCATCTACCAGGACGCCGGCGGCACCACCCACGGCTACACCGACATCGGCGGCACCTTCAAAACCGTCGATCAGCCGGCCACCGTGTTCAACCAGGCGCTCGGCATCAACAGTGTCAATACCACGGTCGGCTACTTCGCCCTCGACAAAATGGCCGGCCAGATGGGCCAATCGGCCTACAGCCAGATCGGCGGCGTGTTCACGAGCATCAACGCCCTGCTGCCCCCAACCAACCAGAACAGCCAGGCGGTGGGCATCAACAATGCTGGCAACATCGTCGGCTTCTATTCGCCCACGGCGACCACCAACATCGGCTTCCTCGACGTGGGCGGGATCATCAGCACGATAGACCCGTTTGGCTCGGCCAATACCCAGGCACTCGGCATCAGCAACACCGGCGAGATCGTGGGTATCTACACCGACGCGGGGGGCGTGCAGCACGGCTACACCGACATCGGCGGCAGCTTCAGCTCGTTCGACCCCGCGGGCTCCGTGAACACCACGATCAACGGGGTGAATGATCTGGGTCAGATCGTCGGCTTCTACACCGACACCGCCGCCACTCCCAACGTGATTGGCTTCGTAGGCACGCTCATGAGTGCCGCGGTGCCGGAGCCGGCCTCGCTGGGCCTGCTGGGCATCGGTCTGCTCGGGCTCATAAGCCTTCGCCGCCGCCGGAATGCCGACATGGCTTTTAGATCGGGGCGTTAACCGCGCGGATGCGTGCGGTGAAAAACCTCCAATAGCTTGGCCTCGTCCACCGCGGTGTAGCGTTGCGTGGTGGACAGGCTGGCATGGCCGAGTAAATCCTGGATCGAGCGCAGATCGGCGCCCCCGGCCAGCAGATGGGTGGCGAAGGAATGGCGCAGCGCATGCGGCGTGGCGTGCTCGGGTAGCCCGTTCAGCCGGCGAAAATCTCGTAATGTGCGCTGCGCCACCGCCGGGTCCAGGCGTTTGCCGCGGGTGCCCAGGAACAGCGGCGAGCCGGGCTGGCGGTCCGGGTGGTGGATCAGCCAGGCGGCGATGGCGTCGCGCACCGCCGGCAGCACCGGCACGATGCGTTGCTTCGAGCCCTTGCCGGTCACGCGCAGCGCGCCGGTCTCACCGGGTTTCGGCGCGTCCCGCACATCCAGCGCCAGCGCTTCGGCGATCCGCAACCCGCAGCCATACAGCAAGGTAAAAAGCGCGATGTCGCGCGCCTGGGTCGCGGCGTTGTCGCTGATCTCGCCGATATCCTCGGCCACGGCGCGGGCCTGTTTTGGCGCCAGCGCGCGCGGCACTGGCGGGCGCGCGCGCGGCGAGGCCAGAAGTTTTGCCGCGTGGTTCTCCGTTCCCTGGCGTCGGGCGAGGTAGCGAAAGAAGCTGCGCACCGTCGATAGATGCCGCGCGCGCGTGGCATTGATCGCCCCACCGGGCAGTTTCTTGGAGGGGGCAGCCATCGCCGCCAGCCAGGCGCGCAGATCGGCCTGGCGCAACGCGCCCAGCGCCGGCACGTCCGGCTCGCCGCCCAGATGTCCGGTCAGGAACGCGAGGAACTGAGACACATCCGTGCCATAGGCCTCGACCGTGAGCGGGGAGGCGCGGCGCTCCTTGGCCAGCCAGTCGAGGAACGCCGTTCTGGCTTCCCCCCCCATCATCCAATCACCGCCCCATCCAATCACCGCCCCAGGGCGGTGGCGATGACGCGGCCCAGGAAAGCCAGCGCGCCGCTGCCCTGGGAGGGATCGAGCGCGCGGGCATCGCGGGTGGCCAGCGCCAGCAACGCCGGCGCGCCGGAGCCGGGGATGTGCACCAGCGCGTCGAAATTCGCCAGCGCCGCTGCCTCACCATGCAGCGTTTTCGTGTCGGTGGGCTGGTCGCGGAATACCACGCTGCGCCCGTCCAGCAGCCTGTCGACGGTGCCGGGCGGAAGTTCGCGGGCGTTGCGCAGGCCGGCGGCCGGCTTGTGTCCCTCGACGCATAGCGAGGCCTGATCGACGCGGAGGATCCCCGCCAGCTCGTGATTGACGCATTCGGCGGGATCGCCGGAGCGGATCAGTGCCAGCACCGCCTCCTGCACCAGCTGCGCCAGGCCGGCGGCGGCACGCCCGGCCGCCAGCACGACGTCGGCGCGCGCGGCCATTTCCGCGGCATCCTGGCGAGCCGCACTCAGCATTGCCGCCATGTGGTCGGCCAGCCCCTCGCCATGCACCCGCGCGGGGGGCGTCAAGACCCGGTACAGCTCCGGGTGCTCGGCCAGCCAGGCGGGATTTTCGCGCAGAAACGCCGTGACCAGCGCCTCATCGGCTTCGCGTGGCATCGTTTTTGCCGGGGTGTTCAAGCGATGCCCGCGGTATCGGCGAAGAACTTCATGCATAAGGTCCGGATTGGGGCTAGGCCAAATTGAGCCTAAGCCAGATTGGGGCAAGCCTGATTAGGGCTAACCCTGGGGTCAGGCGCAATCAGTCGAGGA
>JAYTXR010000050.1:0-16222 GCA_043742865.1 Acetobacteraceae bacterium
TCGACAGGATTGCCTCCACATACGGTTTGGGATGCATCCGAACCAGCTGTTCGATCGTTGCGAACGGGGCCTGCTCGCGCAGCAACGGCGCAAAAACCTCCGCCTCCAGCCCGGCCAGCACCGCGGCCAGCCGGGCCGGGCATTCGGGGTGGCCGCGGCCCATGTCGTGGTCCAGACAGTCCAGATGGGTCACCAGCGCGGTCGGCAACTCAGCTATCCCCCGCCGGGGTTTCGGGGGGGGCCGTTTCGGGCCGGCGGCGGATGACGAAGCTCAGCACCCCTCCCTCGTCGCTGAACGCCACCAGCGCGTGTCCGGTCTCCCGGCAGAACGCGCGGAAATCCGCCACCGCGGCACGGTCCGTGGCCAGCACCCGCAGCCGCTCGCCCGGCGCCATGACCCGCAGCGCCTTGTTGGCGCGCAATACCGGCAGCGGGCAGTTCATGCCCTTCACGTCCAGAAGTGTTTCGCTCATCGCGGCATCCTGCTGCGCTCGTTCCGCTGGAGCAAGCGCCCCGCTTGAGTGATCCTCTGGGGACCGCCATGCTGACCGGATGCATCGCATCGGCATCGACCTCGGCGGCACCAAGATCGAGATCGGCGTGCTGGCCCCCGACGGGGCGCTGATGCTGCGCCGCCGCATCGCCACGCCGCCGGCTTATCAAGCCGCGCTGCAGGCCATCGCCGGCCTGGTACGCGACGCCGAACAGGAACTGGGTCTGATTGCCAGCGTGGGTATCGGCATCCCCGGCGTCATCAGCCCGGAAACGGGGCTGGTCAAAAACGCCAACTCCAACGCCCTGAACGGCCACCGGCTGGATGCCGACCTGTCGGCGCTGCTGGCGCGCGACATTCGGGTGGAGAACGACGCCAACTGCTTCGCACTGTCGGAAGCCGCCGACGGGGCCGGAGCCGGACATTCTGTGGTATTCGGCGTGATCCTGGGCACCGGCTGCGGCGGCGGGATAGTGGTGGATGGGCGGGTGATCCGGGGCCAGCACCGGATCGCCGGCGAATGGGGCCATACGCCGCTGCCCTGGCCCACGGTCGAGGAATATCCCGGACTGACCTGCTGGTGCGGCCGGATCGGCTGCCTGGAAACCACGCTGTCCGGTCCCGGCCTCGCCCGTGACTGCGACGGAACCAGCCCGGGGAAGCCAACGTTGGGAATGCCAGCAAAATTCCCGCCCGCGCCGCCGCCGGGGAGAGGCGTGCCCAGCAGGCGCTGGACCGCCATGCCGACCGGCTGGCGCGCGGGCTGGCGGTGATCATCGACCTGCTGGACCCCGACGCGATCGTGCTGGGGGGTGGATTGTCGAACATGGCGCATTTGTATTCCGCCATCCCGCCGCTGTTGTCGCGCTATGTGTTCACCGATGTGTGCCACACGCCGGTTCTGCGCAACCGCCACGGCGATTCCTCCGGGGTGCGAGGCGCCGCCTGGCTCTGGCCGGCGGACGGGCGCTGAATGGCCGCCCTGTGCCGCGATTGCGGGACGGCCCAGGCGGATCGGGCCACCGGCTGCGCGGTCTGCGGCGGGATGCGGATCGTGCGCCACCCCGAGCTGTTCACGCTGGCCATCGCCCATGTCGATTGCGACGCATTCTTTGCCAGCGTGGAGAAGCGCGACCGCCCCGAATTGGCCGCCCGGCCGGTGATCGTCGGCGGCGGCACGCGCGGCGTGGTCGCGGCGTCCTGCTACATCGCCCGGATGCACGGCGTGCGCAGCGCCATGCCGATGTTCAAGGCATTGGCGGCATGCCCGGACGCGGTGGTGATCGCACCGGATTTCCGCAAATACACCGAGGCGGCGCGCCAGATCCGCGCGCTGATGGCCGCGCTGACCCCGCTGGTGCAGCCATTGTCGATCGACGAGGCGGCGCTGGATTTTTCGGGAACCGAGGCGATGCACGGCGCACCGCCCGCGATGGTGCTGGCCCGCTTCGCCAACGACGTGGAGATGCGGGTGGGCGTCACGATCTCCATCGGGCTGGCGGCGAACCGGCTGCTGGCAAAAATCGCCGCCGGACGCGACAAGCCGCGCGGTTTCGCGGTGATCGGCGCGGAGGCGCGGTCGCTGCTGGCGCCCGAACCGGTGCGCCTGCTGCCCGGTGTCGGGCCGACGATGGCCCGTAAACTGGCGGCACGGGGGATCACCCGGCTGGGCCATCTGCAGGTGCTGGACGCCCGTGGCGCCTTGCAGCTGTTCGGGCCGGACGGAGCCGCTTTGGTCGCCCGCGCCCGCGGCGAGGATGCCCGGCGGGTCGATCCGGCGCGCGACACCAAATCGATCAGCGCCGAGACCACGTTCGATTCCGACCTGCGGTTGGTGGAAGACCTGGAGCGGCCTTTATGGCGCTTATCGGAAAAACTCGCCCGACGATTGAAGGAAAAGGATTTTTCCGCCGGTGGCGTGGTGCTGAAACTGAAAACGGCGGATTTCGCCACCCGCACCCGCGCCGCCCGGCTGCCCGGCGCCACCTTGCTGCCGGACCGGATTTTCGCCGCCGCGCGCCTGTTGCTGGCCAGGGAAGCCGACGGCACCGCGTTTCGCCTGATCGGCATCGGCGCGGTCCCGCTGATGGCGCGCGCGGACGCCGATCTCGGCGACCTCGCGGATACCGAAACGCCACGGCTGGCACGGACACAGAACGCCATCGACACGCTGCGCGCCCGCTTCGGCGACGGCGTGATCGGCAAAGGCCGGTCGTTACGCTGACACCCACCAACCCGGACGGGCCAGCACGGTTGCGGCCCGCGCGGCGGTTTCAGCATCGTCGAAAAGCCCGAAACAGGTCGCCCCAGACCCGCTCATCTGCGCCAGGAGGCAGCCCCGAGCGGCGGCGATCGCCGCCAGCACCCCACCGATCTCCGGGCAAAGGGCAATCGCCGGCGCTTGCAGATCGTTGCCCAGCAAGGCCAGGCCGGCCGCCATTTCCGCCGCGTCCCGCCATCGCTGCGGCAACGCGGCCGGGGTCGAAAAGCCGCCGGCGCGGGCGCGGAATACCGCTTGCGTGGACAGCGCCACGCCGGGATTGACCAACACCATCCCATACGCCGGCAACTCCGGCGCGGGTGCCAGAAATTCACCGATGCCGCCCATGCGCGCCGGGAAGCCGCCTAGGCAAACCGGCACATCCGCCCCCAGCCGGATGGCGATGTCCGCGAGATCCGCCCCCGACGGCGTCAGCTTCCAAAACCGGCAAAGCAGACGAATGGCGGCGGCGGCGTCGGCCGAGCCGCCGCCGATGCCGGAGGCCACGGGCAGGTATTTCTCCAATGCCAGCTGTCCCCGCGCCACGATCCCGGCCTGCGCCGCCAGCGCCCGCGCGGCGCGCAGCACCAGATTATCCGGCTCGGCGGCCAGCGCCGCGCCGAACGGACCGGCCAGCGTCAAGGAAAGCTCCGCCGCCGGCGCCACCATCAGCCGATCGGCGACACCGGCAAACACCGCGAGACTATCCAGCAGATGGTATCCGTCCGGCTGCCGGCCGACGACGCGCAGGTAAAGATTGACCTTGGCCGGCGCCGCCTCGGCGATCACGGCGTGCGGATGACCGGCGTCAGGTTCTCGGCATCGACATCGCGCAGCCGCGTTTCCAGCCGCGCCTGATCCTCCGGCTCGGGGTTCAGGGTCAACGCCCGACGCCACTGGAACACCGCCTCCAGCCGCCGCCCGACCGCCCAATAGGCCTCGCCCAGATGGGCGTTGATCGTGGGGTCTTCCGGCTGCATTCCCACCGCCTGCTCCAGCAGCAGCTCCGCATCGTCCGCCTGGCCCTGGCGCAGCATCACCCAGCCCAGGCTGTCGATGATCGCCGGGTCCTTCGGGTCCTGCTCGATGGCCCGCTCGATCATCCGCCGCGCCTCGGTCAGGCGGATGCCCTGGTCGGCCCAGGTATAGCCGAGATAGTTCAGCACCGCCGGCTGGTCCGGCGCCAGCTCCAGCGCCCGCTGCATATCCGCCTCCGCCTGCGGCCATTGCCGCGCCCGCTCATGGGCGATCCCGCGCGAGAAAAACAGCGGCCAGGTCGAGCGGCGCGGGGCACTCAGCCGCGCGATGGCCTGGTCATAGGCGACGATCGCCTCCGCAAAGAGTTTCTTGCCGCGCAGCACGTCGCCCTTCTGGATGTCCGCAATCGGCGAGGCCGGATAATCCCGCGCCAGCGCCTCCAGCTCCGTCAGCACCAGCTCGGTGCGACCGAGCCGGTCGAGGATACGGGTGCGTTGCAGCCGCAGCATCGGGCTCAACGGATCGCCTTCCGGCACCGTGGCCAGCACCTCGATCGCCTGGGGATAATGTCGTCCGGCCAGATCGATCTCGGCCATCAGGATCCGCGCCTCGGTGAAATCGGGGCGCAGATCGAGCGCCAGGCGCAGCATGATCAGCGCGAAATCATTGGCATCCTGCTGGCGCAGCGCCGCGGCCAGGGCCAGATAAGAATCGGAGATCCCCTGCAGCGGCGTCGCCACCGGGGGGGATGCTGCGTTGGCGATCAGCGCCGGCAGCACCAGCGCCATCTCGTCCTGGCCGTCGGACAGGTTGAGCAGCATTTGCTTGGCCGCCTCGGGCCGGCCCTGGCGGGCCTCCCAGCTGGCCATGATCTGCGCCAGGCGTAGATTATTGGGGGCAAACAAGGTGCGTGCGAGTGGGTAGAGCGTATCGGCGTCGGCGGTCCGGCCGGCTTGATCGGCGATCAGCGCCATGTGCAGCACATAGATGCCGCGAAAGGTCTTGCCGTCGGCGAACGGACGCAGGGTGGCCAGCGCCGCATCGGTCTGCCCGGCGCCCTGCTGGGCCCAGGCGACCAGCAGCGGTTGCAACAGCTGGGTCAGCCCCTGGCGCGGCATCGACGAGAAGCGCTGGCGGGCAGAATCCCAGTTGCCGGCGCGCGCATCGACGCCGGCCAGCAGATACTGCGCCTCCTGATTGGCCGGCAGGCGCCGCGCCAGCATCACCGCTTCCGGCCGGCCGCTGAGCAGGCTGGCGACAAACGCGCCTTGCAGCAGTTCGGGTTGGGTGGGGTCGGCCTCCAACGCGCGTAGATACGATCCGGCCGCCTGGTCCGGATCGGCCTGGGCGGCGGCGAAGCGCGCATCCAGGTAAGCGGCGGTGACCCCAGTATGCCCAGACTCCCCGGCGGGGGCGACCGGTTCGGAGGCCGGTTCAGGGCCGGCAGCACAAGCGGAGATCAGGCCGAGGCCCAGAAACAGGTTGCGGCAGATGGTGGGAATTTTCAGCATGGGCGAATACTACAGCCGCTTGCCCATCGCTGTCATGCGGCTTGCGTCCGGCCAGGCTCGCAAAAGACGGCCAGGCTCGCGAAAGCCGTTATTGCGACGCCGCCCGCAAGTTGATGCCCTCGCAGATAGCGCGACGTGGCGTTGGCGCAGCATTGCAGCGCCTGGCATCGTCGCGACCGATATCGCCAACAGGATGAAATACAATGCTGTATAATAATTAGAAGTGACGAAAGGATACGGATATGTTTTTCTATGAATCAATCCCAGAGGGTCTGGGAAGAATATGACGTTAAGATGGATAAAGAGACATGAATCAAAATATTTTGTTGGTCGGTGCCGCTTTGGCCAGTAACTTAGCGGGTGGAGCGCAGGCCGCCGTCGTTAGTGGTCCGACCATCGGTGGCCTGGCGACCTTCACCGACACCAATACTCCCCTTCATTGGTTGAAATTAAACGATTTTTTTAACTCGTCCGGAACGGCTATGATTACTGCGGCCACCGCCGCCGGATTCACTGTCGCGACCAGGGCCGACGTAACAGCCCTGACCGACACACTTCCACTCTGGAGCAATCTCTGGTACGCCTATGCATTGGTCGTGGGGAAGGCCCCGAACCGGGACTTGATCTGGGGCGCCTATGTTCCCGATCCGACCAATAGGCTCGGATATTTATATTCCAATTTCTACAGCTTAGACTGGTATTTTAAAGACGCCGCCTTCGCCGCCAACAGAATCGCGAATGGGGGGACAGTAGACGCCGACGAGAATCTTTGGGCATTTTCGAGCGGTGCGGTTGTTCCCGAACCCGCGTCGTTGGCGCTTCTTGGTGCCGGTCTTGCGGGTCTGGGACTAGCGCGCCGTCGTCGCTCTTAAACAGCGTCGAACGCGCGACACTCTGTTCATTCGGCCAAGGAAGGGCAGCTCCGGAGAGGGAGCTGCCCTTTCTTCCTGCGCCAGGTTTTGAAGGAGCCTTTCGGTCGTGAACTGCGGCGGCGGCTGTCCCCGTGGCTCAACGGAAGGGGCCAGGATAAACCGCGCTCCGTCGGGGTAACCCGTGCTTTCAACACCCTGATGCCGGCCTTCCCTGATGCCAAGCCTGCCACGGGTTGCCCCGGCATCGCGGATCGGCTATCGGCCCGTTTCCGATGACCCTGTCTCCGATGATCCCTTCCCAAGCTGCGACCTCGTCGCCCGCCATAATCTCGTCGCCAGCCCCGGCCGGGCCGAACGCCGTGCTGGCATTCGCCGCCGACATGTCGTTTGCGGCCCGCAACCGGCTGGCGGTCACCGATGCCGTCGACGGCTCGAAGCTGTGGCGGTTGGCCTGGATGCTCGGCTGGTTCGACATCCGCCTGCGCTATCGCGGCTCGATCCTCGGCCCGTTCTGGCTGACGCTGTCGACCGCGGTGATGATCGGCGCGCTCGGCGTGCTGTATTCGACGCTGTTCAAGATGTCGCTGCGCGACTATCTGCCCTATCTGGCGGTGTCGCAGATCCTGTGGGCGTTCATCTCCACCACGGTCGCGGAATCCTGCACGTGTTTCACCGCGGTCGATGCCGTGGTGCGCTCGGTCCGCATGCCGTTCACGCTGCATGCGATGCGGCTGGTGGTCCGCAACGTGCTAGTGATGGCGCATAACCTGGTCGTGATCCTGGCGGTCTACGCCTATTTCGGCCTGTGGCCGGGCTGGTCGATGTTACTGACATTGCCGGCTTTGGCGATCTGGCTGGCCAATGCGCTGGCGATTGCGCTGCTTCTGGGCGCGTTCTGCGCCCGCTTCCGCGACATAGCCCCGATCGTCGGCAGCATCATGCAAATCATGTTCTTCGTCAGCCCGGTGATCTGGAAACCCGAACAACTCGGGGCAGCCGCCCGTTTTCTGCCGCTCAATCCGTTCTACGTGCTGCTCGACATCATGCGCGCGCCGCTGCTGGGCGAGCCGGCCAATGGCTGGATCTGGCTATCGGCCTGCGTCTATACCGGGCTGCTATGCGCCGGAGCCTGGGCATTTTTCGTGCGCGCCCGCGGGCGGCTGGCGTTCTGGCTGTGAGGGGATCGCCATGAGTGAGGCCCCCTTGAGTCAGGCCCCCTTCAGTCGGGCACGCATTGATGTCGAAGACATCTCGGTACTGTTCCCGCTGTATCACGGCTCCAGCCGCAGCCTGAAGAAGACCGTCGTCGCCGCCGCCTCGGGCCGGGTGGCGCAGGATCAGTCGCACCGAATCGTGGTGCAGGCGCTGCGCGACGTGTCGTTCTCGCTGGCCAGCGGCGACCGGCTGGGTCTGGTCGGGTCCAATGGTGCCGGCAAAACCACGTTGCTGCGCGTGCTCGCCGGCATCTACGAACCGGTGATGGGCCGGATGCGGGTGCAGGGCAGCGTCAACGCGTTACTGGACCCCAATCTGGGGATGAACATGGATCTGACCGGGCGGGAAAATATCCGCCTTCGCGGCCTGTATAACGGCCTCGGCGCGGCGGCGCTGCGCCGGCTGGAGGAGGATGTGCAGGATTTCGCCGAGCTTGGTGATTTCATGGAATTGCCTGTGCGCATCTTCAGTTCCGGCATGGTGGTTCGCCTCGGTTTCGCGCTGGCCACCGCGATCCGGCCGCAAATTCTGCTGATGGACGAATGGATCCTGGCCGGTGACGCGAACTTCATGGAAAAGGCGCGGGTTCGGCTGGAGGACATGGTGCGCGGCGCCGAGATCCTGGTGCTGTCGAGCCACAGCCTGGAAGTGGTCCGCGCCTGGTGCTCGCGGGTGCTCTGGATGAAGGATGGCAGGGTGGTCGCCGACGGCCCGGCGCGCGAGGTGCTGGAGGGATATCTGGGTCATCCGCTGCCCGATCTGCCAATCGCCAGCTAATCTGTCCCCAGCTAATCTGATGCCAGCTAATCTGATGCCAGGGGATCGGATCCTGGCTCACACGCCGTAGCGCTGCTCCCAGCCCGCGATCATCTGATTGACCCAGGAGACGTGCGATTCCGGCAGCGGCAACCCCCGCTCCGCATCCGATAGCAGGTCGGGCAGACGGGGGACCGCATCGAAAAAGCGGTAATCCTCCGGCGACAGCGCGTCCATCGCCAGCACGCTGGGAACACCCACGAACCGGGGGTCGGAATCGCGCGCCTGCGCCTCCGGCGAGAGCAGGAAATCCGCGACCAGCAGCGCGCCGGCGCGCTGTGTCGCATTGAACGGCACGGCCACGAAGCTGCAATGGCCGATGCTGCCGCGCTCCGGCACATAGGCACGCGCGGTTGCCGGCAAGGTCCCGGCGGCGATGCCCGTCACCGCCTCGGACGGGTTGAACGAAATCATCAGGTCGATCTTACCCTGCTTCATCAACGCACGCTGCAACGCCATGCTGGCCGGAAACAGGGTTCCGCCCTGCCAGAGCGTCGGGCGCAGCCGGTCGTACCACTGCCATAACGGCGCCCCGGCTTGCGCGAAGCCGGCGGCGGAGACCGGGTGCGACAGCAAAGCGGGTTCTCGCACCAGTTCGCACAGCGCCTGTTCCAGGAACGCCACGCCAAGCGGATCGCGCAGATTGAGGTGCGTCAGCCGGCCTGGATGGCGCTGGGCCCAGTCCAGCAGCGCCGAAGTGGTCCGCGGCGGATCGGGATTGCTGGCGGTGTCGTGGATGAACACGATCTGCGCCAACCGCCAGGGCACCGCGTAGCCGTCCAGCCGGACCCCGCGATCCATCATCGTCACCGGCTTGTCCACCCGCGCGATCAACCGTGCGGCCGGCAGCAGATCGAGCACCGGGCCGTCCAGCAGGCCGCGCTCGCGCATCGCCGCCAGGTCCGCCCCGCCGATCCACACCAGATCGATCGCACCACCGGCGGTCTTCCCGGCGGTTTTATCGGCATCCACGCTGGCCACGGCCTCGGCGGTGTCGCGCAGCTCCACCTGGCGCAGTTCGATGCCGTACAGTGCGCGCACCCGCCCGCCGGCCCAGGTGATGAACGCATTGGTGCGCTCGTCATCGCCCCGCGCATAGAAAAATACCGGCTGGCTACGTCCGTCGCGCAGAATTTCGTCCCAGCCAGCCGGCCGGGTCCGTCCGAAAGCGCGGCCGGAGCCGCCAAGCCCCACCGCCAGCCCGCCGGCAAGCATGGCCCGCCGGGAAATGCCAGCCGGCGCAACGCGCTTCAACGCGGGTGGATCGGATAAGTTCATGCTTTATCCTAGAGCAATACCCAGTCCACGACTATCATTCTGACGGATAACGCCAAGTAAATTTAGGACGATGAAACTCTAGGTATCATTAGTTCATGCATATTCTACTAATTAGCGACAACCACTTTTCCTTTCATGTGTGGATGCAACGCGCAGAAATAATCAAAACTTCCCACCTGTTCAAATCGATGACTGAAGGTTTCGCTGGTGTCCATTACCTTCGACCGCAGCTTCAGTCCCTGCATCAACACCACGTGCGGTATGTCGTCGCGGTTGGTCCAGGTCACGGTCGTGCCGGTTTTCACTCGAACGGTAGCCGGGGCGAAGGTGAAGTTGTCGATGTTCACCTCCGTCGCCGCATGTTCCGGTTGGGCGGTTTGCGCGTACGCGATCCTCGGCACGGCTTCCATCCGCATGCCCGCCATCAGCCCACCTAGCGCCAGCAAGCGGCCGGCGGCGCGCAGCCATCCCCGCCGGGCCAACAGGCCCGGTTGCACAAACTCGGTCATGATGCCCCCTTAGCCGTTCAGCGGCTTGTCGACGATGGCAAGCGGCGCGTTGGACTGCACCAGGCTAACCCGGGCAGTACCCAGCAGACCCTGCAATTCGCCCGCCGGCACCATCTTCGGCCCAGGGCTCGGCGCGGTGCCGGGCGCGGGCTGCGGGAAGGCGGTGGAGCGCGCGGTATGGAACGCGACATGGCCCTCGATTTTCTGCATCACCTGATGGATATGCCCGTTCAGCACCGTGACCGAGCCGAAACGCTTCAGATAGGTCAGCGCCTGCGCCCCGTCCTGTGTGCCCCAGCCCCAATCGGCATAGATGATCCAGAGCGGGATATGCGCGAACACCACGATCGGGGTGCTGGCGGATTTATGGGCCAGATCCTTTTCCAGCCATTCCAGCTGCTCATGGCCCAGATTGCCCATGCCGCCGCCCTTCAGGTCGACCACGTTGACCAGCCCGACGAAATGCACGCCTTGCTGATCGAAGCTGTACCAGCCATTGCCCTTGGTGCCCTTGCCGAAGCGCTTCAGATAGGATTTGCCGTCGTCTTCCAGAACGTCGTGCTCTCCGGGCACGTAATGCGTCGTCAGCCCGGTCGCACCGATCAGCTGGGCGCCGGTGTCGAATTCCTCGGGCTTGGACAGGTGGGTGATATCGCCGGTATGGATCAGGAAGGCCGGCTTCACCGGCGCTGCCATAATCTGATCCAGGCCCGCCTTGAACGTGCCGGTGACGTTCGGGTTGACCGGCTTGTTGAAGCCCAGATGGCTGTCGCTGATCTGCGCGAAGCTCAGACCGGCGGTTGCCGCCTCGGCCGAGCCGATCAGGCCGGAGCGCGGGATGCCGCCCGCCACGGTCCAGATCATCGCCGTGCCGGCCCAGCTCATGCACTGCAGAAACCCGCGCCGGTCGACGCCGTCTTTATCGAAGCTCATCGTTCTTCCCCACAGCCTCGGTTCCGCCTGCCGGACCCGTCTGTGGTATTGACCGGGCAAGGGCCAAATCTATTCCCACCTCAAAAAAAAATTTGAAAAAAGAATTCTGACTGGAATAAACCAGCAGCGGGTCCGGTCTGGTAGGAATGAACACTCCTGGCGGGATGGCAGCGTGCCGCGCGATCCGATTAGGCGAAAATTCGAACTGCTGGCGCTGCCGCATCTGGACGCGGCGTATAACCTTGCCCGCTGGCTGGCCGGCAATCAGACGGATGCGGAGGACATCGTGCAGGACGCCTATCTGCGCGGCTGGCGCTATTTCGACAGTTTTCGCGGCGGCGACATGCGCGTCTGGCTTCTCGCCATCGTGCGCACCTGCTTCATGACCTGGATCAAGGAAAACCGCTCGCCGCGTCTCGTGTTTTTCGCCGAGGAACCCGCTGGCGCCGAGACCGCCACCGCCTGGGCGGAGCCGGCCCGCGACCCGGAGGCGCTGCTGCTGGACCGGGTGGACAGCGCGGTGCTGACACAATTGATGGCCCGGCTCCCGGGCGAATATCGGGAGGTTCTGCTGCTGCGCGAAATGGAGGATTTTTCCTACCGCGACATCGCCGAGATCACCTGCACGCCGATCGGCACGGTGATGTCGCGGCTGGCCCGCGCGCGCGCCGCGTTGCGCAAGCTGTGGCGGGAGGCCGAGCATGCAGTGTGATCGCGCCGCACCCCTGCTGCACCGTCTCGCCGATGGCGAGTTGGGCCGGCTATCGGCCTGGCGGGTCCGCCGCCATCTCGCGCGGTGCCAGTCCTGCGCCTGGCGGTTCGAGGAAATTGGCGCGCTGCGGACGGCGATCCGCACCACCCTGCCCCACCACCGCGCTTCCCCGGCATTCGCCGCCCGCATCGGCGCCGCCTTGCCGCGGGAGAAACCCCTCGCCGCGGCGCCGATGCATTGGCGGCTGCCGGCCTCCGGGTTCGGCATCTCCGGCGCGCTGGCCGGCGTGGCCCTGACCTTGCTGGTGCAGACCGGCGTGCGGGAACGGGAAGAGGCAACCATCGGCCGCGCCGCGATCGCCTCCCACACCGAAGCGATGACCGCGGGGCACCGGATCGACATCCCCACCAGTGACCGCCACGTGGTAAAGCCCTGGCTGTCGGCCCGGCTGGATGTATCTCCCCCGGTTGTCGATTTGGCCAGCGAAGGGTTTCCTCTGATCGGCGGCCGGTTGGATCGGATCGGCGGACACCAGGCGGGCGTTGTCGTCTACCAGCGCCGCGCTCATGTGATCGATCTCTATGCGTGGAACGCCGGCAGCGCGCCCGACAAGGCCGCCCGGGCCGAGACGCGGCAGGGGTTCAACACGATAACCTGGCGGCAGGGCGGGATGGAACTGGTTGCGGTGTCGGACATCCCGGCCGCGGAACTGGCACAGTTCGTGGCACTTGCATCAGCCGGAGGCTAACCCGCCCTGGATTTCGACAAAGCGGGAAATCTCCTCGACGCCCACCCCGGCGCGGATATTGGCAAACACGAACGGCCGGTCGCCGCGCATTTTCCGCGAATCCCGGTCCATCACTTCCAGGCTGGCGCCGACGAACGGTGCCAGGTCGATCTTGTTGATCACCAGCAGATCGCTGCGGGTGATGCCGGGCCCGCCCTTGCGCGGGATTTTGTCGCCGGCGGAAACATCGATCACGTAGATCGTCAGATCGGCCAGTTCCGGGCTGAAAGTCGCCGCGAGGTTATCGCCGCCGCTTTCGATCAGGATGATGTCCAGCTGCGGAAACCGCCGGTTCATCTCAGCCACCCCGGCCAGATTGATCGACGCGTCTTCCCGAATGGCGGTGTGCGGGCAGCCGCCGGTTTCGATGCCAAGGATACGGTTGGCCGGCAGCGAGCCGGCGCGGGTCAGGAACTGGGCGTCCTCCTTGGTGTAGATGTCGTTGGTGATCGCGGCGATGTCGTATTTGCCGAATAATCGCTTGCACAGCGCGTCCATCAACGCAGTCTTGCCGGTGCCCACCGGGCCGCCGATGCCCACGCGCAGCGGGCCGTTTGCTTTGTTCATGACCGGAACAGCCTCGTGTACTGGGTTTCATGCCGCAGGGCGGCGATGTCGGAACGGAACGCGCAGCCGCCGAGATCGTCCAGCGTGGCGTCGCGGGTTTCGGCGGCGAGCCGCAGGATAGCCGGTTCCAGCGCCACCAGCACGCGCAATCCGACGGTCTGGCCCAACGGCACCAGCCGAACTGCCGCGGAAATCAGATTGGCGGTGAACGCTTCCAGATAGCCGGCCACCGTTGCGTCTTCGGGAATGGCATGCGCACCGGCCAGCGCGCCGACGGCAACGGGGTAGGCGATGCGCTCCCGCCCCAGGCGTTCGGCCAGCGCGATCAGATTGTTGCTATGCCACGGCGTGGCGGCCGCCACGAAAGCGCCGCCCTGGCCGAGCGTTTCCACCTGGCGCTCGCGCGCCGGGGAGGCGGCGGCGGCGAGTTCGGCCAGGTCGGCCAGTGTTTCCGGGTCCTCCGCCGCGCGATGCGCGTGGCGCAGCAGGATCGCATCGGACCGGCCGGCGCCGTTGGCCAGCACATCCTCCAGCCAAATCCGCAGCGTCTCGCCATCGCCGATGTCGCCCGATTCCACCGCCCATTCCAGGCCGTGCGAATAGGCATAGGCGCCGGTCGGAAACGACGGCGACAGCCACGCCAGCAGACGCAGCGTGGCGGCGGCGTCAATCATGCGCGTGGCCGTCTTCATCGCCGTGATGATGCGCACCGCCCGCATAGGCCCCATCTGCATAGGCACCGGCCTCCGGATCGAACGGCGCCTCGATCGCGTCCACATGGCCGCCAAGTCCTTCCACCATCTGCGCGATCACATGATCCTCGCGGATGCGGATACGGTCGCGGATCAGTTGCACCGGCAAATGCCGGTTGCCCAGATGCCAGGCGATGCGGACCAACTCGGCGTCGCTATGGGCATGGATTTCCAGCAGTTTTTCCGGCTGGGCGACGACCCGGACGATGCCGCCGCCTTCCAGCAGCAGGCCGTCGCCGTGACGCAGGCGGACCGCTTGCGGCAGGTCCAGCAGCAAATCCTTGCCGCCATCGGTACGGAGTAGAATACGGCGGCGGAAGCGGCGGTCGAAATCGATCGAAACCTGATCGAGCGCGCCCGTCAAATCCCAGCTTCCCGCCGGCAACACCGCGAGCGCGCGCATCAGTACAAAAAATACCGCTGCGCCATCGGCAATACCGTGGCCGGCTCGCAGGTCAGCAGCACACCGTCGGCGCGGACCTCATAGGTCTCCGGATCGACCTCGATGTTCGGCGTCGCGTCGTTATGGATCATGCTTTTTTTACTGATCCCGCCACGGGTATTTTCAACCGCCACCAGCCGCCGGCGCAATCGGAGCTTCGTGCCGATGTCGTCCTCCAGCGCCGCGGACGAAACGAAGGTCACGCAGGTGGCTGCCAACGCGTCGCCGAATGCGGCAAACATCGGGCGGTAATGCACCGGCTGCGGCGTCGGGATCGCGGCGTTGGGATCGCCCATCGGCGCCACCGCGATCATGCCGCCCTTGATGACGAGATCGGGTTTTACCCCGAAAAACGCCGGCGACCATAGCACAAGATCGGCAAGCTTGCCGGGCTCGACCGAGCCGATCTCGTGCGCCAGCCCCTGGGCGATGGCCGGGTTGATGGTGTATTTGGCGATGTATCGTTTCACCCGGTTGTTGTCATGCTCGGCCGGGTCGCCCGCCAACGCGCCGCGTTGCTGCTTCATCTTGTGTGCGGTCTGCCAGGTCCGGATCAGCACTTCCCCCACCCTTCCCATCGCCTGGCTGTCGGACGAAATCATCGACAGCGCCCCGAGGTCGTGCAGGATATCCTCGGCTGCGATGGTTTCCTTTCGGATGCGGCTTTCGGCGAACGCCACGTCCTCGGGGATGGAGCTGTCCAGGTGATGGCAGACCATCAGCATGTCCAGATGCTCGTCCAGCGTGTTCGCGGTGTATGGCCGGGTGGGGTTGGTGGAGCTTGGCAGCACGTTGGCCAGGCCGGCGACCTTGATGATATCCGGCGCATGACCGCCGCCAGCACCTTCAGTATGGAACGCATGGATGGTGCGGCCCTTGAACGCCGCGACGGTGTCTTCCAGAAAACCGGACTCGTTCAGCGTGTCGGTGTGGATCATCACCTGCACGTCATGGCGGTCGGCCACCGTCAGGCAGCAATCGATCGCCGCCGGCGTGGTGCCCCAATCCTCGTGCAGTTTCAGGCAGGACGCGCCGGCGCGGATCATTTCTTCCAGCGCCGCGGGGCGGGAGGCGTTGCCCTTGCCGGCGAATGCGACATTCACCCCGATGCCTTCCACCGCTTGCAGCATCCGCGCCAGGTACCACGGCCCCGGCGTGCAGGTGGTTGCGGAAGTTCCGGTCGCGGGACCGGTGCCGCCGCCGATCAAGGTGGTGACGCCGGAGGCCAGTGCGTCGTCCACCTGCTGGGGGCAGATGAAATGGATGTGGCTGTCGATGCCGCCGGCAGTCAGGATTTTGCCTTCCCCGGCGATGATCTCGGTGCCTGGCCCGATGACGATGTCCACGTTCGGCTGGATATCGGGGTTGCCGGCTTTGCCGATCCGGTGGATGCGCCCGGCAAGCAGCGCCACATCGGCCTTGACGATGCCCCAATGGTCGATGATCAGCGCGTTGGTGATGACGGTGTCCACCGCGCCCTGCGCCTGCGAGGCCTGGGACTGGCCCATGCCGTCGCGGATCACCTTGCCGCCGCCGAAGGTGACTTCCTCGCCATAGGTGGTGAGGTCGCGCTCGACCTGTACGATCAGGCCGGTATCGGCCAGCCGCACCCGATCCCCGGTGGTGGGACCGAACATGTCCGCATAGGCGCGCCGGGTGATCCGGGCCATCAGGTCAGGTTCCCCATGATGTCGCCGCGGAAACCATATATTTTCCGGGCTCCGCGATAGGGCACCAGGGTGATGCTGCGTGTCTGCCCCGGTTCGAACCGCACGGCCGTGCCGGCGGCGATATCCAGCCGCTTGCCAAGCGCCTGGGCGCGGTCGAAGGCCAAAGCCGGATTGGTTTCAAAGAAATGGTAATGGCTGCCGACCTGAATGGGCCGGTCGCCGGTGTTGGCGACGGTCAGTTCGGTCGTGGCCAGGCCGACATTCAGCTCGATGTCAGCGTCGGAGGTGAAGACTTCGCCGGGGATCATGAAATTCCTCTGAGGTGCGCAAAAATAGACGGGAACAGATCATCCATTACGAAACGGCTCTAGGCCACCGCCGCATCGCTCCGGGCCAGCGCCCGCTTCACCAGTTCGGGTTCCTGTTC
>JAYTXR010000051.1:0-2213 GCA_043742865.1 Acetobacteraceae bacterium
CGGCGTCGCCAAAATCAGTCGCTATGCCAGCGGCTTCAATCGGGACACGAATTTTTACGGCCCCGCGCCGTTTCCGGTTCCGATCCGCAGCACCGAGACTTTTCTGGAGGTCACCTACCAGATCCAGGTGATGCCGTGGTTGCAGGTTCAGCCGGATTTCCAATACATCTTCAATCCCGGCGGCGGCATCCCGAACCCCGGCAATCCGGCGTTGAGAGTGAAGAACGAAGCGGTATTCGGCGTCCGCTCCGGCGTCACATTCTAAGGACGGGGCGGCCCGTCCGGCAGATTGCAGATCACCCAAATGATTACAAATAATATTAAATCGGGCGCCACCCCGGAGTGACGCAAAGGCCACGCATCGGCGCCAAATGACAGCGTCGGCACGGCCAACGCAGGATGACCCTTGCAGATTGCCGTCCAGACGCGCATCAGCGTTCACATGTACACCTTTGTCGCCGATAATTCCCTCGCTCTACCCGAAATATACGGGGAGCTCGCTTTGGCATCCTGGGAAACGATCCTGCACCGAACCCGAATGATGATGTGTGGAACCTGTTCGGTGGACGAATACCAGCGCATGGTGACGGAAAAATCCGAAGCCCTGCAGCATTCGACGATCGCCCTTATGACCGGCGGCAGCGAGCGGGCCGTGCTGGCGCCGTTTCACGCCAAGGCCCGCGCGAATGCCAAAAGACTGCGCGGCAACGCTTAAGATTTTCTATCGATCCCGTAACGATACCGTCAGACGCCTGGGCGGTTGCGAGGTTTCGGTCACGATCCGACCGAACCCGCTCCGCTAAGATGTGCCAGCACCGAATCAAGCTGGTCCAGGTTGCGGTAGAAGATACGCACGCTGCCGCCCTCGCCGTCATAGGCAATCTCCACCTTCAGGCCGAGGCGCTCGGATAGCTCGCGCTCCAAGGTCGCGGTTTCGGGGTCCTTCGGTTTGGCCGCGCGCGCGGTTCCATTGCGCAACGAAACCGCAGCTTTGGCCATCGCCTCGGTCTGGCGGACATTCAAGCCGCGTGACAGCACCGCGGCCAGCGCGGTCTCGGGGGCGGGGTGCATCAGCAGGGCGCGGGCATGGCCGGCGGTCAAGGTGCCGCGGCGCAGTTCGGTGCGGATAGCTTCCGGCAAGCCCAGCAGACGTAGCGTGTTGCTGACATGCACGCGCGATTTGCCGACGGCCTGGCCGACCTGTTCCTGGCTCACGCCGAATTCATCCAGCAGCCGGCGAAACCCTTCTGCTTCCTCGATCGGATTGAGGTCCTGGCGCTGGAGGTTCTCCACCAGGCCGGCGGCCATGGCGTCGACATCGCTGAATTCCCGGATCAGCACCGGAACCTCGTGCAGACCGGCGGCCTGACTGGCGCGCCAGCGGCGCTCGCCGGCGATGATCTGGAATTGTCCGGCCTCGGTTGGGTGCGAGCGAACCAGCAAAGGCTGCAAAATACCGCGGGCACGGATCGACGCCGTCAGTTCCTCCAGCGCCCCCAAATTCATCGCGCCGCGCGGCTGATAGGGGCTGGGTTGCAGCATTTCCACCGGCACGCTGCGCACGCCAGGCGATTGCGGGGTAGCAGGGGGTGCCACGCTGTCACCAAGCAGGGCGGCCAAGCCGCGACCGAGGCGGGGACTGGTTTCTTTCGCGTTCATACGGCGGTTTCTTTCGACGAACTTGCCGCGAGAACCGGTTCCGATCCGAACCGCATACGCTCGCGTTTGAGGAACTCACCGGCTAACTGCACATATGCCTGCGCGCCGGCAGAACGGAAATCATACAGCAGCACCGGCTTGCCATGGCTCGGCGCCTCCGAGATGCGGATGTTGCGCGGGATGACCGTGTCGTAAACCTGGGCGCCGAAAAAGCCGCGGGCATCGGCGGCCACGAGTTCGGACAGATTATTCCTCCGATCGTACATGGTCAGCACGATGCCCTGCAACGCCAGGCCGGGGTTCAGCGAGCGCTTGACCCGATCGATGGTGCGGACCAGCTGGGTGATGCCTTCCAGCGCGAAGAATTCACATTGCAGCGGCACCAGCACCGCGTCCGAGGCGACCAGCGCATTCAGGGTCAGCAGGCCGAGGCTAGGCGGGCAGTCGATCAGAATAAACGAATAATGGCCCGCTTGCCGGCGAACCGAGCCCAGCGCGTCCTGCAGGCGGAATTCGCGGCGGGGCAGGTCGACCAGCTCGATCTCGGCGCCGGC
>JAYTXR010000052.1:0-14937 GCA_043742865.1 Acetobacteraceae bacterium
ATATCAGCAGGGCATAGATGACGACCGAGGTGAGGGCCCATTCGACAAGGCACAGGACCGCCATTTCGGCTGAAAAATACTGGCCGACAACCCTGCTCACGGAAACCTCCTTCGGACCAACAAGCCAGCCGCCTCACGCAAACAGCGGGTATCCATTCACGCGGACTCCTTAACTTGCTGGCCGCACGAACTCAATACGTCGAAAGAAAGGTTCAGAAATTTTTAACAAACTCAGAATGCCGTCCATTCCTGCCGCCATTTGGTCTCGTTTCGTTAATTTCTGTCGGAACAGACTGCCTGTAGATGTCACGACAATTCGATGAAATCTCGACCTTGATCCGCGCCATTCTATTCGGAGTAGCAGGAAGATGCCGCGCCCTCACAAAAAATTGAACATACGAGATTGCTTGAAAAGCGCGCTCGACGCCGTCATAAGCTTCGGCTCTGTCCCATCGTCTTTTAAAACAAAAACTTTGGAGCGTGATTCGGGGTTTATTACCATTTAGCTGGCAAGGATGCCTGACAATGTCTGGCCAGAAGGCTGGTTGATAAGGGGAGGCCGATAATGATAGAGGAGCGCGGCAGTGAGCCGGAGATTGGCTGGCAGGTCCGCCGCCATGGGATCCATTCAGGCGAAGGCGTGTAGCTCATTGGCAGAGCGCTGCCCAAACACGGCAGAGGCGGGGGTTCGATTCCTTCCGCGCCTACCACAATCGGCATCCGAACAGGATGCTGGACAAAATCGGTCGACTTGACCGATGAATAGCGGCAATGGCGCCGGCCGGGGTGGCTGGCACTTGAAAATCGAGGTTACCGTGATCGGATGCTGGCGCGTTACTTCGATAGTCCCTCTCGCGATGGCGGGTTTCCTGATGGCCGGGTGCACTCAGATCGGGCCGCGCACCGGCGCGTCGGACCCGGCCGATCCTACCCCGACGAAATTCAGCCAGACCGATTATGTGATCGGCGCGGCCGACACGCTCGATGTTTTCGTCTATCGATCGCCTGACCTCAGCATGGCGGGTCTCGCCGTCCGTCCGGATGGCCGGATCTCCATTCCCCTGGTCGAGGATATCACCGCGTCGGGCAAGACCCCGACGGTGCTGGCACGCGAGATCGAGGAGCGGCTGAAGAAATACGTGCAGGACCCGACCGTGACGGTGATCGTGCGCGGCTTCGTCGGCCCCTATGACCGCCAGATCCGGGTCATCGGCGAGGCATCCGAACCGCGCTCGATCCCGTACCGCGACCACATGACGCTGCTCGACGTGGTGATCGAGACCAAAGGCCTGACCAAATTCGCCTCCGGCAATAGCGCGATAATCGTGCGCCGCTACGGCACGTCCGAGCAAAAAAGCATCCCCGTGCGGCTGAGCGATCTGATAAAAAGCGGCGATATCACCCAGAACATCGAGATGCAGCCGGGAGATACGCTGATCATCCCCGAAACCTGGTTCTAACGGCGCCCCGCGATGGAAGCATTTCGCCTTCTGCTCCGGCATTTTATCAAATCGGCCTGGCGCCGGCGCTGGCATGGCGTCGCAGCGGCCTGGATCCTGTGCGCCATCGGCTGGGCCGGCATATACACTCTGCCGAACCAGTATGAATCGAGTGCACGGATGTTCGTGGACGCCGATGCGGTCCTGACGCCACTGTTGCGCGGCCTGGCAGCGGAGAATTCGGCGCTGACGCAGTTGGACGTGTTGCAGCGCACGCTGTTGAGCGGTCCCAACCTCGAAAAGCTGATCGGCAAGACCGACCTCGATCTGTCGATCACCGGTCCCGGCGACCGGGAGGCGATGGTCAAGCAGCTCGCCGCGCAGATCAAGGTCACGCCGCAGACCCGCAACCTGTTCACGATCTCCTACCGCAACCCGTCGCCAAAGCTGGCCTACGACGTGGTGCAGACGCTGCTGACCATCTTCATCGAGAGCGCGACCGGCACCAATCGGACCGACATGGAGAATGCCAGGCGGTTCCTGGAACATCAGATCTCGTCCTACGAGCAGCAATTGCGTGCGGCGGAACGCCGTCGGGCGGATTTCCGGTCCAAATACGCCGAAATCCTACCGGCCGAAGGCGGGGGGGGGGTGAACAACCTGGACACCGCCCGCGGGACAGCGCGAACGCTGGCAGGCCAGTTGCAGGACGCCACGATGAAACGCGATGGCCTGAAGCTGGAGCTGACCAATACGCCGCCGCTGGTGGTGGTCGAAAGGGGCGGCAATTTTCCCGGCGCCAGGGGCGCCAACCCGCCGTCGCGACTGGAGCAGGCGGTTCAGGACCTGGCGGAATTGCAGTTGCGCTTTACCGAACAGCATCCGGACATCATTGCGATGCGCAAGCGGATCGCCGACATCAAGGCAGGGAAGCTGGGCAATAGCGGCGGGGCGGCCCCGGTGGGCGCCCCAGCTCCGGCCGAAGGCGGCCGATCGCTGCCGAACCCGCTCTATGAACAGGTCAAGGTTCGCCTGATCGACGCCGACGGCGCCGTGCATTCGCTGGAGCGGCAGACCAGCGAGGCGAACAACTACCGCGACCGATTGGAGAAGATCCAGCGCGATCAGCCGGGATTGGTCGCCGAATACGCCAATCTGGATCGTGATTACAATGTCTTGCGGAAAAACTATGAAGAATTGCTGAGCCGGCTGCAATCGGCCAACATCGCCCAGGCGGCCGACACGCAGGCCGACAAGGTGAAGCTGCAGATCGTCGACCCGCCGCAGGTCTCCCGCCTGCCAGTGGCACCCAACCGGCTGTTGCTGGTGGCGGTAGTACTGATCGCCGGCCTTGGCGCGGGCATCGCGCTGCCGATCTTCATGGGCCAGCTCGACCGGTCGTTCGCGACGATCGAGGAGCTGCGCGGCATCGGTGTTCCAGTACTGGGCGCGATCTCCATGCTTGGCGGCCCGCCCCGTCGGCAGCGGATCATGACCGCCATTCGGTTTTCCGCCGCGGTGCTGCTGCTGTTCGCGACATTCGCGGGCATCCTGGCGCAGATATTCCAAGCTGCCGTCAATATCTGATCATGGCCTCCAAAACACCCAATCTGGTCGAGCGCGCCGCGGCGCAACTGCTCAAGCGCGGCAATCTGGACGGCTCGGTAGCGCAACTATTGGAACCGGAAGCTGCCGGCCGGCCGGCCGGCAACACCGCCAGCCCCGCGCCCCCGCCCGCCAGCCGGCTATTTCGCCAGCTACCCGATATCGACCCGCCGGCCGCAGCGCCGCCTGGTGCGCCATCCGGGCTTGCTACTGGGCTTGCCGATGCCTCCCCGCTTCCCGTGCCCCTATCTGCGCCGTTGGCCGGCGCCCCGCTGGCGGCCCCCGCATCGCCGGCGATCATCGGCGCCAAGGACCGAAGCATCGACCTGTCCACGCTGGAGCGCGCGGGCATGATCGACTGGGGGCAGGCGCGCAGCCGCATCTCGGAAGAATTCCGCGTTGTCCAGCGCCAGGTTCTGCGCAATTCGGCGTCACCTGAAATCGTCGAACAGGGCAACGCAAACCTCATCCTGCTCACGAGTGCGCGACCCGGCGAAGGCAAGAGCTTCGTGGCGCTCAATCTGGCCGCGAGCATCGCCCGCCAGCAGGACCATGACGTTCTGCTGGTCGATGTCGATTACAAACAGGATTCGATCTGCACCGCGCTCGGCCTCGCCGAGGCACGCGGGCTGCTGGATCTGGTGACCGACCCCGCCCTCGACCCGGATCAGGTCATCATCAAAACCGGGCTGAAAAACCTATCCATTCTGCCGATCGGACAGCATGGCGAACGCAGCCCCGAGCTGTTCGCCAGCCGCCAGGCGACCCGGCTTATTCAGAGCCTGGGCCGGCGCTATGCGGACCGGCTGGTGATCCTGGATGCCCCACCCTGCCTGGCCACCAGCGAGCCCGGCGTGCTGGCCTCGATCGTCGGCCAGGTCGTGCTTGTCGTCGAGGCCGAAAAGACCCAGCGCGAAGAAGTGGAAGCGGCCATGGATCTGATTCACGCCTGCCCGACGATCACGTTGTTGCTGAACAAGACCCTGACATCCAGCCGCTACGCGTTCGGGACCTATTCATCCTCCTATTCCCTGCCCTACACCTCCTAGATTGAACGGCTGGGATCGAATGGCTGGAATGGGAATGACGCCTATGCTCGCCAACCCCTGTTTTGCGGAATACTGGATTGCCGCAGACCTGCCGGCTATATCCTGGGTTTATCCAAGCGGGACCTGTCCCGGCGATCGCCGTCGGCGTGTCGGCCGGGCCGGGGTTCTGCCGGCGCTTTGTCTGCTCGTCGTGGGTCTGGCCTGGCTCGGCTTCACGCCAACGGCACAGGCGTTTCCGCTGGTCGATGCGCTGACACCGTCCATTCTGGCGCCGACGACCGGCGCACTGGGCGGTGCGCCGGGCGAGCCAAACGATCTGACCGCGCAGATCGGCCCACCCGGTCCGTTCGCCGGGGCCCCGGCACTGGGCTGGACCTTCACCCCGCGGATCGGCGCGCAAACCAGCCTCAACAGCAATGTGCTGGCCACCCATGCCAATCCGAAATGGGATTGGGTCAATTACCTCTCGCCCGGGCTGTCGGTGGCGGCCAACACCGACCGGATAACGGCGCGGTTCGACTATTCGCCGACGCTGGCGATCTATGCGCGTACGCCACAGCTGAATTATCTGTCTCAGAACTTCATCGGCAACGGTTCGATCACCTTCGTGCCGGATCTGTTCTATGTGGATCTGCGTGGCCTTGCCGGCGTGCAGCCAAGGGCCGGCACCGGCTTTGGCGCCGCGGGTGTGGGTGCCACGGGCCCCGCCGGCGCCACCGGCACGGCCGGCACTGCCGGACTGCCGCCGAACCAGTTGAACCAGGTGGCCACGGTCGCGATCACGCCGTATCTGCTGCACCGGTTCAGCGATTATGGCATCGGAAAGATCGGCTATTCGTTCAATCTCACCAACCAGAAACCGGTAAGCGGCTTCGGCTCCTTGCCATTCATCGGCTCCTCCAGCTCCTCCAGCACCGCCGCGAATACCCTGACCCCAGCGCAGCAGCAGCAATTGAACCAGTCGGGTCTGGTGGTTCCTGGCCAGCTGAACCGGTCCTCCACGCAGATCACCAACCAGGAGGTCGCGCAGTTCCAGACCGGCGAATTTCTTGGACGGTTCAATAACCTGATCATCGCCTCGGCCAGCCAATACAGCGGCAGCGGCACCCAGAGCGGCTATCAGAACACCCTCAACAACCAGCTGGGCTATGCCCTCACCCGGCAGACCACGGTTTTTGCCTCGATCGGCTATGAGAATATCTCGTATAACGGCACGCCGCCGACCCGGATCAACGATGCAACCTGGGAGTTGGGCGTCACGTTGACGCCGAACGCCGACAGCACGATCACCCTCGGATACGGCCATCAGAACGGTGTCGATTCGGCGGTGGTGAACGGGGGCTATCAGGTGACGCCGCGCTTCCGGGTGGACGTGTCCTACAACACCGGCATCGGCAACGGGCTGACACAGCTGCAGAACAATGTCGCGGCCTCCGACGTCAATCAATACGGCTACCAGGTCAATGCCCTGACCGGCGCGCCGCTGTTCAACCTCGCCGGAGTAGCCGGAACCAATAACAATCTGTACCGAACCAAAACGTTCACCGCGAGCGGCACGCTGAATTTCGACCGTGATGTGTTCGTCGTCTCGGGGTATCTTTCCCAGCAGCAATTGCTGGCAACCGGCCCAGTCGGGGGCGGGGGCGGGGGCGGGACCGCGTCCAACACCTCGTCCACCACGGGCCAGGCTAGCTGGACGCACGCATTGTCGACGTCCTGGTCGTCGATCCTCTCGGGATCCTACACCACTCAGCCCAGTCAGAGCGCCGTCGTGCCGGGAAACCAGACGACCCTCAGCGCCAACCTGACCTTGCAATACCAGATCGACCCGACGCTGACGGCCTCGGCGCAGTACGCGTATTACGACCGCAATTCGCCGTTCACTTTTTTGTCGTTCACGCAGAGCGTTTTCCTGCTTGGCCTGACCAAGACATTCTGACGGAACCAGCGTGTACGAAACCTATTACCGCTTCAGTGGCATCCCGTTCCAGCTGACCCCTGACAGCCGGTTTTTCTTCGGCAGCACCGGGCATAGCCGGGCCATCTCGCATCTGATCTACGGCCTGTCGCAGGCCGAGGGGTTCATTATCATCACCGGCGAGGTCGGCGCCGGAAAGACCACGCTGGTCGAACAGCTCTGGTCGCAGCTGGATCGGCAAACCTATGTGATCTCGCGGGTGGTGACGACGCAGGTATCGGGCGACGATCTGATGCGCCTTGCCCTCGGCGGCTTCGGGATCGATGCGGACGGCGCCGACAAATCCGCCTCGTTGCGGCGTTTCGAGCAGATGGTGCACGCCAACCACGCGGCCGGAAAACGCTGCCTGCTGGTGGTGGACGAGGTGCAGAATCTCAGCTTTGCCGCCCTCGAGGAACTGCGGATGCTCTCCAACATAACGGTGGACGGGCAGGCATCGCTGCAAACGATTCTGCTGGGCCAACCGCAGTTCCGCCCGATGCTGGCAAGCCCCGATCTGGAACAGCTGCGCCAGCGCGTGCTCGCCTCCTACCATCTGGGCCCGCTCAGCGAGGCGGAATCGCGCGCCTATATCGAGCACCGCATGAAGACCGTCGGATGGACCGGCGAGAACCCCTATTGGGACGATGCGGCGTTCAGCCTGGTGTTTCGCAGCACACTTGGAATTCCGCGAAAGATTAACACATTGTGCTCGCGGGTTCTGCTCTACGGAGCGCTGGAACAGGCGAGCACGATCACCGGCCCGATGGTCGAGGAGACGGCGCAGGAATTGCTCCAGGATTTAGGGGGCCATTTGGGCGGCGATTTGGCGGAACCCGCGCATCGCGGCGCCGGATCCTCGCCTCGCCCGGCCGGCGCGGAAACCGGGGTGGTGTTCGCCCGCAACAGCGCGCCCGATAGCGGCCTGGCGCGGCGGATCGAGTTGGTGGAACAGGGTTTGGCGCGGCAGGAACGCTCGTTCCGCCGACTAATGGAGATAATGAGCACGCTTGTAGAGCACCCGCGGTGAACATGATCGCTCCCCTGCGGATCCAGAACGCCATGACCGTGGATGTCGAGGATTATTACCAGGTGCAGGCTTTCGCCGGCTGCGTCGCCAGGCAGGACTGGGATGGCATGGCCTCCCGCGTTGAACGCAATACCGACCGGCTGCTGGCCCAGTTTGACCGGGCGGGGGCCACGGCGACGTTTTTCACCCTCGGATGCGTCGCCCGGCGCCAGCCGCAAATCGTGCGCCGGATCGTCGCCGCCGGCCACGAGCTCGCGAGCCATGGCTGGGAACACGTGCTGGTGCACAATCAGACGCCGGCGGAATTCGCCGCCGATGTGCGCCAGACCAAGGCGCTGCTGGAGGATATTGGCAGCGTGGCCGTCACCGGCTATCGCGCCGCGACGTTCTCGATCGGCAAGCGCACGCCCTGGGCGTTCGATGTGCTGGCCGATCAGGGATATCGCTACAGTTCCAGCATTTATCCGGTCCACCACGACCTCTATGGCATGCCGGATGCGCCGCGCACCCCGTTTCGTCCGAATTCCGGCAGGTTATGGGAACTTCCGATGACGACGTTGCGGGTGCGCGAACGCAACCTGCCCTGCTCCGGTGGCGGCTATTTCCGGCTGCTCCCGTACTGGCTGTTCCGCCTGGCGCTGGCGCGCGTCAACCGGACCGAGGGCCGGCCGGGCATCTTCTATGTGCATCCCTGGGAGATCGACCCGGAGCAGCCGCGCATCGAGGCGGCCAGCCGGCGGTCGAAATTCCGCCATTACGTCAATCTGAGCCGGACCGAGGGGCGGCTGGACCGGCTGCTGGAGGATTTTGCCTGGAACCGCATGGACCTTGTATACGCGGATTTTCTGGCCCAACCCGCCCCGGATGTCGCCCCAGATGTGGCGCGGGACCCCTCCCACGCCGCCTGATACCTCACGCCTCCCCGGAAAATTCTCCCCATGACACTCGCCTTGAGACCGCTGGACACCGCCTGCGAACCGGCCTGGGATGCGTTCGTGCAAGCGCGGCCGGATGGCAGCTTCTTCCATCTCGCCGCCTGGTCGCGGGTGATCGAGCGGGCCTTCGGCCACCGGGCGCATTATATCCTGGCCGAGCGCGACGGCGCCGTGGTCGGCATCCTGCCGATGGCTCAGGTCAAGACCACGCTGTTCGGCAACACGCTGATATCGGTGCCGTTCTGCGTCTATGGCGGCGTGCTCGCGGTGGATGCGCCCACCCGCCTGGCGCTGGAGGGGCATGCCAGCGCGCTGATGCGACAGACCGGCGCCGCGGCGGTGGAGATGCGCTACCGCGAACCCGTCGACAGCGAGTGGCTGACCCGACCGGATCTGTATGTCACCTTCCGCCGCGCGATCGGGGCCGATCCGGAGGCGAATTTGAAAGCCATCCCGCGCAAGCAGCGGGCCATGGTGCGCAAGGGCATCCAGAACGGCCTGATTTCGGTATCTGACCGCGATGTCGACGGACTGCACCGGATCTATGCCGAAAGCGTGCGCAATCTGGGCACCCCGGTATTCGCCCGCAATTATTTTCGCATCCTGGCGGAAGTGTTCAAGGACTGCCTGGATGTCGTCACCATCCTCGACCCTGACGGCATTGCGCTCGCATCGGTGATGAATTTCTATTTCCGCGACGAGGTGCTGCCGTATTATGGCGGCGGCACGCGAGGCGCGCGGGCGCTGGCGGCGAACGACTTCATGTATTGGGAGGTGATGCGCCGCGGCGCCGAACGCGGCTGCCGGATGTTCGATTTCGGCCGCAGCAAACTCGGCACCGGCGCGTTCGCGTTCAAGCATAATTGGGGCTTCGAGCCAGCACCGCTGCATTATCGCTTCAAGCTGGCGCCGGGAGCGGCTATTCCGGAGCATAATCCGATGAACCCGAAATACCGGCTGTTCATCGAGGCATGGAAACGGCTGCCGGTGCCGGTGGCCAATGTGATCGGACCGCATATCGTCCGCGGGATTGGCTGATGCGCAAGGGACAGGCGATGACAGATGCGATTCCGGACCGGCGGCCATGAGCACGCCGGCGACGCTTCCGGCCGGGGCCGCCCCGTTGCCCACCTGGGATTGGAGCCCGTTTCGCGTGGTCCTGCCGGCGCTGGCGGTGGGATTGCTGCTGCTGGGGGTATTGTTTCACACGGAGGTCGTGGCGGCGGTCAAGACCTGGAACGACTCGACTGCCTATAACCACTGCATCCTGATCATCCCGATCGTCCTCTGGCTGATCTGGGATCGCCGCTTCAGCCTGATCGGCGTGCCGATCGTGCCGGAGTTGCGCTTCGTGCTGTTGGGCCTGCCCTGCATCGCCGTCTGGCTGGTGGCCGAACGCCTGGGCATCATGGAGGGTCGGCAGCTGATGCTGCTGGCCCTGGTTCAGGTGCTTTGCCTGTCGGTGCTGGGCTGGCGGATGTACCGCGCGCTGTCCGGCCCGCTGCTGTATCTGTTCTTTCTGGTGCCGTTCGGCGCCTTCCTGACCACGACGCTGCAGGATTTCACCACCTCGTTCACCTTGGGCGGGCTGGATATCCTGGGCATCCCGTACTATTCGGACGGCTACATCATCGAAATCGCTCAGGGCACGTTCCTGGTCGCGGAAGCCTGCGCCGGGCTGCGCTTTCTGATTGCCTCGATCGCCTTCGGCGTGCTGTACGCGCTGGTAATGTATCGCAGCCCGCGGCGGCGGGCGATGTTCATCGGGGTCTCCATCGTCACCCCGATCATCGCCAACGGTTTCCGCGCGCTCGGCATTGTCGTGCTGGGTCGCTATCTGGGCAGCGCGGAGGCGGCCGGCGCCGATCATCTGATCTATGGCTGGATCTTCTTCTCGTTCGTGATCCTGCTGCTGGTGGTTTTGGGCCTGCCGTTCCGCGAGGATATCGGCCCGTCCGGGCCGATTGCCGCCCCCGCGCCGCCGCCGCGGCCCGGCGCTGCCCTGGCGTCGGTCGGTTCCGCTGTTCTGCTGGCGGTTCTGGCGGCCAGCGGCCCGGCCGTCATCGGCCAGATCGACCGGGCCGGCGAGCCCGCTGCAATTGGCGCTTTGGCTGCGCTGACCCCCGATCCCGGCTGCGTTCTGGCCAGCGGAGGGCCAGCCGCGCTGACCGGCGGGGCCAACGCCACCACGCAGTTTTTCCGTTGCGAGGGCTATACGGTCGCGGTGCGGATGGAGATTTTCCCGCCCCGGACCGGCGCCGGGCAGTTGCTGGAAGCACAGCGGCGCAGATCCGAAGATCTCGGCGCCGGCGAGACCATGACCAGCTGGCTGTCGTTGCCGGGCGAGGGGCCGCGGGTGTGGCGCCTGACCGAGATGGAAGACACCGCCAGCGTCGAGGTCTCCTCGCTGTGGATCGACGGCAAGCCGACGCAGATCGGTCTGGCCACCCGCATCCAGCAGGCGCTCCGCAGCGTGACCGGCGGTGGCGCAGCACCGGTGCTGGTGACCGTCACCCCGGCCGGCGATTGGCGCAATGCGGTGCCGGCCTACCGCCAGCAGGCGCATCTGGCGATCGAGACCTTCTTTCGCAACCAGCCATCGCTGCCGGCGCAGCTTGCCCGGATCAGCTTGGCCAGCTCGGCGGTTCCGAAATCCTGACGAAACCCATCCTGGCGCGACCGCCGATCGGCTTCGTTCAGCCCAAAAATTGCCAACGATGAGTTTGCCCACGATGAGTTTGCCAACGAAAAGTTTGCCAGTGCGGAGAATTGGTCTGGTGGGCGCGGGGTTCATCTCGCGCGTGCATATCGAGGCGCTGCTGGCGATCCCGGGGGTCCGCACGACCGCGATCATCGACCCCAACGCCGCCGCCGCCGAGGCGCTGGCGCGCGCCTATAATATCGGGGCGGTGTATGCCTCGGTGCGCGAGGCGCTGGCGGCCGATGCGTTCGACTGCGCCCATATCCTGGTACCGCCCGACCTGCATGCGCCTGTGGCGCTGGAGCTGATCGCCGCCGGCAAGCCGGTGCTGCTGGAAAAGCCGGCCGCTGCCAGCTCGGCGGAATGCGACACCCTGATCGCCGCCGGGCTGCAATCCGGCACGCCGATCGGAGTCAATCAGAATTTTGTCTATCATCCCGCTTTCATGGCGTTGCGCCAACTGGTGCGCGCGCGCGGCCTCGGCAAGCCGAACTTCGTCAGCTGCATCTACAATGTGCCCCTGCGCCAGCTTGCCGCGCGCCAGTTCGGCCATTGGATGTTCCGCCAGCCGGTCAACATCCTGCTGGAGCAGGCGGTGCACCCGCTGTCGCAAATCGCCGCCCTGGCCGGGCCGATCCGAAACACAAGCGCCCTGGCCGGCCCGCCGATCGAGATCGCGCCGGGCAAGAACTTCCATTCCAGCCTCGATCTGTCGCTCGATTGCGAGCATTTGCCGGCCCAGATGCGCTTCGCGGTCGGGCAGGAATTCCCGTTCTGGCAAATCACCGTGATCTGCGATGACGGCGTGGCGGTGGCCGACATACTGGCCAACCGCTTCTTCACCTACCGGCGCACCCGCTGGATGGAGGCGGTCGATGGCCTGGTGTCCGGCACCCGCATTGCCGGCGCGATGATGCGCGAAAGCGGGCACAACATTTTACACTACGCCCTGTCGACGCTGAAGCTGAAGCCGCGCTCGGATGCGTTCTTCCTGAGCATGCAGGGCAGTCTGCGCGAATTTCATGCGGCGCTGGATGCCGGGGTGGCGCCGGAGACCGATATTGACTTCGGCGCCCGGCTGGTAAAAACCTGTGAGGCGCTGCGCGACCAGGTCTTCCAGCCGGAAGCCGCGGCGTTATCGCCCCCGGCGCCGGCGAAGCCGCGGGAAGGCGGCTACGACGTGGCCGTGCTCGGCGGCACCGGTTTCATCGGAACCCAGGTCGTGACCCAGCTGGTGCAAGCCGGGCGGCGCGTGTCCGTCCTGGCCCGCGGCACCGCCAATCTGCCGGCCATCTTCGCCGATCCGCTGGTCTGCGTTCACCGCGGCAGCATCCGCGATGCCGGCGCGGTGGAGGCCGCGATCGGCGACGCGCCAGCCGTGGTCAATCTGGCGCATGGCGGCGGCGGGGCGGATTTCGCGGCGATCCGCGCGGCAATGGTCGGCGGCGCCGAAACGGTCGCGCGGGTCTGCCTGGCGCGCGGGGTGCGCCGGCTGATCCATGTCGGCTCGATCGCCTCGCTGTATCTCGGTCCGCAGCCGGGCCCGGTCACGGATGCCACCCCGCCCGATCCGCAATCGGAAAGCCGCGCCGATTACGCCCGCGCCAAGGCGATCTGCGACAGGATGCTGCTGGATATGGCCGCGCGCGAGCATTTGCCGGTCTGCATTCTGCGCCCTGGCGTGGTGGTGGGCGGCGGCGGCTCGCCGTTCCATTCCGGTCTCGGTTTTTACAACACCGATCAGCATTGCATCGGCTGGAATGACGGGCGCAACAAGCTGCCATTCGTGCTGGTGGAGGACGTCGCGCGCGCCATCCTGCTGGCGCTCGATGCCCCCGGCATCGAGGGCCATACCTATAATCTGGTCGGCGACGTGCGCCTGACCGGGCGCGAGTATATCGGCGCGCTGGGACAGGCGCTGGAACGCCCCCTGCACTACCACGCCCAGTCGCCGACCTGGCTATGGGCCGAGGATTTGGCGAAATGGGGCGTCAAGCGCGCCACCGGCCGGTCCGTGCCAATCCCCGCCCGGCGCGATTTCCTGTCGCGCGGGATGCGCGCCAGCTTCGATTGCAGTGCGGCGAAACGCGATCTGAGTTGGCAGCCGATGGCGGATCGGGACGAATTCCTGCGCCGCGCCATCCAGGTGCACGCGGCCTGACCGATGGCCGATAAAGCGGCGCCGCCGCCGCTGATATTGCATGTGTTCTCGACGTTCTCGGTCGGCGGACCGCAGGTTCGCACGGCCGCGCTGATCAACCGCTTTGCCGGGCGTTTTCGTCACCAGATACTGGCGATGGACGGCAACTATGCCTGCCGTGAACGGATCGATGCCGGCATCGACATCGCCTGGCCGGAGCTGGCTGTCCGCAAGGGCGACACATTGGGCAACGTAATCCGTTTCCGCCGCTTCCTGCGCCATAGCCGGCCGGATTTGCTGGTGACCAGCAACTGGGGCACGGTCGAATGGGCCATGGCCAATGTGCCGCGGATCGTCCGGCACGTCCATATGGAGGATGGCTTTGGCCCGGAGGAGCGGTCCACGCAGATCCCCCGCCGGGTATGGACCCGCCGACTGGTGCTTCGGCGCAGCTGCGTCGTGGTGCCGTCGCGCCAGTTGCAACGCATCGCCACCGAGATCTGGCGCCTGCCGGCAAGCCGCATCCGCTACGTGCCGAACGGGGTCGATCTGGCCCGGTTCGCTGCCCCCGCCGGCCAAACCGACTGGCCCGGCGACCCAGGGATGGGCGAAGGACCAATGATCGGCACCGTGGCGGCGCTGCGGGCGGAGAAGAACCTGACCCGCCTGCTGCACGCCTTCGCCGAGGTGTTGCGGGTCTTGCCGGCGCGGCTGGTAATTGTCGGGGATGGCGCCGAGCGGCCGGCGCTGGAGGCCACCGCGCAAAATCTGGGGGTTGCCGAAAAACTCCATTTCACCGGCCACATGAGCGAAACCCAACTTGCCTACGGAAATTTCGCCCTGTTCGCGATCTCCTCGGACACCGAGCAGATGCCACTCTCGGTGCTGGAAGCGATGGCCGCGGGACTTGCCGTGGCGGGCACCGATGTTGGCGATATCGCCGCCATGGTGGCGCCGGAGAACGCCGGATACATCGTCGCCAAGGACCCGCAAGCGCTGGCCGGCGCGCTGCTGGCATTGCTGACCGACCCGGATTTACGCGCGCGCATCGGCGCCGCCAACCGGGCCAAGGCAAAGCAGGAATTTGATCAGGAGGCGATGTTCGCCACTTACGGCACGCTCTACGCCGGAAATTAGTCTGGCGCGATAATTTCAGGCGCCGATTGGGTTCCAGCCTGGTTCCTTGGTTCTTGCGCGTCCGAAATCGCCCGATTGTGACCAAAAAAAGATCGACTCGAATCGACAAATCAATTTTTTATTAATATTGTCGTGAGAGGGTTGCTGGTCCGTAAAAAAGTAGGGCACAAATGAACAGAAATTCACTCCCGCCGGGACGGGCTATGTCTCTGATAATGCTCATTTCTATCTGTCTCTGGGCCACGATTTGGGCGATCGTCGCCCGATAGCGCCAGGCGACCGAGTTTAGGTTTCAAGCCAGGACAGCACTTGCGCCAGGCCGTCGCGCAGCGATACCGGCGGAATAAGCGACAAAGCGGCGCGCGCGGCCGTCGCGGATCCGATGGAATGACGGATCTCCCCCGCCCGCGCCGGGCAGTGCCGGATCACCGGCGGGCTGGCGCAAAATCCGGCAATCGTCTGCGCAAGGTCCAGCACCGTCGTCGCGTGCCCGGTGCAAACATTGAACACCGGCGCGCCGGCCGGACGATGGGTCATGGCGGCCATCAGCGCCGCCACGACATCGGTCACGAAAACGAAATCCCGGCTTTGCCGTCCATCGCCGAATACCTGCACCGCCTCGCCCCGGCGCAGCCGGTCGCAGAAGATCGAGATCACCCCGGAATACGGCGATTTCGGGTCCTGACGCGGACCGTAGACATTGAAGAAGCGCAATCCGACGGTCGGGATGGCGAACGCATGGGTCGCCACGCGGGCGTGCAGCTCGCAGCCATATTTGTCGGCGCCATAGGCGGAAAGCGGTGTCTTCGGCAGATCCTCGGTAATCGGCAAAATGGCGCAATCGCCATATACCGCGGCCGAGGAGGCATAGACCACCGGAATGTCGCGCGCATTGGGCAGGGCACGCACGGCGTCGAACAAGGTGATCGTGCCGGTCAGATTGG
>JAYTXR010000053.1:0-36553 GCA_043742865.1 Acetobacteraceae bacterium
ATACTGCCTTATGCGACCCTGGCGCTGGGTTCGGCGCTGGCGGCGTTCATGTATCCGCACACGCTGACCGGCATCTTCGCCGCCGGCTCGGCCAACACCATCCGCAAGAACGCGGTTCTTCTGCCGGCCTATACGCTGCTGCTGGGGCTGATCGCGCTGCTGGGCTACATGGGCCACGCTGCGGGGATCAAGGTCGCGACGCCGAACGAGGTGGTCCCCGCTTTGTTCAAGACGCTGTTCTCGTCCTGGTTCGCCGGTTTCGCTTTCGCCGCCATCGCCATCGGCGCGCTGGTGCCGGCGGCGGTGATGTCCATCGGCGCGGCCAATTTGTTCACCCGCAACGTATGGAAAGCGTATGTCGACCCGGCCGTTACCCCGGCCGGCGAGGCCAAGGTCGCCAAGCTGAGCAGTCTGGTGGTCAAGGTAGGGGCGCTGCTGTTCATCCTGTTCGCCCCGGTGCAGTACGCGCTCGACCTGCAATTGCTCGGTGGCCTGTGGATACTGCAGACCTTCCCCGCCGTGGTGTTCGGGCTGTATTTCAGCTGGTTCCGGGCGCCGGCGCTGCTGCTGGGCTGGGCGGCCGGCTTCATCGGCGGCAGCTATATGTCCTACACCGACGGGCTGAAGCCGCTGCATACGCTGTCAATCGGCGGCACCAACTACATCGTCTATGTCGGCCTGATTGCGGTCGTACTGAACATCGTCGTGGCAACGCTGGCCAATCTCGTGCTGCCGCGCCGGTCCGTGATGCCGGCTTGACGGGAGGCGGCCGGGTTTACCCCGGCCGCCCCGACTGCGATTGCCGATCCCGGGTTTGGCCCGTTTGCGCCATCCGGCCGGACCTGAAGGTCAGCGTCGCGCAACGCGATCCTGTTGGACCAGCCGGGATCCCAGCATCAGGGTCGCCGCGGCTTGCGCCACGATGCGCTCGATGATCTGGGACGCGGTCGGAATGTCGTCGATCAGATCCACGCCCTCGCCGGCCCAGACAACGCGCGTGGCGAAATCATCCGTAGCCGTTGCGAGATAGGCGGTTTCCTGGCCCTGTTGATCGGCCGCCAACGCCTGCTCGTGGCCGTGCCAACGGGCCGAGAACGCATTTCGCAGCGCGCGGCCGGGATAGATCGCCGGCCAGGGCGCGCCCCGCACGACATCGAATACCCGGGTCTGTTCGGTCTGATCGCCGCCGGCTGCCAAGGTCGCGGCCTTCATCGCCTGATCCCACAGCGACTCCTGGGAGGCGGTGAAGCGGGTGCCCATCGAAACACCGGCCGCGCCCAATGCGAGCGCTGCGGCCAGACCCCGCCCATCGGCAATCCCGCCAGCGGCAACCACGGGGATTGGGCCAACAGCATCGACCACCGCGGGAACCAGGCCCATGGTGCCGCGCGTCGTTCCTGAATGGCCACCGGCATCCCGCCCCTGGGCGATGATGATATCCGCGCCCGCGGCGGCGGCCTCCCGGGCTTGCGACAGGGTCTGCACCTGACAAATGATTTTGCAGCCGGCCTCTCTGATCCGGCCGGTGAAGGGTCTGGGATCGCCGAATGACAGCATCACGGCTGCGGGCTTGGCATCCAGCGCCACATCGAGCGCGGATGGATTGCGCTCCAATGCCCAGAGGATGAAGCCAATGCCCACGCGCGTGTTGCCAGCCTCGATCAACTCCTTGCGGATGGCATCGGCGTTGGCATAGCCCGAGCCAATCAGACCAAGCCCGCCGGCATTGGTGACGGCGGCAGCAAGCTTGCCGCCGGCGGCGGACCCCATCGGCGCAAGCAGGATCGGATGCTCGATGCCAAGCAAACGAGTGAGGGCGGTTTCGATGACGGGCATGCAAAATCCTTTCGGTCATTGGCCCCGATTGGAGCGGCGGCTCCGTCGGCCGCGGCATTTCCAGCGTGGCGAACCAACAGCCTTTGCCGGCCGGGGCGGATCAAAGGTCCGGGCGAAACGTCGGCTGCCCCGTTCCAGAATAAAGGATCTGAGCCTGACGCTGCGCCGCTTCGGCCTGCATGGCGACGAGGACGGGGTCCATATCGCGTTCCGGTCGTGGCTCAACCAGGAAATGGCCATAATCGTCCACGCCGCGCACGAGTGCGGCGCTATCGCCCGTCACCGCCACCTGTCGCACATGGGTTGGAATGTAGCGGATTGCCAGGCCGATGCGCCGATCCTGCGCCTGGTTTGCCGGGGAGGCATGAAAAATCTTGTGGTGGTGCAAGGACATTTGCCCGGCCTTCAGCTCCACATCGATCGCCGAGGCTTCATCAACCTCGACCGCGATTTCCTGTCCTCGGGTGAGCATCGCACCTGGCTTGCGCGTGTCGTTATGCGCGACGACCTCGCGCATATGGGTGCCCTTCACCATCCGCATCGCGCCGCTGACTTTGGTTGCGTCAGACAGCGCAATCCACACAGAGATCGCATTATCCGGCTCCAGGTGCCAGTAGGTCGTATCCTGGTGCCAGCCGACGAAGCGCCCATCGCCCGGTTCCTTGACAAACCAATGGGTGTTCCAGGCCAGCAGGTTGGGTCCGAGGATATCCTCCACCGCATCGAGGATCGCCGGCGTTCGCATCATCCGATCCACCCAGGTGAACAGCAGATGGGTCTTGAACATCATCGGCCCGCGTAACGGGCCGCCTTGTGATTGCTCGAACGCTTCCAGACAACCCCGGTAGAACCCAGCTTCCTGGGATGACAGGGCGGGGACAGGGAAATAGACTCCATCGCGGTTGTATTGTGCGATGGCGCTCTCGCTGAGGACTTTTGGCATTTCTGAACGCTCCCTTGGTTTGACCGCTGATTTTTCGTCAGGCGTTGGAAGGTCTCCTCGCCGGCGGACGGCATCCGCTTCACGGTGGCTTCTTGGTTGCGCGTTAGATTGAAAAACGCGATCTCAACTTGTCGGATCCTCTACCCGACCGATCGCAACCCAACGCGGCTGTCCGTGGTGCGGCTCAGAGCCGGCTGGCTCAAGTGATATCAGACGTGGATCAGCGGGCAGCCGCCTTCCGACATCGGACGGAACGCCGCTTCGGCAGGGGTCGTCGCCAAATACAGGTAGACGTCACCGGGATAGCGGCTCTCTTCGGGTTTCTTCGCGCGGAACAGGTAGGCAGGATGGATCTTGCGCCCGTCCTCGCGGATCAGGCCGGGTCCGAAACAGTCATCGTCGGTTGGCATCCGCTTCATCGCCGCCACCGTTTCCCGGCCCGACGCCTTGGCGCCCGCGACGCCGAGCTGTGCGACGATTTTCAGATAATGCGTTAGCGCCGCATAGCTGCCCGCCTGATCCATGTTCGGGAACACGTCCGCGGCCAATGTCGGCCGCATCCGCTGGGTGAACGCGCGCGTGCGGTCGTTGAAGTCCCAGTAGAAGTTTTCAGTCAGCATCAGGCCCTGCGCGACCGGCAATCCCATCGCCAGCACATCGGTGATGAAGCACGCCAGAGCCGCCAGCGTCATCGTGCGATCGACGCCGAACTCGCGCGCCTGCTTGACGCAGTTGATGAAGTTCGAACCGGCGGCGGCGAAGCCAAGCACCTTCGCCCCGCTCGTCTGCGCTTTCAGCAGAAAGGCCGAGAAATCATGCGTTTCGGGGAACGGAAATACCGCCGAGCCGATCACCTTGCCGCCAGCGGCCTCAACGAATTTTGTCGTGTCATCCTGCGCGGCATGACCGAACGTGTAGTCGGCGGTGATGAAAAACCAGCTATCGCCGCCGCCCTTGACCACGGCGGTCGCGGTGGAATGGGGGATGTTCCAGGTATCCTGCGTCCAATGGACCGTGTTGGCGTTGCACGCCTTGCCGGTCAGCGCGGATGTGCCCGCCCCGGTGTTCAGATGGACCTTGTCCTGTTCCACCACCACTGTGTTGCAGGCGAGCGCCACGGCGGAGCTGTCGACACCGAGGATCATATCGACGCCGGCCCGGTCGAACCACTCGCGCACCAGGCCGATCGCGATGTCGGGCTTGTTCTGATGGTCGGCGACCAGCATCTCCACCGCGATGCCGGGATGGGTTTTGGCAAACTCGCTGATTGCCTGGCGGGCGCAGGCGACCCCGACCGGTCCGGTGACATCGCGATACGGGCCGGACATGTCGGTCAGCATGCCAATCCGGACCGGGGCGTTGGGGGTGGTTTGCGCGCGGCCACGGCGCAACGGGACGAGGGCGGTCGCGGTGGAGGCACCGATTATGGCGCGCCGGCTCAGTGACATGACATTTCCCGTTCTTATGTTTTTGGCCGGGCCGAGATTAGCCGCTGGCAAGTATGGCGCAAGATGGGATCTTGCAAAGCCGGCGCAGCCTGCGCGGGCGGGGGTCGCGCGGCGGCGAAACCGCATCGCTGCGCACTCACATTGACAGGAATTTTTCCGCCGCACCTAATCTTCCGGCAATGGGAGAGAAGGTCCGGATCATGTCCAAACTGACGGACCACACGACGTATGCCGACGGCCAGCGCCTGTTCTCCACGGCGCGGCTGTGGGAGCTGTTCGATGGCAGCCCGGAGCGGCTGAACATCGGCTGGGAATGCGTCGATCGTCACACGGATCAAGACCGGGTTGCGCTGCGCGTCGCGCACGCCGAGGGAACCGACGAGACGATCCGCTTCGCCGAGCTGGCGAGCACGTCCGCGCGGTTCGCGCATTGGCTGGAAGCCGAAGGCGTGCTGCCGGGCGATCGCGTCGCCATCATGCTGGAGCCCTCGCTGGCCTTCTACACCGCGCTGTTCGGCACCCTGAAGCGGGGCGCGGTGGCGGTGCCGCTGTTCACCCTGTTCGGTGCCGACGGTGTCCGGCTGCGCACCCGCGACTGCGCCCCCCGCCTGCTGCTGACCACGCCCGAGCAGGCGAAGGCTTTGGCGGATCTGGACGGCGTGCGGGTTGTGGTCGCCGATGAGGCCTTCGTTGCGGGCCTGTCGGGCTACCCGGACCGCTACGAAGCCCGAACCTCCGCCGCCGATATGGCGATCTTCCAATATACCTCGGGTACGACCCGGGAGATGCCGGCCGCGATCAAGCACACGCATCGCGCGCTGGTGGTGGTGATGAATGCAGCGCTCTACGGCACCGGGCTGCGGCCCGGAGACCGGTTCTTCTGCCCGTCATCGCCCGCCTGGGGCCACGGTCTGTGGCACGGCACGCTGGCCCCGCTGGCGCTGGGGATCGAAACCGGCGCCTATGCCGGCAGGTTCAGCGCCGAACGCCTGCTGCTGGCGTTGCAGGATTACGCCACCACCAACCTGTCGGCCGCCGCCACCCATTACCGGATGATGCGCAGCTCCGGCCGCGTGGGGGAGTACCGCCTGGCGTTCCGCAAGCTCTCGTTCACCGGGGAGCCGATCGACGCCGAGACGCAGATATTCACCGAGCAGGCATTCGCCACCTCGCTATGCAGCATGTACGGCACGACCGAAATCGGCGTGATCCTGGCCAACTACCCCGGCGCCGAGGATTTCGAGGTCAGGCCGGGATCGCTCGGCCGCCCGGTTCCTGGCGTGGAGGTCGAGGTGCAACGGCCCGATGGTTCCAGTTGCGCACCCGACGAACTCGGCGAGATCAAGGTCCGCCGCCACGGCGCCTGGTTCCCGACCAAGGACCGCGGCCGGGTGGATGCGGACGGGTATTTCTACCATGCCGGCCGGGCCGACGACGTCATCATCTCGGCCGGTTGGACAATGAGCGCGGTCGAAATCGAGGACATGCTGCAGAAGCATCCCGCCGTGTCCGCCTCCGCGGCGATCGGCGTGCCCGATGCGCTGCGCGGGCAGGTGGTGAAGGCCTTCGTGGTGCTCGTCCCCGGCCATCCCGGCGACGAAACCCTGGTCAAGGACATCCAGGATTTCGTGCGCACCCGGCTGAGCCAGCACGAATTCCCCCGCCAAATCGCCTTTGTCGCGGATTTGCCGCGCACCCCGGCGGGCAAGATCAACCGCAAGGTCCTGCGCGACCAGCAAGCCGCGGCGATCGCGAACCTTCCAAAGCAAACGGAGCCAGCATGAGCGCGGAACCGACCCGGCATTTTCCCAAGATCACCGAAACCGCGCTGGACGGCCTGCGCGCCCGCCTGAACGTGCGGATCGAGAACACCGCCGAGCCCTGGTGCCATGAAGCGACACGCGACAACATCCGCCACTACGCGCACGGGATCGGCGACGACAATCCCCTGTGGTGCGACCCGGATTATGCCGCGAACACCCGCTATGGCGGCATCGTCGCGCTGCCGAGCTTTCTGTTCACGACCAGCCGCATCATCTCCGGCTATGTCGGCGGCATCCCAGGCGTGCACGCGATGTGGGCGGGTGCTGACTGGACCTGGCACAAACCCGTGCTGCGCAACCAGGCGATCACGACGGAAGCCTGGCTGAAGGATCTGATCGAGCACGACACGAAATTTGCCGGGCGGGCGATCCAGCAGATCTACCACGTCAATTTCTTCAACCCCGATGGCGAGCTGGTCGCCGAAGCCGATAGCTGGTGCTTTCGCACCGACCGAGATCAGGCGCGCGAGCAAGGCACCAAATACAACGAGGTCCGCGCCCGCCCCCCGCACGTCTATACCGACGAGGAGCTGGCCCGCGTCTACGAGCTGTACGCCGCCGAGCAGATCCGCGGCGCGACGCCGCGCCATTGGGAGGACGTGGCCGTCGGCGACAAACTGCCGACCATGGCCAAGGGACCGATGACCGTCACCGGCTTCATCGCCTATGCCCAGGGCTGGGGCGGGCTGTACATCCGCGCCAACAAGCTGGCCTGGCGCCAGACCCACAACCATCCGGGCCTGGGCATCAAGAACCGGTTCGGCATTCCAGATTGTCCCGAGCGCGTGCACTGGGAGCCCGAGTTTGCGCTGATGGTCGGGGCACCCGGTGCCTACGACTATGGCCCGGAGCGCTGCTCCTGGCTGACGCATCATTTGACCAACTGGATGGGCGATGACGGTTTCCTGCGCCGGGCCACCTGCAAGATCCGTCGGCACAATCCCGAGGGCGACCTGCTTTTCATCGACGGCAATGTGGTGCGGAAATTCGAGGAAGAGGGACGCCATCTGGTTGAGATCGAGCAGTCCGCGCAAAATCAGGACGGCGAACTCTCGGTGCTGGGCACCGGGATCGTGGAATTGCCAAGCCGAAGTTGAATGTAGGCCGGGCGGCACTTGCGAAGGCGCCGCCCGGAAATACGGGGCAGCATCGAACGGCCCATGCTTTTGCCCGTGGATGAAGACGCCAGGAACAATCTGACAACCAAAAAACGGAGGACGCCATGATCGCCCTGGATTCGCGCCGACAGCGCCTGAAGGACGAATTCACCGCCAATCGCGGTTATTGGGCGAAGCTATGGGATCAGGTGCTGGAGATCGCGCCGGAATATTTTGAAGCCTATATGAAACTATCCTCGGTGCCCTGGAAGACCGGCACCCTGGAACCTAAGGTGCGCGAGTTCATCTACATCGCGATCGACACATCCACGACGCATCTGCACGAGCAGGGCACGCGCGTTCACATGCAAAACGCCATCCGTCACGGCGCCACCCAGGCGGAAATCATGGAAGTATTGCAGCTCACTTCCGTGCTGGGCGTCCATACCATGACGCTGGGCCTGCCCGCTCTGGTGGAGGTGATGCGAAAGCTCGGCCGGAGCAGCGAGATCGAAAGCGGCGGGCTGACGCCGCGGCAGGAAAAGATGAAGGCCGACTGGATCGCCGCGCGCGGATTTTGGGCCGAACTGCCAGAGTATATGCTGCGCTTTTCGCCCGATTATTTCGAGGCCTACGTGGAAATGTCGTCGGTTCCCTGGAAGCACGGCACGCTGGAGCCGAAGGTGCGGGAACTTATCTATGTCGCGATCGACGCCGCGACGACGCATCTGCACGAGGCAGGCACCCGCATCCACATGGAGAACGCGCTGCGCCACGGCGCGACCCCGGCGGAGATCGTCGAGGTTCTGGCCCTGGCCAGCGTATTGGGCGTGCACACGATCACCATGGGCGTGCCAATAATGCTGGAGGAGTTCGCCAAGCACGACGACCCCAAAGCATGATCTACCGGCTCACACCGCCAGATATCGTTGCTTGATATCGTCGTTCTGCTTCAGCTCGGCGACGGTTCCGCGGTAGACGATATGACCCTTGTCGATGATGGCGACGCTGGTTGCGACGGCTATGCAAAAATGCATGTTCTGCTCGGCCAGCAATATCGTCACGCCCTCCTCCCGCAACTCCCCGATCAGCCGGGCGATCTGCGCTACGATGATCGGGGCAAGTCCCTCGGAGGGTTCGTCGAGCAGGATGATTTCCGGGTTTCCCATCAGCGTTCGCGCGATGGTGAGCATCTGCTGTTCGCCGCCCGACAGCCGACCCGCCATGCGCCCACGCATGGCCTGCAGTGTCGGGAACACCCGGAAGATGCGCTCCAGCGTCCAATGTATGGTGCCATCTGTGGCCGGCTTGATGGCGATGCTGAGATTGTCATCGACAGAGTGCTCCGGAAAAACCTGCCGGTCTTCCGGTACATAGCCGATGCCGCGCCGGGCGATGCGGTAGGGGGCATGGCCGGCAATCTGCTGTCCGTTCAGCACAATGCGTCCGGCCCGCGGCGGCGCAACGCCGGCGATCGCCTTGAACGTCGTGCTTTTGCCAGCGCCGTTACGGCCGAGCAGCGCCACGGTCGTGCCACGCTCGATACTCAAATCGACACCGAACAGGATTTGGCTCGCGCCATAAAACACGTCGATGCCTTCAAGACTTAACTGAACGCTCATGGGTGCGCCTCCAGGCTGGTTCCCAGATACGCTTCGATCACGGCCGGGTTGCTGCGGATTTCATCCGGCGTGCCCTCGGCCAGCACACTGCCGTAGCGCAGCACACGGATCGTCTGCGCGATCTTGAAAACGATGTCCATGTCGTGCTCGATAAACACCAGGGTCATGCCGACCTCGGACCACAGGCGCTGCACCCGATCGATCATCTGCCAGCGCTCATCGGGTCCCATCCCGGCGGTCGGCTCATCCAGCAGCAGGATTTTCGGCTCCAGCGAGAGCGCGAGCGCGATATCCAGCAGCTTCTGGTCGCCATGCGACAGATAACGCGACGGCGTCCGCGCCACCCGCTCAAGCCCGACCAGCGCCATGATCTCGCGCGCCCGTGCCATGGCACCGGGCAGCGGAAAGCGGCGGAAGATCGAGGCGGTTTGGCCGCGATGCGACAGAACGGCCGCAGCCAGCGCTTCCTCGACGGTGAATTGCGGAAATATGCTGGCGACCTGGAAGGCGCGGCCGATGCCGCGCCGGACGATCTCGGACTGGTTGTGCCCGGCGATATCAACGCCGTCGAGCAGGATTTCGCCGGCATCGGGGCGCAGGGCGCCGCTGATCAGGTTGAAGAACGTGGTCTTGCCGGCGCCGTTCGGACCGATGATCGCCGTCAGCGAGCCAGCGGCGAAGTCCAGCGTGATGGCGTCGGAGGCGACAACGCCGCCGAAGCGCTTGGTAAGCCCGACGATCGACAGTTGCGCAGTCATCGAGCCGCGCCATCCCGCAGCGCGGCGCGGCGCCGGTTCCACCAATCCATCAGCAGGTCGAGAAATCCGCGGCGCAGGCCAAGCACGATGACCAGCAGGATGGCCCCCATCACCATCCCGTGGTGTTCGGTGATCCGGTTGATGTTGTCATTCAACAGCAGGAAAACCGCGGTGCCGACCAGGGGCCCGAGGAATACCGTGATGCCGCCCAACATGATCATAAAGATCGCATCGCCGGACGTGGTCCAGAAGGCAAAATTCGGGTAGGCGCCCGAGACATACAGGCTCATTAATATGCCCGCGATCGACCCGAACACCCCCGCCAGCACGAAGGCCGCGAGCTTGTAGCGTTGCACCGGAATGCCGAGGAACCGCGCGCGCTCGGCGTTGTCGCGGATCATCCGCAAGGCGTAGCCGTACGGCGATTGCACAATCTGGCGGATCGCCAGCACGCAGATGGCGAACACGATCACGGTGAGCACGAATAGCTGGCGGGGTTCGGCGAGGTTGATGCCGAGGAATTCCGGCCGCGGCAGGCCGCCCATCAGCCCCTGGTCGCCCCCGGTCATCGACACCCAACCGACGATGATGGAGTAGAGCAACATCTGGAACGCCAGCGTCAGGAACGAGAAGTAGATGTCGGACAGCCGGATGCACAACGCCCCAACCACCACGCCCCAAACGCAGGCGACGAACAGGGTCAGCAGTGCCGCGAGCGGGATCGAGACGACGTTCGACTGCATCAGCAGGCCAAAGCTGTAGGCGCCAAGCCCGAAGAACATCGCATGGCCGAACGAGACCAGGCCGGTGTAGCCGATCAGCAGATTCAACGAGAGCGCGAGCAGCCCGAAGATCGACAGGCGCATCAACACGTCGATCACCGCCTTATCGCCCAGCGACAGCCCGATCGCGATCACCGCGGCGGCCAGCACGGCGGCGATCAGCATTTCCAGCCGAGCGGTCATGCTACGCGGTCCCACGGCCGAACAGGCCCGTGGGCTTGATCAGCAGCACGAGGGCCATGATGGCGAAGGTCACGCCTTCGGTGGCGAGCGGGAAGCCGATCGTCCCAAAAGCTCGGATCAGCCCGATCAGCACGGCCGCGATGAACGCGCCGCCGATCGAACCCATGCCGCCGATCACGGTGACGATGAAGCTCTCGATCAGGATATCGAACCCCATGCCGGGGGTGGCGGAACGAACTGGCGCCGCCAGCGCGCCGGCCGCGCCCGCGAGCAAGGCGCCCAGCCCGAAGATCAGCGCATAGACCAGCGAGGTGTTGATCCCCAACACCGCCACCATCTGCCGGTTCACCGCCGCCGCGCGCACGATCTTGCCGAACCGCGTCAGCCCGAGCAGCGCGCCAACGCCGATCGCGATCAGCACTGCGAAGACCATCAGGAACGCATAGAAGGGCGGGACATAGCCGCCCCACAGCTGGATCGGCGGCAGCGCGAAGGCTTCCGGCATGCCCATAGACAGGAAATCCCCACCCCAAACGGTTTTCACCAGATCGTCGAGGATCAGCACGAAGGCGTAGCAGACCAGCAATTGCAGCAGCACGTCGCGTCCATACACCCGGCTGATGAAAAATCGCTCGAACACGATGCCGAACAAGCCGACCCCGACCCCGCCGGCCAGCACCGCCAGCGCGTAGCTTCCGGTTACCGAATAGGCGGTCAGCGCCAGATAGGCGCCCAGCATGTAGAACGACCCGTGGGCGAAATTCACCACGCCGAGCACGCCGAAGATCAGCGTGACGCCGGAGGCGACCAGGAAGATCAGCATCCCGATGATCAGCCCGGCGGAGACCTGCGTCACCACGCAGGCAGGCTCCGCGAAGCAGCCGAGCAGTGCAGCGAAATTCATCCCGGCTACCCCTCAGACAAAACCCTTCGCTTTCTTCCATTCCGCCTCGTAGCGCAGGATCGAGCTCCAGTCGGCGTCCTGAACATCCTTGAAATAGGGCAGTTCCGGCACGACCACGCCCCAGCCGATCGCGTAGTTAATCATCGTCTGGTCCTCGGCGCGCATTGTCAGCTTGCCGCCAACGCCGAACGGGCTGTCGATCGTCATGCCGCGCATCGCCTCGGCGAGCACATGGCCATCGGCGCTGCCGGTCTTGCGCATCGCTTCCAGCAGGAACTCGGTTCCCGCGGCGGTCTGCCACGCCCAGTTGCTCGGCTCGAAACCGGTCCGCTTCACGAACGCATCGTGCCAGGCCTGGTTGGCCGCTGTCGGGGGATAGCTCGCCAGATAGCGGCTGCCCGACCGCACGTCCGGCGGCAGTTTCTTGATTTCCTTGAGGGTGGTCAGGTCCGCGAGGTTCGGCGTGAACATCGGCACTTTGTCGAAGATGTTGTAGAGCCGCGCCTGATCCATGAACGCGACGATATCGCCGCCCGAATGCGCGGTGAACACCGCGTCTGGCTTCAGGGAGAGGACCTGCGTCAGGCTTTCGGTGTAATCGGGCGCCATGAATTTCGGCCAGGCCTCCCCCACCAGCGTCACCTCGGGGTCGAACTTCTTGAGATCGTCGATGAATTGGCCCGTCGCGTCGCGGCCATAGGCGAAGTCGGGGGAGTTGGTCATCCAGCGCTTCAGGCCGCGCGTCTTGGAAAGGGAAGTCGCATACTGGGCGCCGGCGATCGCGTCATGGACCACCTGCCGGGCGGCGCGGAACGTGTTGGGTGCGCGGATCTTCGGGTCGGCCGTCAGTACCGAGGTTTCCGACACGGTGTGGATGCAGAGATGCCCGGTTTCCCGCACGACTTCCTGGATCGCGAAAGTACCCGCCGTTGTCGAGCCCGACAGAATGATCTGGCAGCCGTCGCTGTTGATCAGTTCGCGCACCACGCGCGCCGCCTCGTCCGGGCGCGCCTTATCGTCGCGCGCAATGAGTTCGATCTGCCGCCCGTTCAGTCCGCCGGCCTGGTTAAAGGCGTCGATCGCCATCAGGGCAGCTGGGCGGATGGTATTGCCGATGACCGTGAAGCGGCCGGAGAGCACGGTCGGCATGCCGATCTTGATCGGGTCCTTGCTTTGCCCGCGACCGATGCTGGGAAATCCGGTCAGGGCCGCGGCTGTCCCGGCCAGGACCGTACGGCGGGTAAATTGGGTGTTTCCAGATGCTGCCACTTACGTTCCCCAGATGGCCGATTTGCGGACGACCTTGTTCGACCTATAATCTCCAAATCGCACAACGTGCCCGTCAGGGCAATGGACGTTGCGCTGCTAACGCCCGACAGGGCGAACTTGCCGCCCTGTACTGCGACATGCGTCTGTTCTACCTGTGACAGCCAGTTCTACGTCTGACAGCCAGGGGGATCGCCGTCAGGATCGGCGAACGGTCGGTTGACTGGGAGGTCCCGTTGACGACGAAGGCATATGCTTTGAGTGTGGGGCGCATCGTTCGGCAGGGATCGGTCGAGACGCTGGCGGAACCCTTGACGTTGGCCGATCAGCATCTCGGCGCATAACCGCTTATCATGGAGGCAACATGACCGCTCTCGCGCAGGCCGCGGACAAATCGGCGGTGTCGCCGACCCCGCCCCCTCTCGAACTCGTTGCCGACAAGCTCTATTTGCTCGGCGACAGCGTCGTCCTGGATGGCCGGATCAGCTGGGTGCCGCCGGATGTCCGCGGCTGGCAGCCGATCAACACCTATGTGCTGCTGGAAGGGGACACGGTGCTGGTGATCGATCCCGGCGTCTACGCCCATCGCACGATCATCCGCGAACAGCTGGCGATGCTGGCCGAACCCGGGCGCAAGCTGTCCATATTTTTGACCCGGCCGGAGCCGGACGTCACCGGAAATATCGGCGAGATCGCCAGCTGCTATCCGGTCGAGCGGCTCTATGCCGGCGGTGGACCCAACCCGTTCGATGCGTTCGAATCCTCGATGCTGATGGACCCCGCCAGCCGGGGCAACCGTATCCAGATGGAACGCATGCCGCCCGGCTACCAGATGCCGCTCGGGGAGGACCGTGGGGTCGAGATCCTGCGTCCGACCATCCGGTTGCTGGCCACGTTCTGGGGCTATGACGCGGCAACCCGCACCTTGTTCACCTCCGACTCCTTTGGCCACAGCATCCAGGCATCGCCCCAGGCTGCGCGCGTGATCCGTGCCGGCTCCCCCAGCCAGGCCGGCGTGGCGATGGTCAAGGCGCATCTGCTGGCGAAGTTCGGTTGGCTTGCGCGTGCCAAAACCAGCTCGATCCTGCAGAACCTGGACGAGATGCGCGGCGATCGGGTGATCGAGCGGATCGCGCCCGGGCATGGCCTTGTCATCGAAGGGCGCGAGATGGTTGAAATGCACCTGAACGCGATGCGGACCGTATTGCAGGAGCTGTCAGCATGACGAGAGAACGCCACCAACTTCCCCGCGAAATCGCCGACGGCGTCTGGTGGCTTGGCGGCTGCCTGGAAAGCGCCGCTTTTTCCGAGCCGGTGCATTTCCACACCTCCGCCTATCTGATCGTCGGCGCCGACCAGACATTGCTCTACGATACCGCGCCGCCGGCAATGTGGCCGGAGCTGGACCGCGACCTCGACCGGATCCTGGGGACGCGACCGCTGGATTTCGTGGTCCCCTCGCACCCGGAAATCCCGCATGCCGGCAATCTCGGCAAGTTGCTGGACAAATACCCGGCCGCGCTGGCGATGGGAGATTTGCGCGACTACCATCTGTACTTCCCCGATCACGTCGGGCAGATGCGATCGGTGCCGCATGAAACAACCCTTGCCCTGGGCGGCGGCTATCGGTTCACTTTCCTGGACGCGATCATCGAGGATCTGCCGAATACCGTCTGGGGCTACGAACACAAGCAGCAGGTGCTGTTTCCGGTCGATGCGCTCGGCTACGGCCATCTGCCGCAAAACGCCGAATTCCCCGACGAACCCATGCATCGCGCCGGCGAGTGCGCGCTGTTGGCAAGCGAACTGCATCAGCCCCCGGCGCTGGACCTGGCGACCTATCTGACCCAGTCGTCGCTGTTCTGGAGCCGCTATGTCGAGATCACGCCCTATCTGGCGCGGCTGGAGGCGCTGATGCGCCAATATCCGCCGCGGTTTATCGCCCCGGCGCATGGCAGCGTGATCGACGATCTTGACATAGTCATGCCGGTGATGCGCGAGGCGCACCGGAAATCTTTCATCGGCTGAGCCGGCGGCATCCCAATCGGATAACGCCGGTCAGGTAACTTCCGTGGTCGTGCCTTTCGGGGTCACGCTGATAAACATGACCGGATCGCGGGAAGATGCCGCGTGCCAGTGGTTCTCCCCGGCCGGAAACAGCACCACGTCGCCGGCTGTGACTTCGCGCTGCTCATGCTCGGTTGCCACGATGGCGGTGCCCGACATCACCACAATGACCTGATCATGGGTATGGATGTGGAACGCGTTCGCCGCCCCGACTGCAAAGCTCAGCAAGGTGAAGCTGAGTTGAGCGCTATCGTGGCCCGCGATCAGCGACTGGCGTGCCACCGCACCGGCGGGAAATAGTGCTCCTCCCACCGCCTCGTGCGGAGCGCGCTCGATACTGACGATTTTCATCGCGAAAACTTCCGGACGGACACTTAAAACTCGCTCCAATGCTGGGCGGGCCGTTGCGGGTTCAGGCGATATTTCCGAATAGCATTGCCGGCAAGGATCTCCCGCCGGATCGCCGCCGGCACGCCGGTGAAGTTCATCCGCGGATTGTAATCGCCGTCCCAATGCGGGTAGTCGGTGGAGAATTCCAGCATTTGTGGGCCCAGCCATTCGATCACCCGGGCAAGGTGGTGCGGGTTACGCGGCTCCTCGACCGGTTGGCGAGTAAACGAAACATGTTCACGAATATATTCCGATGGCAGGCGCTTTAACCCAGGCGCATCGCGGCGCAATTCCTTCCAATGACGGTCCATGCGCCACAGATACGGCAACACCCAGCTAAATCCACCCTCAACAAAGGTGAATCGCAATTCGGGAAAGCGGTCGAACACGCCCTCGCACAACATGCTGGTCAGATGCGCGGCATACAGCAACGGGAACTGCCCGTGGTTCTCCAGGAAGTAATTGGGCGGTCCGTAGACCGTCATCAAGGCTGGCCCGGGCCGCTGCAAAGTGACATGCGAGGCAACCGCCAGGCCGTTGCGGATCGCCGCCTCATACACCGGCCAGTACTTGGCCTCCCCGAACAGGGCGCCCGCATAGGGATTCAACATAACCTGAACGATGTGCGGATGTCCGGCAAAGCGCTCTATTTCCGCCACCGCCAGATCGGGGTCGGTCGAAACGCGCAACGTGCTCTTGTAACGGCCGTGGCCGTTATAGGCGCCGATCCAGGTACTGGCGATCCAATTATTGACCGCGGCCGCCATGGCCGCTTCATGCTCGGGATTGGCCAGCGATTTATCGGATAGCGGGATGATGATCGCGGTGTCCACCTCCGACTCGTCAAACAGCTGCCGACCGGTCACCTGCGGATCCGAGCCCGGAGGGCCGGAGGGCGTGAAGCTATCGATCCGGCGGCCTTCGTTAGGCGGCGCGAATATCACCGATGTGCCGAGCAATCCGCCGGCGAACAGCAGTTCGCGATAGCCCTTGCTCAACCAGGGTTCAGGCATGTGATCCGCGATCTCCATGCCATGCCGCGGATTCACATGGATATCGCAATCCACGATCTTCACATCGACCGTGTCGGGCACGGCAACCAGATCCTTGTCGGGATACAGAAGCTGCGTCATCGCGAAACCTCCAGAGTTTGGCCGAGAACCGCGGCGGCGCCATACAACTCGGCCGCCGTTTCCGACAAAATGCGCCTGCGTAACGCCGTAGACACCTCGGCGAAGGCCGCATTCGGGTGGAACATGTCCCAGCCCGGATAGTTGCTGCCATACATGAGAATGCTTCCGGCATTGGAAATGCCAAGCCATTCTTCCTGGATGGCCGGATCCTCCGGACCTTCCAGGCGATGGGCGATGAAGCGGACGTGCTGCGCAATGTAGTCTGACGGCAGCCGGGTCATCCATGGCATGTCCCCGCGCATCGGGCGGTAATCCTTGTCGAGCCGCCAGATCAGCGGGGCCAACATGTCATATCCGCCATCCGCGAACACGATACGCAGCGAAGGCAAACGGTCCAGCACACCGCCGACCATCATGCTGGTCAAATGATTGATGAAGGTCAGCGGCTGATAGGCGGCGAATCCCAAATAGTGGCGCAGATAGCCGCCGGTGGTCGGTGCGAGCTCGACGCCGGTTTCGGCATCGGCATGGATCACGACCGGCAGACCATGGTGGGCGGCGGCTTCCCAGACCGGCAGAAAACAGCGATTGCCGTAGAGCTGCATCGATTGCAACGGCACGCCGACCTGCACGAAGCTCCGATTGCCGGCCCATTTCTCGATCTCGGCGACCGCTGCTTGCGGGTTGCCGGGTGCCACACGGATGGTGCCGCGATAGCGACCCCCTGCATTATGCTGGGATAGCCAGGTATCCGCCAGCCAATCGTTGGTAGCGGAACAGATCGCCGCGAGCAGGTCGATATCCGGCAGCAATCCCAGGGTGAGCGGCAGCAGGATCGCCTGGCTAATCCCGCACGTCTCGAATAAATGCCGTGAGACCAGGTCGGGATCCGAACCTGGCGGCCCACCCTCGCCATAAGATTCCCGCACGTAATCGCCAACCGGGTTCGGATAATAATAACGCTCCCCGCTCGGCAGGCGTCGATGCTGCCAGACCTTCGGCAGGTAGCGCTGCAATTCCCCGATCCGCGGCCGCGGGTGAACCGCAGCATCGATGACCGTCATTCCCGGAGGTGCGTGACCTGCGGCTGCCGCGTCGATCGATTTCTGCGCGAGTGTCACAGGGGCGAGGCCATGCAGCTCGGTCGATACTTTGCCCGACTTGGTGGGGGCGCCGGTCATGCGTTGTCCTGTGTGTTCGTGCCGGCTACGGCGTCCAACTCCACCATCACTTTACCCTCTTCGATAACGGTCGGGAGGCTCATCAACCGGTAGGGCGGGTTTGTCAGCGTGACACCTTCCGGCAACAGGAATTCCCAGGCATGCCATGGGCATCGCAGGATCCGACCTTCATACGCGAGGTGACGCTCGAAGCCGTCCGTTGAAAGAATTGCCGAGCCCAAAAGACCTTCGCAAACCGGCGCTCCCGCATGCGGGCAATAGTTCCGAAAGGCAACGATGCGTCCGTCGAGGTGATAGATCCCGACACTCACCCGGTCGGCAACCATGCGAAGGATATGGCTCCCTTCCGGCAGCTCCTGCACGTCACAGACCGCGTATTTGCTCATTGTCTTGGGGGAACTTTCGGGAAAGATCCAGGATCGGAAATCTCATTCGTAGTCGAGGACTATTTGACCGTAGGCCCAGGCGTAAAAATTCGTCAACGCGCTACTTCAATCACGCGGTGGCCAGCGCCGGCCGGCCTAACCGGATCGGCAGGTTGAACGCCGCGGCGACAAAACCGGCAAGTGCGGTGATGATAAACGCGATGTCGTAGGTGCCGGTCCAGGCGAACACCAGCCCGCCCATCATCGTGCCTAGGAAGCCGCCGATCTGATGGCTGATAAAACACACGCCGAACAGAGCGCCGATGTCGCGTACGCCGAACAGGCTGGTCACCACGCCGCTGGTAAGCGGCACCGTGCCCATCCAGGTGGTGCCCATGACGATGGCGAAGATGGCGACGGAAAGATCGGATTTCGGCAGCGCAAAAAACACCAGCGTGGTAATCGCGCGCAGAACATACAACCCGACCAGCACCAGATGCGGCGGCAGTCGCTGGCCCAGACGGCCGCAGGCATAGCTGCCGACGATATTGGACGCGCCGACCATGGTCAGCGCCCAGGCCCCGGTCGCGGCCGGCATGCCGCACAACGTCAGATAGCCCGGCAGGTGGATCGACAGGAACATCAGCTGAAAGCCACAGGTGAAGAACCCGAGCGAAACCAGCACGAAGGAACGGTCCGACAGCGCGGCGCGGATGGCGCGGGCGGAATTGCGCCGTTCAGGCGCGACCAGCGCGGCCCGGTCCAGCGGCCGTCCCAGCGGTACGGTCAGCAGCATCATCCCGGCCAGGATCAGAAACCCGAGCGACACCCCGCCCAACGCGATCGCCGCGGCGGCCAGCGGCGGGCACAGCATCATGCCGATCGACCCGCCGGTGGCAGCAAGCCCGGTGGCCGCGCCGCGCCGGTCGTCGGGGAAAGCCCGACTGACGCCCGCCAGTGACACCCCGAACGCGGTGCAGGACGCGCCAATGCCGGTCAGCAGACCGATGCCGAGCATCACCGGCCAGGTGCCGGGCAGCAAAGCCGGCAGCAGAAAGCCGCCAGCATAGATCAGCGCACCCACCGCCTGGATAACGCCCACCCCAAAACGGTCCGCCCAGGCGCCGATCAGCGGCTGGGACGCGCCCCAGGCCAGGGCGTTCACCGCCACGGCCAGCGCCGTCAGCTCGATCGGCACGCCGATCAGCGCCAGCGGGGCCAGGAACAGACCCAGCGAACTGCGGGTGCCGAGCGCCATCGACAGCGTGAACCCGCCGGCCAGCAGCGCCGCTTTCTGGCGCGCGGTGTTCGGGCCGCCGGCAATTTTCGATTTAGGCATGGGACCGGGACGCTCCAAAAGGCCGAAGCAAGGTTTGAAGGCAATGCCGGGCTTTGTCACGCCCTTGTTCCCGCGCGCATATCTCGTATGCACCGGATCAGCCGGTCAGGATCAGGTGGGCAGCATCCGCCCAAGCGGGCGTCCCGCGAGGATATGGGCATGATAATGCGGCACTTCCTGGCCGCTATGTTCGCCGGTGTTGGCGATCAGCCGATAGCCCGGCGCCTCCAGGCCTAACTCGCGTGCGACCTTGCCCAATGCCCGGGTGAACCCGGCGATTTCTTCCGCGCTGGCCAGTGCCGAGAAATCTGCGAACGAGCAATATTTGCCCTTCGGCACCACAAGCACATGCACCGGCGCCTGCGGGGCGATGTCGTGGAAGGCCAATGCCCACTGGTCCTCGAAAATCTTCCGGCAGGGGATCTCCCCGCGCAGGATTTTGGCGAACACATTGCTGTCGTCATAGGGCGGCAATCCGTTGACCGGCATCGGGCTGTCCTCGCTCACGGTATTTTGGAAGTCGTCGGCCGTAACGCGACCGGCAGCGCACGCGCGGCTTTTTCGGCGATGCCGCTGACCCCCTCGCGCCGACGCAATTCGGCCCAGACATCCTCCGGCGAGATATCGGCCGCCACCCAGAGCACCAACAGGTGATACAGCACGTCCGCGCTTTCGCCGATCAAGGCCTCGCGGTTGCCGGCGACCGCCTCGATCACGGCTTCCACCGCTTCCTCGCCGAATTTCTGCGCCACCTTGGCGATGCCGCGCGAGAGCAGTCGGGCGGAGTGGCTGGTCGCTGGACTCGCCTCGCGCCGGCTGAGCACGACCGACCAGAGCCGGTCGATCACCGAGGGATCGGACGGCAGCATTGCCCCGAGCAAATGTCGCTTGCCGCCCGCCTTGGCGATTTTCTTTCGGATCTTCGGCAGCTTGGCCTTCACCAGCTTAGCCTTCACCAGCTTAGCCTTCACCAGCTTAGCCTTCACTGGCTTCGGGGGCGCCGCCGCGGATTTTTTCACCGATGCCGGCGGCATAGCGGTTTTCTTGGAGCGGCCTTCTGGCAGCTTCTTCTTGATCGACTTGGCCATTTATCTTGTCCTAGGCAGCCTGGCGCGGCAGGCGCACCGGTAATCCCGCATCGTTCAGGGCGGCTTTCACCTCGGCGATGGTGAACGTGCCGAAGTGGAAAACGCTGGCGGCCAGCAGGCCGGTGGCGCCGGCCTGGGCGCCTTCAACGAAATGTTGCAAGCTCCCCACGCCGCCGGACGCGATCACCGGCACCCGCACCGCCTTGCAGACCCTGGACAGCAGATCGAGGTCGAAGCCCAGTCCGGTGCCGTCGCGGTCCATGCTGGTCAACAGGATTTCGCCGGCGCCATGTTCCGCGGCCTGGCGGCACCATCGCACCGCGTCGATGCCGGTGTCGCGCCGGCCGCCATGGGTGAAGATACTCCAACGATCGGGACCGGTCCGCTTGGCGTCGGCGGCCACGACCACACATTGGCTGCCAAATTTCCGCGCCGCCTCGCGGATCAGCTCCGGGCGGGCGATGGCGGCCGAATTGATGCTGCATTTATCGGCGCCGGCCAACAGCAGGCGGCGCATGTCCTCCACCGCGCGAATGCCGCCGCCGACCGTCAGCGGCAGGAAAACGCGCGCGGCGGTGCGCGACACCACATCCAGGATCGTGTCGCGGTTCTCGTGACTGGCGGTGATGTCGAGGAAGGTGAGCTCGTCCGCGCCGGCGGCGTCATAAATAGCAGCCTGCTCCACCGGGTCGCCGGCGTCGCGCAGCGACACAAAGTTCACGCCTTTGACCACCCGCCCGTCCTTGACGTCCAGGCAGGGAATGACCCGTAATTTCAACATCCCCCAGCGTCCATTCAGCTGGATAGCAATGCCAGCGCGGCGGCCGGATCGACCCGTCCGTCATACAGCGCCCGTCCGACAATGACGCCCTCGATCGCGCCGTCGCCGGCGCCGTCCTCGCCGCGGGCCAGCCGTTTCAGCGCCGCCAGATCCTCCAGGCTGCCGACGCCGCCCGACGCGATCACCGGCGTAGTCAGCTGAAACGCGAGATCCATCGTCTGTTCCAGGTTCAGCCCGCCCAGCATGCCGTCGCGGGAGATGTCGGTATAGATGATCGCCGCCGCACCGGCATCCTCATAGCGCAGCGCCAGATCGAGCGCGCGGATCTCAGAGGTTTCCGCCCAGCCCTCGGTGGCGACGAAGCCGTCGCGCGCGTCGATGCCGAGTGCCACGCGGCCGGGGAAGGCGCGGCAGGCCTGGCGCACCAAAGGCGGGTTCTTCACCGCGGCACTACCCAGGATCACCCGGCGCACGCCGGCGGCCAGCCAGGCCTCGATCCCCGCCATGTCGCGGATGCCGCCGCCGAGCTGGACCGGGATCTGCACGGTTTTGAGTATTTGCGCCACCGCATCCCGGTTCACCGCGCGCCCGGCAAAGGCGCCGTTCAGGTCCACCACATGCAGCCATTGGCAGCCAGAATCCTGCCAGGCCTTCGCCTGTGCGCCGGGGTCATGCGAGTAGACCGTCGCCTGGTCCATCTCGCCGCGCTTGAGCCGGACGCACTGGCCATCCTTCAGGTCGATCGCCGGATATAGCGTAAGGCCGGTCACCGAGCTTTATTCCTGCCCTGAGGAGATTTTTCGGTCTCCGGCTGCTCGGCCGCCGCATCGTCGACGGATTTTAGCAGTTTATAGAAAAAATGCCCCCCGATGGTCTGGCCGCGGACGCGGGCATACACCGGATGCGAGCCCCATTGGACATAGCCGAGCGATTGATACAGGTGGATCGCCGCCTCCTGGGTTGCCCGCACGTCCAGATTGAGGATGAAATAGCCGCGCGCCCGCGCCCCCTCCTCCACCCGCTGCGTCAATAGCCGGGCCAGGCCGTGGCTGCGGGCATAGGGGGCGATGAACGAATGCATCAGCGTGGCGGAAAAAGCCTGCGCCTCGTTGTTGCGCGGCGGCCGGACCATCTGGGCCGACCCGACCGGCAGACCATTCAGCCGGGCGATGAACAACTCACGCTCCGGCACCAGCAGCACGCCACGAAAATAGCGCTCCAGCGCCTGCCGACCCGGGGGATTGACCCAGCCGAAGCCGCCGCCCTCGATGATCGCCGCATCCGCTGCTTCGCATAGTGCCGCCAGATCGTCATCGCTGAGCTCCGTCACTCGCTCCACGTTCAGTTCGGGCGGGGGTTCCTGTTTCTCGGATCTGAGGCTGCTCATGGCGACCAGCGGAGAAAATTCATCAAGATGCGGATACCGACCTCCTGGCTTTTTTCGACGTGGAACTGGGTGCCCGCCCGGTTGCCGCTGGCGACCATGGCGACGACCGGACCGCCGTAATCGGTGGTGGCGACGATCTCCGCCGCCGAGCCGCCCGCCAGCGCATAGCCATGGACGAAATAGGCGTGATCGCCCGGTGAAAGACCGTCCAGCAGCGGGTGCGCGCCGGGGATGAAATCGAGCCCGTTCCAGCCCATTTGCGGCAACCGCAGTCCGGGCGGGTCCATCGCCGCGATCTGGCCGTCGATCCAGCCGAAGCCAGGGGTGATTTCATGCTCCAGACCGCGCTGGGCCATTAGCTGCATACCCACGCAGATGCCCAGGAATGGGGTGCCTGTACTTGTGGCGGCCTCGATCGCCGCATGCATGCCGGACACCGCGTCCAGGCCGCGAGCGCAATCGGCGAACGCGCCCTGGCCGGGCAGCACGATCCGGTCGGCGCGCGCCACAAAATCGGGGTCCGCGGTGACCGACACAATGCTGGTCAATTCAAGGCGCTCGGCGGCCAGAGCGAGGGCACGCGAAGCGGAGGCCAGGTTGCCGCTGCCGTAATCGACGACCGCAATCCGCATCACCCCAGCCCGCCCGCGAGCAGGCCGGCAAGCTCGGGCCGGCCAGCCAGCAGGCGAGTCAGCGCGCCGTCGGCATCGCGCGCCGCGACGACATGCATCAGCAGAAAGCCCCGACGTTCCAGCGAAAACCGGAGACAATCATTGCCGGAAAATCCCACCAACAGGGCGATGGCGAGGAACAGGAACGGTTGTGTGTTTTCGGGTGCCAGCGCGCCGGCGATGATTGTCGCGGCGATGACCAGCCCCGCCGGTATCCAGGCGCGGTGCGCCAGCAACCAGACCGGGCCGAACAGGCAGGCGGCCCAGGAGAACCCCTCGCGCACCAGCACCGGCGGGGTTGGCGTCGCCGAATGTTCCGCCCGCAGGTGAACGGTCCAATACTTCACAGCGATCCTTTGGTGGAAGGGATCGCGTCGCCGGCGCGTGGATCGGGTTCCGCGGCCAGGCGCAGCGCCCGGGCGGCGGATTTGAAGCAGGCTTCAGCAACATGATGCGCATTGTGGCCGGCGCGGCGAGTGATATGCAGAGTCAACATTGCGTTGGTGGCGAAGGCGCGAAAAAATTCCTCGAACAATTCGGTGTCCATCTCGCCGATCTTCGGCCGCTCGAAACGGGCGTCCCAAACCAGCATCCCGCGTCCGGAGATGTCCACCGCCGCTTCCGCCAGCGCCTCGTCCATCGGCACCAGCGCCTGACCGAACCGGCGAATGCCGCGTTTTTCCCCTAAAGCCTGCGCGAATGCCCGGCCGAGCACGATGCCGACATCCTCGGTCGTGTGGTGAAAATCGATATGCAGGTCGCCCTTGGCGCGGATGGTCAGGTCGAACATCCCATGCCGGGCCAGAGCGGTCAGCATATGGTCGAGAAAGCCGATCCCCGTCGAGATATCGGCCTTTCCGGTGCCGTCCAGGCACAGGGTCAGGGCGATATCGGTCTCGGACGTAGTGCGGGCGAGTTCTGCGGTGCGCGGCATGGTTTGGCTCTACTCCGACCGCAGCGGCGGGTCCAGCACGCCGGCCCCCAATCCTCGGCGCCTAGACTAGGGCGTGCGCCGATAGGCGCCGGCGAGAATGCGCAGATGGTCGCGGAAATGCGGCCGCAGCCGGTCGGTCCAGGGCGAGGCGGCGGCGGCTCGCCAGGCGGCAGAGTTGGCGACATCGGCGTTGGCCAGGTGGTACAGCGCAACGTGGCGGTGTGAGCCGCCCTCCCCGCGGTAGCGACGGGCGCATAGCACGCCCGGCACCGCCGCCAGCGCCGGGATGTGTTCGCTGTCGTACCAAGCGTTGAAATCGGCCTCGTGTTCAGGCGCCACGTTCATCGCGTTCAGCAGCAGACCGCCGGCGCCTGTTGGCGCCGGCTGATCGCCGGGCAGCGTCTGCTCACCCTCGAAGCGCATCAGCCGCGTGCACATCGCGGTAACCCGCTTCGACCAGACCGAAAGATTGTCGTAGGCGATGGCGCGGTAGGCATCGCTGCGCAGCACGTTCGGCGCATCCAGATCGTAGGTGGCGATCGCGTATTCCGGGTTGGCGGCGCCGACCCAACGCTCGCAGGCGCCAAAACCGGGGACGCGCCGGCGTTCGGGGATATGTTCGAGGTCGTACCAGTCATGGAACTCGTCGGCGTGCGCGGCCGAGAAATCGAATGCGGCGATCAGGATGCCCTTCGGCATGGTGTTTCCCCCTGGCTTGTCAGGCTTGTCGAAGAAAGCTCAGCAGCAATTCGGCGACCTGCCCGGGCTGTTCCTGCTGCACCCAGTGGCCGGCGCCCTCGATCAGATGGCAGGCGCGCATATCGGTGCAAGCGGTATGCTGCATGCGATCGATGGCGCCGGGGTTCTGGTGGATGCCCCAGTCGCTACGCCCGGCGATGAACACCGCGGGCACGTCGATCGTCCGGCCGGAGAATACCTGCAGCTCGGCGTTGAACGCGCCGCCGGTGCGGCAGCGATACCATTGCAGCCCGCCCTGAAACCCCGTGCGTTCATACTCGGCGCTGTAGACCGCGAGTTCCAGGTCGGGCAGCCAGACATTGGCGTCGATCTGCGCCGGGGACGGCATTTCAGCCGCCACGGTTTGCGCCATGTTTTTGTCCAATTCCATGACGTAGTAGGTCGGCAGTTTCGCCAGTTCGGCCGCATTCCAGGATTGCAGCGCAACCGGCTGGTTTTCCAGCCAGTCGGCACTTTTCTGGTGGTAGTAGGCGCGCAGGAAATTCCGCACGCCCTGCGGGCAGTTCTGCATGTCGGCGTTGGCCGGACGGGTGGAATAGTACCACTGGTAGTGTTTGCGCGGACGATCCAACCGGGCCAGGGCGTCGTGAATGTCGGGTGCCGGCGGCGGGGTTTCGGTGCCGAACGGCAACTGGGGCGGCCCGGCGAACGGCGCGCTCATCAGCGCCAGCGACGGAAAGAAATCCGGCCGGACCAGCGCGCACCAGGCGGCGACCGAGGCGCCGAAATCATGCCCGACCACGGCGGCGACCGAGCGGTAGCCGAGGGCGGCGACCAGGCCCATCGTGTCACGCACCAGGTTCAGCAGGCGGAACGAGCTTAAGTCGCCGTCATAGTCGGGGTCCCAGCCGGTGGTGCGGCCATAGCCGCGCTGGTCGGGGGCGACCACATGATAGCCGGCGGCGGCCAGCGGGATCATCACCTTGCGCCAGGAATAGGCCAGTTCGGGAAAACCGTGCAGCAGAAGCAGGCACGGCCGGCCCGGGATTTCATAACCCGCCTCAAGAATATGCATGCGCAGGCCGTTGATGTTGTCGACGAAACGCGAGCGGATGCCGGCGGGCAGGGCAGCCAGCGGGGCCAGCGAGGTCATGCCAACACCCGATTGGCCCGCGCCAGTACCGCCTCGAACAGCACCTGGCAGCCAGCCTCGGCTTCCTCCGGCTCGATGCTTTCGGCCTCATTATGGCTGAGGCCGTCCTTGCACGGGGTGAAGATCATCGCGGTTGGGATATGGCGGGCCACGTAGACCGCGTCGTGCCCGGCGCCGGAGACGATCTCGCGGGCGGCAAAACCCAATCTCGAAGCTGCCTGGCGCACCAGATTCACGCAGGCCGGATCGAAGGGCTGCGCCGGGACCTTGAACAATTGGGTCAGCTCCAGCCGCACGCCGCAATCGCGCGCCAAAAAACCGGCCTCGCGCGGAAACTGGGCGTCCAGACGGTCCAGTTCGGCATTGTCGGGATGGCGGAACTCGACGGAAAAACGCACCTCGCCGGGGATCACGTTGCGACTGTTGGGGCTGACCAGCAGCTGACCGACGGTGCCGCGGCCGTCCTCGCCGCGGGCGCGCATCATCCGGTCCACCAAATCGATGATACGGGCGGCGCAGACCAGCGCGTCCTTGCGCGCCGAGGGTGGCGTGGTGCCGGCGTGGCTGTCCTGCCCGGTAACCACCGCGTCGTACCAGACCTGCGCCTGCGCGCCGGTGACGATGCCGATTTTCTTCCCCTCCCGCTCCAGGATCGGTCCCTGTTCGATATGCAGCTCGAAATAGGCATCGGCCGGGAACGGTTGGGCCGGCTCCGCCCCGCGATAGCCAATGCCGTCCAACGCCGCCGCCACGCTGACACCCTCGGTGTCAGTCAGCGCATAGGCTTTGTCGCGGGTGAAAACACCGGCCCAGACGCCCGAGCCCATCAGCGAATGGCCGAACCGGCTACCTTCCTCGTCGGTCCAGTTGATCAGCTCCACCGGCGCCTCGGTAACGATCCCTAGATCGTTCAGGCTGCGCATGACCTCCAGCCCGGCCAGCACGCCGAGCGCGCCGTCAAATTTTCCGCCCGAGGGCTGACTGTCCAGATGGCTGCCGAGCAGCACCGGCAGGCGGGCCGGGTCGCGGCCGGGGCGGCGGGCGAACATGTTGCCGATCTCATCGATCCGCACGGTCAGGCCGGCTTGCTCGCATTCCCCGCGGAATTTATCGCGGCCGCGGCGGTCCACCTCGGTGAGCGTCAGCCGCCGGACACCGCCCTTGGCGGTGGCGCCGATGGCGGCAAAACCCATCAGGCTGTCCCATAGCCGCTTGCCGTCGATGCGCTGATTGGTTTGGGACAGGGTGTCCTGAGACATTGGGGCCGCTCCTGGGAGTGTCGACCGCATCTTGCCCGTGGCGCGACTTCCTGCAAGCCTTGCCGGGAATTGGAGTGCTTCGTCATGGCCCACGCGCTCGAACCGCAGGCTCCCGCCATCCGGCGCAACACCGAACTGGACCATGAAGCGGTACGCCAGGCCCGAATCGATCTGGCCGCGTGTTTCCGGGCAGCTGCGCGGCTGGGGTTGCAGGAGGGGATCTGCAACCATCTGTCTGCCATGGTGCCGGGGCGGGACGATCTGTTCCTGGTCAACCCCTATGGCTACGGCTTCGCCGAGATCACCGCCTCGCAGCTGCTGATCTGCGATTTCGACGGCCGCGTGGTGGCCGGCGAGGGCGTGCCGGAAGCCACCGCGTTCCACATCCACGCCCGGCTGCATAAGTTGGTGCCGCGCGCCCGCGCCGCGTTCCACACCCATATGCCGAACGCCACGGCGTTGGCCATGGTGGAGGGTCCGCCGCTTGTCTGGGCCGGGCAGACGGCGCTGAAATTCTACGGCCGCACGCGGGTGGACGAGCCGTATAACGGCCTGGCGTTGGACACCGACGAGGGCGACCGCATCGCCTCGGCCATCGGTGACGCCGACGTGGTGTTCATGAAAAACCACGGCGTGCTGGTGGTCGGGGCAACCATCGCCGAGGCCTGGGACGATCTGTATTACCTGGAGCGCGCCTGCGAGGCACAGCTTCTGGCGGAGTCGACCGGGCGCAAGCTGGTGCCGGTGCCGGCGGCGCTCGCGGAGCGGACCTACCGGCAGATGCGCGACGGCGACGGCGACCGCGAGTCGGCCCGGCTGCATCTGGAGAGCGTCAAGCGCATTCTGGACCGTGAGGCGCCGGATTTTCGCCACTAAAGCCTATCGTCCCCGACAACGACCGGCTAATGGCTTCGTTCGCTTCCTGCAGGAATACTCCCCATGCGCCGGCTTACCCATCTCGTGTTGCTGGTTTCTGTGGTGGCGGGCTGCTCGCTGGTCGACCAGACGACTTTCGCCCCGTCGCCGGAGCCGAAGCCGGCACCGGTGATCGTGCCGCCGACGGCGGAGCTGCGAAAACCGTTGATCGTGATTGCCTCCAGCGCGACCCCGAAGGATTATTCGAAACCCCTGCGCGAGGCCGTGCGCGCCGCCGAGAAGCTGAAGCACGATATCGACTACGATGTGGTCGGCATCGCGCCGCCCGCCGCCGGGGCGGCGGCGAGCCTGGTCTCGCTGGAGGAGGCCGGCTCCCGCGCCGCGGAGATCATGCGCGCAATCATGGCCCTGGGCGTTCCGGCCGCGCGTATCCACCTTGGCGCCCGCTCGGACCCGAAGATTACCGCCGGCGAAAGCCACGTCTTCGTTCGTTAGGGCGGCGGGTCCGGCCGGCCAGATCGTCGCCACCGGCAGCACCCCCGCCGCAGCGATGAAGCTGCCGGTTACAGGGGATACCTAGCTGGCGCGGTTGCGCCGGCTAAATCCAAGGCCGAGCAGGCCAAGTCCCAGCAATCCGAGCGAGGCCGGCTCCGGCACCGTCGTCGCGGCGGCGAACGTATAGCCGATGACATCGAGCGCCCTCGTCTCAGCCGAAGTCGTGGTCAGGGCCGGGCTACCGGTGTTGTTGGTAAAGGCGTCCTGCACTTGTGTTGGGGTGTGGGTGACCCAGTCGCCATAGTCGCCACCGTTCGTGCAGTTGTTGAACTGATTGATGGCGGTCGCACCGCCGTCGATGGAGAAGAAAGCTGCCGGCGGCGGCGGCGAACAGGCGTTCGGCGCAAAGCTACGAACGCCGGGGCTGGCAAAGCGGAACAGATCCTCGGCCTGCGGGTTGCCGCCCAAAAAAGTGAGGCTGGGCAGCTCCGAACCCAATCCGAGCGCCTCGTCGATTTCATGCTCAACGACCGAGATCAGACTATAACCGCCCGCCACACCAAAGCCGGTGTCGTTCGTGATGGCCAGGTTCAGACCGATGCAGCTATCGCCATTGAAGGCTGGGCAGGGGGAGTTGGCGAAGTTGAACGACCCGCCGGGGGTGTTCAATCCCACCGCCCGGCCATTGGCGGTTTTCACGTTGATACTGGTGCTGCCGGTGACCGGATTGGTGGCGCCGGCAGGGGTGTGAGCGAGCGCCGTCGCGTCATCGGGGCTGGTCGCATCGGCACCCAGCGCCGTGCGGTATGCCGCGTAGGACACGTTGCTGACATAGGTCGTGCTCGCCCCCAGCCCGCTGCCCATGTTGTGGAATTCGATACCGACCGTGATCGGGTCCGAGAAAGTGGTGTCGTAAAACAAGATCGCGCTGTTGATCACGGTTTTCGAGCTGGCACTGAGACTGACGTCAAAGGTCGGCGTGATGACCAGCGCATGCGCCGGATTGAGCGGCGCGAAAGCCAGAACGGCTCCACCCAAAAATGTCGTTAGCAGTAAAAATTGGCGACGATCGGACATCGATTTGCTTACCTTTGTTTATTTATATTACAATCAGCCCAGCCATATCCGCATAACGATGCGCGTTGCGTCACGATGCGCGTTGCGTCACGATGAGCGTTGCGTCACGATGAGCGTTGCGTCGGGTCACATTTCAGGATTGAAATCCGCGAGGTTTTTTCGCCACTGAAATATCAAAACATACTCTGAGGCTTCAAGCAATTAAAAAAATAATGTTCGCGAGCCATTGAAATTTAGGCGGCGTGGCGGTTCGTGTACGGGGTCGTCCCCGAAGGAACAGCCTGGCCGGTCTGCCAAGACATGCCTGACCGCAACTGAGATTGCTGCTCTACCCAACCGTCGACCACCGGAGCCAACGCCATGAAAGCCATGACCTGCCGGGAATGGGGCGATCCAAGCGTCCTGACCCTCACCGAGATGCCAAGCCCGCAGCTGATTCCGGGGCACATCCGTGTGCGGGTCCGCGCGGCCGGCATCAACTTCGCCGACACGCTGCAGGTGGCCGGAAAATATCAGGTGAAACCGCCGCTGCCCTTCACCCCCGGCCTGGAGATAGCCGGCGACGTGCTGGAAATCGGTCCGGGGGTAAGAAAGCCGTTCCGCATCGGCCAGCGCGTGCTGGGCTTTCTGCGTTTCGGCGGCGGCTATGCCGAGGAACTGGTGGCCCCCGAGGATAGCCTGCTGGCGATCCCCGACACGCTCAGCGACATCGACGCCGGCGGCTTTCCCACGGTCTACGGCACGTCCTATTACGCGCTGAGCTGGCGCGGCAAGCTGCGGCCGGACGAAACGTTGCTGGTGCTGGGTGCGGCCGGCGGGGTCGGGCTGGCGGCGGTGGAGATCGGCAAGCAACTCGGTGCGCGCGTCATCGCCGCCGCGGGCGGGGCAGAGAAATGCGCGCTGACGCTGCAATACGGCGCCGACCATGCCATCGACTACACGCGCGAAAGCGTCCGCGACCGGGTGCGCGAGCTGACCGATGGCGCCGGCGCCGATGTCGTCTTCGACCCGGTCGGCGGCGACGCGTTCGACCAGGCGATCCGCGCCACCGCGTGGGGGGCGCGGATGCTGGTGATCGGCTTCGCCGCCGGGCGCATCCAGTCCGTGCCGGCAAACCTGATCCTGGTGAAGAACATCGCCGTCACCGGCGTCGTGTTCGGTGCCGAGAACGAACGCGACCCGCAGTCCGGCGGCAGCTTCATCGCCGAAATGCTGCGCTGGCAGGCGGCCGGAAAGCTACGTCCGCGGGTGGCGAAAACCTTTCCGCTGGACCAGGCACCCGCCGCCCTCGAGGCGCTGGTGTCGCGCAAATACGCCGGCAAGATCGTCCTGACCACGTGACGACCCCACGCAAAATCCCCGCCGGCGAGCTCGACCTCCGCGACTTCATCCATCCGGGCGCAAAGATCGTCTGGGGCCAGGCGAGCGGCGAGCCGCTGACGCTCACCGAGGCGCTGGTGGCGCAACGCCACGCAATCGGCCCGGTCTCGGTCTTCCTCGGCTCCTGCTTCTCCGCCACGCTGCGCCCGGAGCACGCCGACACGATCCGTTTTTCCGGATTTGGCCCGATGGGCACGTCGCGCGCGCTCGCCAGGGCCGGCGTGCTGGATATCGTTCCCGTCCATTTCGGCCAGATCCACCGATACATCCAGGACGGCCAGATCGGCTGCGATGTCGCCCTGATCCAGCTCAGCCCACCCGGCCCGAACGGCCGGCACAGCTTCGGCCTGATCAATGACTATGTGCAGACCCTGATCGCCACCGCCCGGGTGGTCGTTGCCGAAATAAACCACCAGCTGCCCTGGACCTACAGCGAAGGCACGCCCGATTTTTCCCGCATCACCGCGATCATCGAGACTTCCCGCCCTCTGATCCAGCTCGCCCCGCCAAAAATCGGCCCGGTCGAGCAGGCGATCGCGACCAATGTCGCACGCTACATCGAGGACGGCTCGGTGCTGCAGATGGGCGTCGGCGCGATCCCGGAGGCGGTGATGCAGGGCATCGCCGACCGGCGCGATCTCGGCCTGCACACCGGCATGGTCGGCGACAGCCTGGTCGGGCTGATCGAACGCGGGGTTATGACCAACGCCACCAAACCGATCGACCGCGGCGTCTCGGTCACCGGCGTGCTGCTCGGCACCGACCGGCTGTACCGTTTTGCCGACCGCAACCCCGCGTTGCTGCTGCGCCCGTCCTGGCACACCCATGCCGGCGATCTGCTGCGCATCCCCAAGCTGGTCAGCATCAACACCGCGCTCGAGGTGGACCTGACCGGCCAGGTCAACGCCGAGGCCGCCGGGCAGGACCTGCTCGGCGCGGTCGGGGGTCAGCCCGATTTGGTCCGCGCCGGCCACCGCTCGCCCGGCGGCCACGCGGTCATCGCCCTGCCCAGCACCGCCCGCGGGGGCACGGTCAGTCGCATCTGCCGCATCCTGAACGGCCCGGTAACCACCCCGCGCAGCGACGTGGATGTGGTTGTCACCGAATACGGCGCGGCCGATCTGCGCGGCCGGACCCTGTCGGAACGCGCTTTCGCCCTGACCGCGATCGCGCATCCCGAACATCGGGATGCGCTGCGTCACTCCACCTGAAGGGCTGGTGCCGACCAGGCTTGGATGGCATTGTGAGCCGATGGATCGGTCCCGTGATATGCTTTCCGCTTCACAGAAGTTTGCCGTGGACGACGCGACAATCCTCCGCAACGTCTCCCGCGCGGCATTCACCGCCGGCCAGGCTTACGCATCGCACGCGAAGGTACGAAACCTGGTCGCGAGTGAGGACGGCAGCGACATCCAGGCGGAGACGCAAGGCTCGGCATTCCGGCCCTATCGACAGCATATCCTCCTCCGCGGCAGCAAGAATGGACAGCGGGGCTTTACCGGCACCTGCACCTGTCCGGTCGGCTACAACTGCAAGCACGTCGCGGCGGTGCTGATCGCCGCGCGCGCTCAGGCTCAGCTTTCGGCGGAACCATTGTTAGATCGCATCGAACCGACCCATCCGACGGCACCGTCGGCGGAGGCAAATCTGCCGTTCGAGGTCGTCGCCTGGTTGCAATCGCTGGACAGCGATTCGGATGGCGCCTCGGAAATGTACCCTGACAATGTCCGCCAGCGCCTGTTCTACGTCCTCAGCCCGGCGCCGAACGTCCGCGGCACGGCTTCCCTGAATTTTTCCTGCGTCTCGGTCCCGCTGCGCAAGAACGGCACCCTCGGCGCGCCGCATAACTATGCGCCGCATCAGGTGGAGACGCCCGCACGCTACCTGCGCCCCTCCGACCGGTCGATCCTCCGCCGGCTGGCCCGGCTGCGATATGGCGCCGCGGAGCTGGGCCTGGACGACGATCCGCCGGAACTGCTGCGCCGGATCATCGCCACCGGGCGTGCCCGCTGGGCGGAGATCGGCGGTCAGGCGCTAACCGAGGGGCCGGCGCGGCCCGGCCGGATCGTCTGGCGGTTGGACCCGAACGGCGCCCAGCAAGCCATGCTGGAACTCGACCCCGGTTTGGTCGGCTTTCGGCTGAACGGGGCTTGGTATGCCGACCCCGCATCCGGTGCGGTCGGGCCGCTCGATCTCGATCTTCCGTCGGCGGTGGCCGCCAGGCTGCTCGCGGCCCCCCCTATTCCGGCCGATATCGCGCCCAAGGTCGCCGCGGAACTGGCCCGGAGACTGCCGGCCTTTGCCGTGCCCGTACCGGCCGAACTGGCGCCGCCGGAGGTGCTGGCAAGCCCGGTCACGCCGCATCTGCGGTTCCTGCTGGGCAAGCTGGGCTTCGATCCGTCGCAGCGGCGCGGCGCCCAGCGCTTCGCCCCGCCCGGCTCGTATGAAACCCCGCTGGCCCGGCTTGGCTTCGGCTACGGGCACCTGACGGTGCCGTACGGCCGGCAGCAATCGCCGTCGGTCATCGCCGCGGACGGGCGGCTGTACCAGATCGTACGCGACCCGCCCGGCGAACGGGCGGCCCTCGCCCGTCTCGGCGGGATCGGCTTCGCACGGATCAGCGATGTCGCCCCGACCTACCGCGCCTATCGCAACGGCGACGACTTCCTGCTGGACGACGACCAGAACGGCACCGACTGGCTCGATGTCATGATGCACGAAATGCCGGCGCTGGTGGCGGCGGGCTGGAAGATCGAGATCGACGCCGACTTCCCGATCCGCCTTGCAACCGCCGACAGCGAGGTCGATGCGGAGCTTGTCGAGGGGTCCGGCATCGACTGGCTGGAATTGCATCTGGGCGTGATGGTCGACGGCCAGCGCGTCGATCTGGTGCCGATGCTGGTGCGGCTGATCGCCGACACCGACGGGTCAGCGCTGACCGATAGCGACGATGACGACGAGCCGTTCCTGGTCCCGCTGCCAGACGGGCGCCTGCTGTCGCTGCCGCTCGGCAGCATTCGCCCGACGCTGCTGGCCTTGGCGGAGCTGTTCGCCGGCGGTGGGATCGACATCGACTCCGGCAAGATCGCCTTCACCCGCCACGATGCGGCCGATCTGGCCGCGCTGGAAGACGCCACCGGCATTGTCTGGCGCGGTGGCGAAGCGCTGCGCGCGTTGGGCCGCCAACTGCGCGAAGCCGGCGACACCATCCCGCCCGCGGTCCTGCCGGCATCGTTCCGCGGGGTGCTGCGGCCCTATCAGGAACAGGGTGTGGCCTGGCTGCAATTCCTGCGCGGCGCTGGGCTGGGCGGCATACTGGCCGACGACATGGGGCTGGGGAAAACCGTGCAGACGCTGGCCCATCTGGCGATCGAGCAGGCGGAAGGTCGCCTCAACCAGCCCGCGCTGATCGTCTGCCCGACCAGCCTGATCCCGAACTGGACGCTGGAAGCCGAACGATTTGCCCCGGACCTGAAATTGCTGGCCTTGCATGGCCCGGCGCGAAAAGAACGGTTCGGCGAGATCGCCGCCCATGATCTGGTGCTGACCACCTATCCGCTGCTGACCCGCGACCATGAGGTGCTGACGGCGCAGGAATGGCATGCGGTGATCCTGGACGAGGCGCAGATGATCAAAAACCCGACCGCGGCAACCACCCGCCAGGCGTTGCGGCTGCGGGCCGGCCAGCGGCTTTGCCTGTCGGGCACACCGCTGCAGAATCATCTTGGCGAATTATGGTCGCTGTTCGATTTCCTGGCCCCCGGCTTCCTCGGCAGTTCGCGGAATTTCCGCAGCCGCTACCGCAACCCGATCGAGAAGCAAGGCGACGTCGAACGCCAGAAGATGCTGGGCCGCCGGGTGCGTCCGTTCCTGCTGCGCCGGACCAAGGAGCAAGTGCTGGGGGAATTGCCGCCGAAGACCGAGATCCCCGAATGGGTGGAGATGGGAACCGGTCAACGCGCGCTGTACGAAGGCATCCGTCTGGCGATGCACACCAGGGTGAAGGCCGCCATCGCCGAGCGCGGCATGGCGCGGTGCGGCATCATCATCCTGGATGCGCTGCTCAAGCTGCGCCAGGCCTGCTGCGACCCGAAGCTGCTGAAACTGAAGGCGGCGCACCACGCGACGGTTGGCACAGCCAAGCTCGACCGGCTGATGAACCTGCTGGAGGTGCTGCTGGGCGAAGGCCGGCGGGTGCTGATCTTCTCGCAGTTCACCTCCATGCTGGCGCTGATCGAGGCGCAGCTGCACGCAGCCAAAATCGACTACGTGCTGCTGACCGGCGACACCAAGGATCGCCTGACGCCGGTGCGCCGGTTCCAGGCCGGCGAGGTGCCGGTATTCCTGATCAGCCTGAAGGCCGGCGGCGTCGGCCTGAACCTGACCGCAGCCGATACGGTGATCCATTACGATCCCTGGTGGAACCCGGCGGTGGAGGACCAGGCCACGGACCGCGCCCACCGCATCGGCCAGGACAAGAAGGTGTTTGTCCATCGCCTGGTGACGCTGGCTACCATCGAGGAGAAGATGGAGGCGCTGAAGGACAGGAAGCGCGCGCTGGTCGCCTCGGTGCTGGACGCCGAGAATGGTGGCGCACTGAAGCTGACCGAAGCCGATGTGGAGGAATTATTCGCGTCCGCCTGACACAGGACGCCATCTTTCAGAAGCGCCACAGTTCCGGGCACGATGAAGGCGCGATACCGTGTGTGGAGGACCGCCAAGGAGAGCGCCCATGCCACGCCGTATCGTCGACCTGTCCGTAGCCCTGCAGAACGATATTCCCAGCGACCCGCCGCGCAACATCCCGGTGATCGAATATACCGACCACGATCAATCGGCCGCCCTGGTGGCCGGGTTGTTCCCCGGCCTAACGCCGGATCGGCTGGCGGAGGGCAAAGGCTGGGCGGTGGAGAAGGTCACGCTCGGCACCCATACCGGGACCCATCTGGATGCCCCTTGGCATTTTCATCCCACCATGTCCGGCGGGCTGCGCGCGATCACCATCGACGAAGTGCCGCTCGACTGGTGTTTCGGCCCCGGCGTGAAGCTGGATTTCCGGCATTTTCCGGACGGCTACGTGGTCGGCGCGGCGGAGGTGGCGGCGGAGCTGACCCGCATCGGCCATGAATTGCGGCCGATGGACATCGTGGTCGTCAACACCGCAGCCGGCAAGAAATTCGGGCAGAACGACTACCTCGACAGCGGCTGCGGCATGGGGAGGGAGGCGACGCTTTATCTGACCAGCCGCGGCGTGAAGGTGACCGGCACCGATGGCTGGAGCTGGGACGCGCCGTTCAGCCACACCGCGCGGCGCTTCGCCGAGACCGGCGATGCCTCGATCATCTGGGAGGGCCATAAATCCGGCCGCGAGATCGGCTACTGTCACATCGAGAAGCTGCACAATCTTGAAAACCTGCCGGCGTTCGGGTTCAAGATCGCGTGTTTTCCGGTAAAAATCCACCAGGCATCGGCCGGCTGGACGCGGGCGGTAGCGATCTTCGAGGACTGATACCGACCGGCGGAATGGCTGACCCACGTACGCCCGTCATGGCCGGCCCTGTGCCGGCCATCCACGGCTTACCGGCCTGCCGAGAAAGCCGTGGATGCCTGGGACAA
>JAYTXR010000054.1:0-1891 GCA_043742865.1 Acetobacteraceae bacterium
CATGGCCATGGTGTTCCAAGAGCCGATGAGTTCGCTGAACCCCTGCTTCACGGTCGGTTGGCAAATCGGCGAGGCCTTGGCCGCGCACACACCGTTGGATCGATTGGCCCGGCGGGCGCGGGTGGTCGAGTTGCTGACGCAGGTCGGCATACCGGACCCAGCACGCCGCCTGAACACTTTCCCGCACCAGCTCTCCGGCGGCATGCGGCAGCGCGTTATGATCGCCATGGCGCTGGCGAACAATCCGAAGCTCCTCATCGCGGACGAGCCGACGACCGCGCTGGACGTGACCATCCAGGCGCAGATCCTGGATTTGATGGTCGGGCTGCAACAGCAACTCGGCACCGCGATGCTGCTGATCACCCATGACCTGGGCGTGGTCGCGGAAACCGCCCAGCGGGTGATCGTGATGTACGCCGGTCGCAAGGTGGAGGAGGCCGATGTCGACACGCTGTTCGCGCTGCCTTTGCATCCCTACACGCATGGCCTGATGGCCTCGGTGCCGCGGCTGGCGCTGCTGGGCGGCGAGATGGCCGGGTCCGACGAGCGGTTGCAGGAAATCCCCGGCTCAGTGCCGCCGCTGACCGATCTGCCGCCAGGCTGCCTGTTCGCGCCCCGCTGCGCCCACGCCGACGCGCAATGCCGTGCCGAATACCCGCCCTATGAACAGCGCCAGCCCGGCCATTGGGCCGCCTGCTGGCATGCCGACCGGATCGCGGCGGGCAAGCCATGACGACACCCGTTATCGAAGTTAGGGATTTGCAAAAGCACTACCCGGTGCGCAAGGGTTTGCTGCGCCGGCAGATCGGCACCGTGTTCGCCGTCGACGGAGTCAGTTTCAGTATCAACGAGGGCGAAACGCTCGGCCTGGTCGGAGAAAGCGGCTGCGGCAAATCCACCGTCGCCCGCACCGTGCTGCGCCTGATCGAACCCACCGGCGGGTCGATCACCCTGGATGGCCGCGACATCACCAAACTTACCCGGGCGCAATTGCGCCCGGTGCGAAGGCAGATGCAGATCATCTTCCAGGACCCGTTCTCCTCGCTTAATCCCCGCATGAGAGCGGGGGCCATCGTCGGCGAGGTGCTGGAGGTGCACGGCCTGACCCACGGCGCCGAAACCCGCGCCCGCGTCGCCGAGCTGTTCCAGCAGGTCGGGCTACGGCCGGCGCAAATGGCGAACTTCCCGCACCAGTTCTCCGGCGGCCAGCGCCAGCGCATCTGCATCGCCCGCGCTTTGGCGCTTAATCCCAAGCTGATCGTCTGCGACGAGCCGGTCTCCGCGCTGGATGTGTCGATCCAGGCGCAGGTGATCAACCTGATGATGGATCTGCAGCGCGACAAGAAATTGTCCTACCTGTTCATCGCGCATGATCTGGCGGTGGTGGAACATATCAGCCACCGCGTGGCGGTGATGTATCTGGGCCGCATCGTCGAATACACCGACAAGCGCAGCCTGTTCCTCAATCCGTTGCATCCCTACACCGAAGCGCTGCTATCGGCGGTGCCGGTGCCGAACCCCCGGCTGAAGCGCACCAAACGCATCCTGCAAGGCGACGTGCCGAGCCCGATGCGACCGCCATCCGGATGTCCGTTCCATACCCGCTGCGCGTATGTGATGGACCGGTGCAAAGTGGACGTGCCGCGGCTGCAGGAGGTGAAGCCGGGGCATCATGTTTCGTGCCATTTGCACGAGGTGGCATGAGTCGTCGATCGGGTAGTGTCCTAATTTCAACGGGGCGTTAGCGAGTTAGGAGGTTGTTATAAACGTGGCGTTTTTTGCCGCAGCACAACTAGCCCGTCCTATTCACCGTTCTGTTGCTTTGAAAGTTTCCTGAGTTAAGAACGCAAATCGCCTTGGCGCTTTTGCACCTCTGTTCGGCTCGGGCGTG
>JAYTXR010000055.1:0-24480 GCA_043742865.1 Acetobacteraceae bacterium
AAAGTCGCGTGGAACTGGTTGATCGCGGACCCCCAGCGCATCCGCTCAATCGGAAACCGCGAGTGGGCAGAGGTCAATGTCTAGGACGGTTGGTATTACTTGGCCAACTCGCTGACACGCTGATCGCAAAGCCATCGCCGACCTCGTTCGAAATCGGACTGCGTCGTTTCAGCATGCTGATCCTGCGCATCACCCTGGTGCTGGTCCTGCTGGTGATGGCGGAGAGCATGGCGTTCCACCGGCCATGGATCGATGCGCTGTTGTTCGCCCTCGCACTCGCGGTCGGACTGACGCCGGAACTGCTGCCGATGATCATGACGGTAACCATGGCGCGTGGCGCGGTCCGGCTGTTGGATAAGCGCGTAATCGTCAAAAGCCTGCCGGCGATCCACAATCTGGGCGCCATGGACGTGCTCTGCACGGACAAGACCGGCACTCTGACCGAGGCGCGTATCGCGCTGACCAAGCACGTCGATATCACCGGCAATGACAGTACGCGGGTGCTTACCCTGGCCTGGCTGAACAGCCATTTCGAGAGCGGCCTGAAGAGCCCGCTCGACGATGCTATACTCACTCATGAAACGATCTATTCGTCGCCCTGGCGGAAGATCGACGAAGTATTGTTCGACTTCGAGCGGCGCCGCGTCTCCGTGCTGGTGGTGCGCGACGGCGCTCGCACGCTGATACTCAAGGGCGCTCCTGAGGATGTCATCCGGATATGCACCTCTGTGGAGATGCCGGACGGCACCCTTCGGTCCTTGACCGATGCGGTTCGTGTGGAGCTGCTGGCGCGCTTCGAACAGTTGAGCGAGGAGGGTTTCCGCCTGCTCGGCATCGCCAGCGGGGCGGAACCGGCGGATCAGGCGAACGCAGAGCTGACCGACGAAAAGGAACTTGCCTTTGCTGGTTTCGCGGTGTTTCTCGACCCGCCCAAGGCGTCGGCCGGACCCGCACTGGCGGCGCCCGGGGCGGCCGGCGTGGCGGTGAAGGTGCTGACCGGGGATAATGAGAAGGTGGCGCGCCATCTTTGCGCCGAGCTCGGTTTTGATCCCGGAAAGGTGCTCACTGGAACGGAGTTGGCCGCGTTGAGCGGGGAGGCCTTGATCGGGCGCCTGGGCGAAACACGGCTGTTCTGTCGCGTGACGCCGCAGCAGAAGCTGCGTTTGATCATGGCGTTGAAGCGCACGGGTCAGACGGTGGGCTTCCTTGGCGACGGCATCAACGACGCGCCATCGTTGCACATGGCCGACATTGGCATCTCTGTCGACAGTGCCGCAGACGTGGCCTAGGCGGCAGCATAAATCATCCTGCTGGAGCATGATCTGGGAGTGGTGCACGAAAGAGTGATAGAGGGCGGCGCACCATCGTCAACACCGGCAAATACATCCTGATCGCCAGCAGCGCCAATTTCGGCAACATATTCAGCATGGTGCTGGCCGGGTTGATCCTGCCATTCCTGCCGCTGTTGCCAATCCAGGTGCTGCTGACCAACTTGATCTACAACTCCGCCCAGATCGGACTGCCGTTGGACAATGTCGATGTCGAGGTAATCGAGCGGCCGATCCACTGGGATATCCGCCTGATCGAGCGCTTCATGATCCGGATCGGCCCAATCAGTACCGTGTTCGACGTAACGATCTTTGCCGTGTTGCTGTTGGTGTTTCAGCCCAACGAGGCCATTTTTCGTATCGGGTGGTTTGTGGAATCGCTGGTGACGCAGATCCTGATGATTTTCGCCGTGCGCACAAGCTTGCCCAGGTCCCGGCTGCGGAGCTGGCACGTCCACCGCTTCGAGCAACACATGCGGTCGTGTCAGCACCATGGCGAGCATGCCATTCCCTATCCGAGCCAGTGTTGCCCACTAGTGGCAGGTTACGACGAAGTTGATGAGATCATGCTCGGTCGGCGGCTTATCGAGCACGCGGGCTATGCCGATCTCGGCGGCGCGCGCAACAATTGCTGGCGAGGGAAACGAGGTGATGAGCAGGATGGGAACCTGGTTGCCGTCCGCCCGCAACCGCGCCGTCAACTCCAGCCCCGTCATCTTCGGCATATGGTGATCGAGGATGATACAGCGCGGGGAGATATCGCTCCGCTCGAGATAGTCGATGGCCGATGAGTAGGTAGCCACCTGGAACCCGGCCAGCTCGAGCAAAAACCGGAGGGATTCAAGGACCGCGGCATCGTCGTCCACGACGGCGACCGAAGAAGACCCGTTCTCAACCATGTGCCTCCCTGCCCATTGCCCCATGCGCTTGCCGGGCGCCGACTGCCCCGAAGCTAAGGTCATCCATAGCATCTGTCGTGATTCTTTCATTGATCCAGGTCAGCGGGGATCCAGGTCAGCGGGCATCCAGGTCAGCCGGCCGTCTCGCCAGATGGCGGCATTGGGTTGTCACGGGGTCGCGGGAACGGTGAAGCAAAACACCGCGCCGCCTTGCTTTGCCTCCGGGGCGATCAACTCCCCGCCATGCGCCTCGACGATCGAGCTGCAGATGGAAAGGCCGACCCCGAGCCCGTCGGGTTTCGTGGTGACAAAGGGCTGGAACAGATGCGCCCGAACCGCCTCCGGCAAACCCGGCCCAGTGTCAGAGACGCGAATTTCGACCCGATCGCCGCGTCTCGCGGTAGCGACCGTCAGCCGACGCACCGACAAGTTTGCCATGGCTTCGACCGCATTGCGCAGCAAATTGAGCAGCACCTGCTGGATCTGGACCTTGTCGATATAGGCATGCGTGGCGTCCGCGGCGATTTGCAGATCCAGGTTCATCGAGCGCCCTGTCCCAACCAAGGCCAGCGCGCTGATTTCCTGGATAATCGTAACAAGGCTCTCCACCCGCCGCGGCCGGGCCTCCTTCTTCACGAAGCCGTGCAGGCCCTGGATGATGCTGTGGGCGCGGTCTGCCTGCTCGCCGATGCGCTCGATCGCCTCATGCAGCGCCGGAGGATTCTCCGGCGTCAGCAGCCTTCGAATGCCGCGGATGTAGTTGGCGATCGCGGTCAGCGGCTGATTGACCTCGTGTGCCAGCGCCGAAACCATCTGGCCGAGTTCGCTCAACCGCGAGACATGGATCAATTCCGATTGCAGCTCGGCCACCCGGCGCTCGCGGTCCTGGCGCTCGGTGAGGTCGCGCACGAAGCCGGTGAAGAAATGCCCGCCGGGAACCAGCACCTCGCCAATCTGCAGCTCCATCGGGAACGTCGTGCCATTCTTGCGCTGACCGACAACGACGCGCCCAATGCCGATGACGCGCCGCTCACCGGTGGTCAGATAGCGCTCGATATAGCCGTCATGCGCGTCAGCATAGGGCCTCGGCATCAACAGGCGGATGTTGTGGCCGATCACCTCGTTTGGTGCGAACCCGAACATACGTTCCGCCGCCGCCCCGAAATACTGCACGATCCCTTGCCGATCGATCACGATCAGGCCTTCCGGGATGGTGTCGAGGATCGACTGCAGCAGCGCGCCGCGGCGCTGCAATTCGTCGTTCAGGTGATGCAGACCGCTGAGATCGCGGGCGATTTTCGAAATGCCGATGACCCGCCCGGAATCGTCGCGGATCGGCGAGACGGTAACGGAGACCGGGATGACGCGGCCATCCTTGGCCAGACGTCCGGTTTCCAAATGCGACGAAGACTCGCCCCGGACCGCCTTGTCTAGAATGATCGCCTCCTCGTCGAGGCGGTTGGCCGGAATGATCCGGGTAATCGGCACCCCGATCATATTTTCGGCCGTGAAGCCGAACAGATGTTCCGCCGCCTTGTTCCAGGACGTGACGACGCCGTTCAGATCCTCGCCGATTACGGCATCGTGCGACGATGCCGTAATCGCTGCCAGCAGCGAACGCGCCACGTCCTTCGAGGACCGTTCAGACTGTGCCTTGCCGAAATCAGACACGGCCCCTCCCAAATTGCAGGTACCCGGTTCCTCAAGGCGACCGCCGCCGCTACGGGCCGTCCGGCGACACCCACCAATCGCCCGGTCGCCGTCAGCGAGGCGGTTGGATCGGCCTTGCGGCCAGCACCAGATGCACCAGGTCCGGTAGGGTGTGAACCTTCAACTTATGGAATACCCGGGCCCGGTGCACGTCAACCGTTCGCGGGCTGGTGCCCAGCACCTTGGCGATTTCCTTGCTCGACTTGCCCGTGACCAGAAGGTCCAGGACCTCGCGCTCTCGCGGTGTGAGCAGCGCAATCTGCTGCGCCGCTTCGAATGAACCGGCAGCGGCCGCGAGGGCGTTCCGGTTCTGCTCCAGCGCGCCCATGACGGCATCGAGCAGCTGACCCTCCTGGAACGGCTTTTCCAGAAAATCGACCGCCCCCGCCTTCATCGCGCGCACCGCCATCGGCACCTCGGCATGGCCGGTCATAACGATAACCGGAAGACAACTACCCTGCTCGCTCAGGCGGTGCTGGAGTTGCAATCCGTCTATTTCCGGCATCCGGTAGTCGGTCAGCACACAGCCGGCGGGCGCCAGTGTGGCCTGAAAAAATGCGGTGGCACTCGCGTAAACTTGAACGGCCAATCCAGCCGATTCCAGCAGGAAACGGAGCGAATTGCGCACCGCCTCGTCGTCGTCCACGACATGCACCGTACCGGTCACCGCAATGGCCATGGTATGAGGGTCCGCCATAGTTTTCGGCGCAATCATCTCCAACGTTCCGCCCATACGTGGTTCCTCGTACGCATCCAAGCGAATTTCGGCGCTCCACCGACCCGTGCTGAGTTTGTCCAACAAACTGCCGTTCGAACGGAGGCCCTAAATGTTCGTCGCATCTCCAAGCACCTCAACCAGCCGAACTCCTACAGGTTATGTGGACGCCCTTGCGGTGCAGCCGATCTCGAAGGCCGGACACCTGCTCGATCCGGTCTCGATGACCAAGACAACCATAGAGTTCGGCCGCGACGCTGAAATCATAGCGCAGGGCTGCGGGGCGGAATATTGTTTCCATGTCGTCGCAGGCTGCGCCCGCACCGTCAAGCTCCTTGAAGACGGCCGCCGCCAGGTAGGCGCGTTCCTGTTCGCCGGCAATTTCTTCGGCTGGGAGACCCTGGGCGAGCATGAATTCGCCGTCGAGGCGGTGACGCGGGTGACGCTCCGCCGATTCCGCCTCAGCGCGCTGGACGACCACGCCGCCAGCGACCCGGCGTTCGGCCAACGGCTGCGGCAATACCTCATCGGCCAGGTTCGCGTCGCGCGGGACCACCTCGTCCTGCTTGGCCGCAAGACCGCCGCCGAGCGCATCGCAAGCTTCCTGCTGGAGATGACCGAGCGGCTGCCGGGTTCCGGCGACAGGGTGATCGACGTGCCGATGAGCCGCGTCGACATGGCCGACTATCTCGGCCTGACGATCGAGACCGTTTGCCGCGGCCTGGCCGAGCTGCGCCGGCAGGGAACGATCGCCGTGGACCGCTCGAAGATCGTCATCCTCGACCGCCAGGCGCTCGGGCTGGCCGGGTCCGACCGGCTTCATTGATACGGACGGTTCGAAGCAGCGGGCGCAACGCGAACGCCGCAGGCATCATGGCCGAGCAGGTTCTCGCCATTGCCCGAGATGGACCGACAGCGGCGCGCTGGTGATTTAACCGGTATCCTACGCGGCCAGGAAGGAGATAGATCGTTGGTCTGGCCGATCTGACCGAAGCGCCTCGATTGCATGCGCCTGCGAGCCCATGGTATCGGGTTGCGCCGTCATCACGGCGCCGAGGGTGGTCGTCGCGGGATCGAGCGCCTCGGCCCCACCCGGCCCACCGCATCACGGCCGGTGAACACCCCGGCGAGCGTGCTGTCACTGGCGGTCACCAGGATCGCCCCAATCCGCCTGTCGCGCATCACGCGGCAGGCCTCCTGGACACTGGCGGTGATTGGCAGCGTCGCCCGCTTCTGCCGTCTGACGATCTCGGCCAGGCTTCTGTTCGTCATCACAAGTCCTCCTGATTGCCAAGCGCCGCGGAATAATCAGCGCGCGGATGAAGCCTAACGTCGGTGCTGGCCAGGGTCAGTGATTTGATGCAGCGAGCGAGCCTGGCACGGCGGGGCTGCTGGCTGCAGAGAGGATCCGCCCAGCAACGTCGTATCGATGGATAAAGCCCGACGGCAGAACCTGTTTCAGACCGATCCGGCAAACCTCGTGCCGCCCGGCGCGCTCGCTAAACCAGCAAGTCGGAGGCTCGGGCGATCGCGGCTACCAGATCGGAGCGGCTGACGATTCCTGTGACGCGGCCATCCCGCAAAATCGGAATGCGTTTCACGCCGTGCGACGTCATCAGCTCTGCAATCTGGGGTAATGTGGTTTGCTCGTCGGCGGTGATGACGTAGTGCGCCATCAGATCAGCCGCGGGGCGGGTATCCTGCAGCAGATAGTCGAGGAACTCCTGCGACAGGTCTTCGCCTTCCGCCAGCAGGCCCAGCCACCAATTTTGCCGCAACCTGACCGACTCGCGGAACGGCCTGATGATATCGGCCTCGCTGATCAGTCCGGCCAGGCTGCCGTCCGGATTGCAGACTGGGACCGCACTGATGCGCCTGCTGACAAGCAGCGCGGAAACCTCGGCGACACTCGCCTGTGGCGCCACGATCACGGCTGGCGAAGTCATGATGTCTTTGGCAGTTACGGTCATGGTGGGGTTCCCGGATGGATGCCTCATGATGGTTGGCTTGCGGCCAGACTTATTTGATCTAGATCAAACGCAACCAGCGACGGCCTGAGCGGGATATTCCGGCGCAACCACTGCGGCGGTAGACGTCGCGGCACTTCGAGTCGAGTAGACTGGGCGCCGCGTGTCGGGGGGTTGCGGTACCAGCCGGCGGCACCGCGTGCGCCCCTGCTGAGCTCATCCCTGTGCCACACTCGCTCTTGCTCACGATGACACCAATTATCTGGAGCTATGGACTTGAACGGATGACGCCGGGTGCGATCAGCAGCGTCACCAAGTCCGCAACCGGAAACTCGGGTCCGACGATTGCCACGCCGGTCGCCATGATATCGAAAAAAATTATGGCCGCACCATCGCTGGAACCGGCTTTCCACCGGATAAAACAAGCATAAAAGAAGCATGTCTTGCATGTTGTATTCAGTCGTTGATCTAGATCAGTGCGGCGACATTGTCATTTGACCACTCTCCATCTGCCAGGGCGAAGATCGTCTACTGGAAGCCGGGTCTTTAATGGAGATCAATCATGGAATATGATGACAAGAAGTTGCAGACGAGCGTATCTGCGGCACTGGACTGGGCGCCGGACGTGAATTCGGCGCATATTGGCGTCACGGCCAAGGACGGGGTGGTGACGCTTTCGGGCCATGTCGCGCGCTTTGCCGAGAAGGTGGCGGCCGAGCGGGTGGCGAGCAGGGTCAAGGGCGTGCGGGCGATCGCAGAGGAGATCGAGGTTCGCTACCTTGGCCAGGTCAAGACAGACGACGAGGGCATCGCCGAAAAGGCGCTTCACCTGCTATCCTGGAATACGATGCTTCCGACCGGCCAGGTCGTGGTCAAAGTGGAGCATGGTTGGGTTACCCTCAACGGCGAGGTGGACTGGCAATACCAACGCGCCATGGCCGAACAGGATGTGCACCGCCTGAACGGCGTGACGGGCATTACGAACCATATCCATCTGGCAAAGCACGTGCAGCCAGCGGACGTGAAGCATCAGGTGGAGGACGCGCTAAAGCGCGACGCCATGCTCGAAGCGGCCGGCATCCAGGTGGCAGCCGAGAACCACACGATCACGCTGAGCGGTCATGTGCATTCCTGGCACGAACGCGAGGTGGCGGAGCGTGCGGCGTGGTCAGCGCCGGGAGTGATGGCCGTTGTGGACCGCATCGCAGTCTACTCACTGAGCTGACAAAAACCTATGCTGCGAACTGCCGCCGCAGGCTGGTATCCTGTGAGTGGCGGTTCGCGACTATGTGGGCAGCAGGGGACATCGCTCTCCTGCGTAATCGGCACAACTGACCTTCGGTAGGTGGTGGTCCGGCGCAGTTCGCTTTCGTTGGCATTGTTATTGGGGGGGCGCGAGCGCCCTCCTCGCATCGGGTTCGCATTCCATCCGTTGGCGGTATTGGCGTCGCAGGCCTCGATGGCGCGCTGGCAGTCGCGCAGTCGATGCGTCGTGACGAAAGGAGCCATGCATCAGGTCGCCTCGCCCGCTTGCACCCGGCGTGGCCTGGGAATGTCGTCGCCCGACAGCGTCTCATGCGCCAGCAGCGCCTCGGCGCCGCTATCCAGTTTCGCCCGGTTCTCCCGCAGGATCGCGAGGGCCCGATTCTGCGCCGCTTCCAGCCGAAGCCGCACCGCCTGGTCAATCTCGCGCGCGGTTTCCTCGCTGAACCGGCGTGGGCGCCAGGACGCGCCTGGCTCGCCCAGAAACTGGCCCGGCTCGTTGTCCCAGGCGACCGGTCCCAGCTTCTCATCCATGCCGAAGCGCATCACCATGCCGCGGGCGATGTCGGTCGCCTTGGCCAAATCGTCGGACGCGCCTGTCGAGATATCTTCCGCCAGCAGGATTTCCGCCGCCCTACCGCCTAGCAGCACGGTCATCTTATTCTCGAGCTCGCGCCGCCCCATCAGGAACCGGTCATCGATCGGACGCTGCATCGTGTAACCAAGGGCGGCGATGCCGCGCGGAATGATCGATACCTTCTGCACGGGATCGGACCCCGGCAGCGCCAGCGCGATCAGCGCATGGCCCATCTCGTGATAGGCGACGATCTTGCGTTCGCGGGGGATCAGAACGCGGGAACGTTTTTCCAGTCCGGCGACGATCCGTTCCACCGCACCGACGAAATCGGCCATCGCGATCGCGGCGGCACCATGCCGGGTCGCCAACACCGCTGCCTCGTTGGCGAGATTGGCCAGATCGGCCCCCGTCAATCCCGGGGTCAGGCCGGCGATCTCCTCCAGCGACACATCCGGCCCGAGGGTCAGCTTCTTTAAGTGGATACGCAGGATATCCACCCGGCCCTTTTTGTCGGGACGGTCCACCAGCACCTGGCGGTCGAACCGTCCCGCCCGCAGCAAGGCCGGGTCCAGGATTTCCGGGCGGTTGGTCGCCGCCAGGATGACGATGGCGACAGAACGGTCGAACCCGTCCATCTCCGCCAGCAACTGATTGAGCGTCTGCTCCTTCTCGTCGTGCCCGGAAAGCGGATTGGCGCCACGGGCACGGCCCAGCGCGTCCAGTTCGTCGATGAAGATGATGCAGGGGGCGGATTTGCGCGCCTGCTCAAACAGATCGCGCACCCGAGAGGCGCCGACGCCGACGAACATCTCCACGAACTCCGCGCCCGTGGTGGTGAAGAATGGCACCCCGGCCTGCCCGGCCATGGCGCGCGCCAACAAGGTCTTGCCGGTGCCGGGCGGACCGACCAGCAGAATGCCCCGTGGAATATGCGCACCGAGGCGGCCGAACTCCTCAGGTCGTTTCAGGAAATTAACTATTTCCGCCAGTTCTTCCTTCGCCTCGTCCACCCCGGCCACGTCGTCGAACGTCACCTTGATGTCGGTTTCGGCGACCAGCTTGGCGCGGGAACGGCCGATCGACAGCAGACCGCCGCCGATCCCGCCGCCGCCCATCATGCGCCCGGCGAACATCCAGACCCCGACGAACAGCAGCGGCGGCAGGACCCACGACAAGATCCTCCCCAGCGCCGTGTCGGTCACAGTGGCGGAGTATTCCACGCCGTGTTTGGACAATTCTCCGGCCAGATCGTTCGCGACCTTCACCGTGCTGAACTCGGTCTTGCCGCTGGGCAGCTTCTCGGTCAGTTCGCCGCGCAGCGTTTCGCCGGCGATGACGATTTTCGCCACCTTGCCTTCCGCCAGCAATTTCTGGAACTGGCTGTAGGGGATCGATTCAACTCCTGAATCGTTGAACAGCGAGCCGAACACGGCCATCAACATCATGGCGATCAACAGCGGCCAAAGCGGGAACTGAGGTTTTTCTTTTTTTGGCGAAGCCATGGTCGGGGTTCCTACTATCAGAAATCCTTGGAGGGTAGACTCCTGAATGAACGCCTGCACCAGGCGCTCGGCTACGCTCCCGTAATAAAGGACATGGGGGGATCACGGACATGCGGGCAGCAATTCCTGACCGCGTTCATGCATGGCGGCCGGGCTCCGCCGGGTTGAGGGCCAGCCGGACGACCGCCAGATTATTTGTTCGACGACGAAGCCCTCGATCGGAGCATCCGGCTGGGCGGCGGCCACCCGCAGCGCCATCCTGGCCGCGGCTTCGCGAACCGACGCGGCAAACGGTGGCAGGACAAGTCTTCGGTTCGTCGTCCTCCCGCACCGACAGGACCCGCATTGCTTCGGTCTTCTGAATAAACGGCATTGCCGCGGCGACCGCCCGGGCCGCCCGTCCCACGTCCTTCCAGGCGATGTCGACGCCCACAATCCCTGAGAGTTTTCCGTCTATTTGACCCAGATCAATGTGCCATGCCTTCCGATGGCTAATAATAATCCCATGGCCAGTTTACACTTCAGGTTTGTTGACCGTGCCGATGCCGGTCGCCAATTGGCTGCCAGATTGGTTACGATGGCACTTGATCGTCCCGTTGTTTATGCCCTGCCGCGCGGCGGCGTGCCCGTGGCCCTGGAAATCGCCCGAGCGCTGCACGCCCCGCTCGACCTCGTGCTGGTGCGCAAGATCGGTGCGCCGGGGGCGCCGGAAGTGGCACTCGGCGCGGTCGTCGAAGGCGAACAGCCGCAGACCGTGATAAACGAAGACGTGGGACGCATTTCCGGCGCAACGGATATTTTTCTTGAACGTGCCCGCGAACGCGAACTGCTGGAACTCGAACGCCGCCGCACCCGATACCTGGGGGACCGCCCGCGGTTAGACCCGGCGGGACGCACCGCCATCGTCGTTGATGACGGTCTTGCCACGGGGGCCACCGCGCAAGCCGCGCTCATCGCGATCAAACGCCGAGGGGCGGCCAGAATCGTGCTTGCAATCCCAGCAGCGCCGGAGGAAGCCTTGGCCGCACTACGCCAGCACGCCGACCTTGTCGTGTGCCTGCATCCCGTCAGGCGCTTCAACGGCGTCGGCGCGTTCTACAGCGATTTCCACCAACTCACCGATGAAGAGACTGTCGGGTTGCTGCGGCAGGCTTGGGCGGAGGATCGTGACGCCCTTCCGGGCGTTCCCCCGGTATCCGCCAGGCGCCACGTTGCCGTGCCGCCGCTTGGCCTGGTCGGCGATCTGTGCGTGCCGCCGGAACCACGCGGCATTATTCTCTTCGCCCACGGGAGTGGGTCGAGCCGGCTCAGTCCGCGCAACCTCGCCGTTGCCAACACCTTGAACACCCAAGGCTTCGCCACCCTCCTGCTGGACCTGCTGACCCCAGCTGAGGAGAATGATTGCGGCCACATCTTCAATATCCCGCTGCTCGCAGAACGCCTGGTGGAAGCGGCGACGTGGATGGGCGGTGAGCCCGACATCGCCGAGCTGCCGCTGGGCTTGTTTGGTGCGAGCACGGGAGCCGGGGCGGCCATGCTGGCCGCTGCAGAGCTTCCTGGCCGGGTGGCAGCATTGGTGTCGCGCGGCGGCCGCCCCGATCTGGCCGGACCGCGACTAGCCGAGGTTGGCGCGCCGACCCTGCTGATCGTCGGCGGCGACGACCGTGACGTCCTCGCGCTGAACAGGCAGGCATTGGCTGCGCTCAGTTGTGAGAAAATGCTGAGAATTATCCCCAACGCCAACCATCTTTTCGAGCAGCCCGGCGCGTTGGAAGGGGTGACCGACATGGCAAGCGCTTGGTTTCAGCATTATTTGTCGCATTCGGCGCGCAGCCAGCCCCCGACAGCCTCAGGGGCCCCGACGCCGCCGGTGCAGCCGATATCAACGGCGGCAGTGCTGCGCGCCGCAGCCGAGCCGAGACGCCTTCGTATGGTTCGACGAGACCCATGCGGTGACAGCTTTGCCGACGCAAGTGCCTGAGGGCGAGGATGAGACATACCCCGTTGGTCTCTGAAGGAGCCGTTAGTAAGGAAGACAACCTCATCCTTGATCCCAGCCCACGATCGATCTTCATGGATCGGGTGCAAAGCTGCGCGGCATCCTGAAGGTTCGTTGTACCCAGGCGCCCGCGTTGTACCCTGGCACCTATGTGGGACAGGATGATCGTTGTTAATCAAAAACGCTTTCTGAACCTTGCCCTGCTTGCCTTGGCGGCGAGCGGGCTGCTCGCTGGCTTGGGCGCAGGATGGCTCCATCCTGCGGATTGGGCGTCATGGCTGATCCTGGCCGGCGCGGTCCCGGTTCTCGTCGCCGTCCTGATCGACAGTCTCGCCAGCCTGGCGCGCCGCGAGCTTGGTCTGGACATCATCGCGCTGCTCTCGATCGGCGGCGCGATCGTCCTCGAGCAGTATGTCGTCGCCGGCGTGATCGGGCTGATGCTCTCGGGCGGCCGGGCGCTGGAGGATTTTGCCGACAACCGTGCCCGCCGGGAAATGTCCGCGCTGCTCGGTCGGGTTCCGCGGACAGCGAACCGCTATGAGGGCGGCCGGCTGGTCGCCGTGCCAATGGACAGCGTAGCGGTCGGCGACCGTCTGCTGGTGCGGGCTGGCGAAACCGTGCCGGTGGACGGCGTGGTCTTCGGAGGCACTGCATCGCTCGACGAATCTGCGCTGACAGGGGAGCCGCTTCCCGTCACGCGGGGGCCTGGCGAGCGGGTGCGCGGCGGCACCGTCAACGCGGGCGCCGCGTTCGATGTGGCCACCAGGTCCAGCGCAGCCGACAGCACCTTCTCGGGCATCGTGCGCCTCGTGAAAGCAGCACAGGACGCCAGGGCGCCGTCGGCCCGTCTCGCCGACCAGGCGGCTTTCATCTTCACGCCGATCGCCATCGCCGCGGCCGGCGCCGCCTGGGCGTTGAGTGGCGATCCGGTGCGCGGCCTTGCGGTCATGGTGGTTGCCACCCCGTGTCCGCTGATCCTGGGCGTACCGGTGGCCATCGTCTCCGGCCTGTCGCGTTGCGCCGGGCGCGGCGTCCTGGTGAAGGGCGGCGGCGCCTTGGAGCGGCTGGCACGGGTACGAACGCTGTTCTTGGACAAAACCGGCACCCTGACCGGGGGCCGCGCCCGCGTCGTCGCGATCGAAGTGGCGCCGGGCGGGACCGGTGACGACGTGCTGCGGTTGGCCGCGAGTCTGGACCAGCTCTCCCAGCATGTCATCGCCGAGGCCGTGGTCGGCGCCGCCCGTGCGCGCGGCCTGGCGCTCGCCATGCCGACCGAAGTGGAGGAAGAGCCGGGCGCCGGCGTGGCAGGGTTGATAGAGGGGCGCCGTGTCCGGGTCGGCAGCCATGCCTATGTCACCGCCCGGGCAGCCCCAGCCAACTGGAAGGACAGGGCCACCTGGACGGACAGGGCCATCCGGCGCATGGGCTACGAGGGCGCCACCGGGGTCTTTGTCGCCGTCGACAGCGAGTTGTTCGGCGCAATCCTGTTGGCTGACGAGATCCGCCCCGACTCGTCGCGGGCGCTGCGTCTGCTGCGCCAGGCCGGTATCGCCCGGATCGTCATGCTGACCGGCGACCGGAGCGACGTGGCCGAGGCGATCGGTGCAGCCCTCGGGGTGGACGAGGTTCGGGCGGAGCAGCAGCCGCGCGACAAGCTCGCCGCCATCACACAGGCGCGGGCGAGCGGGGTCTGCGCCATGGTGGGCGACGGGGTGAACGACGCCCCCGCGCTGGCGGCGGCGGATGTCGGCGTGGCTATGGGGGCGCGCGGATCGGGCGCCTCGTCTGAAGCCGCGGATGTGGTGCTTCTGGTGGACCGGCTGGACCGCCTGGCCGAGGCGCTGGTGATCGCGCAGGGGGCACGGCGCATTGCTATCCAGACCGTGGGGGTTGGCATGGGATTGTCCGCCCTGGCCATGGTCGCAGCGGCGCTGGGTTTCCTGCCGCCCCTGGCCGGCGCGGTCCTGCAGGAGGCGATCGACGTGGCCGCCATCCTGAATGCGCTGCGGGTGTTGCGGGTGCGGATCCCGGGGCGGCCCAGGGCCACACTCCCGGCAGTCGATGTCGCGCGACTGAAGGCGGAGCACGAACACCTCGCAGGCCTGCTCGTCGACCTGCGCACCGTCGCGGACCAGCTGGCGACGCTGCCGCCCGGCGATGCGCCCGCCGTGCTGATAAAGGTCGAGGCTCTGGTCCGCGAGCGGCTGTTACGGCATGAGCGGGCGGACGATGTGGAGCTCTATCCCGTGATCGAGCGTGCCCTGGGCGGTGACGACCCGATCGCGGCGATGCACCGGACCCATCGCGAGGTACAGCAGATTGGCCGGGAACTGGGGCGCATGGTCAGCGACCTCCCGCCGGAGGGGCCGGACCATGCCGCGGCCAACGACTTCCGGCGTGTGCTCTACGGCCTTGAAGCGATCCTGCGGCTGCATTTTGCGCAGGAGGATGAGCTGTATTACGGCCTGGCCGACACGGAGCGCAGGGCGGCACCCTTTTCATAATGGGAAGAAGATACCAACGCGCGCAGCGCCCGTGGAGCTCTACGGGCCATCCCGGAGACAGCCGACAGCATACTCGCCGTCGTTGCTGTTCATCCTGGCCCGGTTCAGCGATCGCGCCCCGGAGTGGCCGGCATCCGATCCCTTTGCTTGACTTCCAGTCCGGATTTAACGGAGGCTCGTCTGAAGCCGCAATAACCGGCATCAGGGGAATAGGGATGACGTTGCATCTTAACGGGTGGATGGCGTTCGGCCTGCTGGCTGTAGCGGCTATTTTTGTCGCCAACGGCTACGCGCGCGCGCAGTCAGGAAATTACCAGGAAGCGCCGTCTTTGGCCGAACAGGTCAAGGTGGGAAAATTGCCTGCCCTGCGCAGTCGTCTGCCCGAGCAGCCGATGGTGGTTCCCGTGGTGGAACGCACCGGCGAGTATGGCGGCATTTGGCGCCGCGCATTCCTCGGCCCGGCCGATTCCAACAATTACGTCCGTGTGGTCTACGACGCGCTGTTCCGCTTCTCGCCCGACGGCGCCAAGATCGAGCCCAAGATCGCCGCCGGCGCGGAAGCCTCGCCCGACTTCAAGGTCTGGACCATTGCGCTGCGCAAGGGTGCCCGCTGGTCCGACGGCGAGCCGTTCACCGCGGATGATATCCTGTTCTGGTACAACGACGTGCTGCTGAACAAGGACATCACGCCGACACTGCCGGGCTGGATGCGCAATGCCGACGGCTCTCCGACAAAGGTCGAGAAGCTCGATGATTATTCGATCCGTTTCACCTACAGCGAGCCGGCGACATTGTTTTTGACCGCGGTGGCCAATGCCGATGGTGCCGACCGCACTTACGCGATGTTCATGCCGGCGCATTATCTAAAGAAGTTTCACCCGGCCTACACGCCAAAAGAACAGATCGACAAGCTCGTCCAGGCGGCCGGATTCAAGACCTGGACGGAACTGTTCGCGAACCGTAATGCGCCGCCGGAAAACGCCGAACGCCCGACCATGGGCGCCTGGGCACCGATCTCGCGCGCCAGCGATCCGGTGTTCACCCTGCAGCGCAACCCCTATTTTATCGGCGTCGATCCCGCCGGTAACCAGTTGCCTTATATCGACGAAGTGCGCTTCACTTATTTCGCCGATGTGCAGGCGCTCAATCTCGCCGCGATCGCCGGGAGTTTCGATATGCAGGAGCGGCATATCCAGATGACCAACTATCCGGTGTTCAAGGAGCAGGAACGCACCGGCAAGTACCGTATCATCACCTGGCCGACCTTCGGCGGATCGGATGCGGTGATTGCTTTTAACCAGACCTACACGGCCGATCCGGAGATCGGCAAACTGCTTGCCAACCGCGATTTTCGCATCGCCATGTCCTATGCGATCAATCGCGACCAGATCAAGGAATCTGTCTTCCTCGGTCTGGGCGAGGCACGCCAGGGCGTGCCAGCACCGTGGCATCCGTATTTCCCCGGCGCCGAATACGCCACCAAATACACCGAGTTCCGGCGTGACGAGGCCAACCGACTGCTCGACGGCATCGGGCTGACCAAGCGCGATGCACAGGGCATACGCCTGCTGCCCAACGGCAAGCCGGCCACCATCGAAATCAGCGTGGTGCCTGCTTTCGGCGCCTGGCCGGACGTGGCGCAACTGATCGCCAAGGACTGGGAGGCGGTCGGCATCCGGACAATCGTGCAGATCCGCGAGCGGGCGCTGCACTTCAAGATGGACGAGAACAACGAATTGATGACCGAGATCTGGAACGAGGACACCAGCGCATTCCCGTTCACCGGCAACGCCAAGGTGGACGTGCGCAACGCCCCGATCCTGACGATCGCGCCGGCATCGCGCCAATGGGTGGCGACCAAGGGCCGGGAGGGCGTCGAGCCGCCGGAACCGCTGAAGGAGATCATGCGGCATGTCGATACCGCCCGCACGGTCGGGCCGGAGCAGCAGGCCAAGGAAGCCCAGGCGATCTACCGTATCTGGGCCGATAACCTGTATGAAATCGGCACGGTCGGGCTGACCCCGATGGTACAGGGAGTGGTGGTGGTCAGCACCAGATTTCACAACGTGCCGACCACGCTGGGGAATGACTGGCCGTTGCGCAGCCCGGGCAACGCGCGTACCGAGCAGTTCTTCTTCAGCAGCAAATAGGCTTGCAGCGCCGCACGGGAATGGATTGCGCCAGATGATCCGCTACATCGTGCAGCGGTTGCTGCTGCTTCCCGTGTTGATGCTGGTATATTCTTTCATCATATTCGTGATCATTCAGGCTCCTCCCGGAGATTTCCTGACCTCCTACGTCGCGACACTGGCTTCCTCGGGTTCCTCGATCAGCCCCGAACAAATCCAGGCTCTGCGGCATGAATACGGCCTCGATCAGCCGTTTATCGTCCAATATCTACTATGGTTACAAAATATTATGGTGGGTAATTTGGGCCTGTCGCTGGAATACCAGCGCCCGAACGCGGACTTGATCGGCGAGCAACTCGCGCTGACGATGGCGCTGGCGCTGATGTCGTTCGTTCTGACCTGGGCGATTGCCATTCCTGCCGGCATCTATTCCGCCACGCATCCGCGCTCGGTGATCGACCATATATTGACCGTTATCAACTACATCGGTGTCGCCACGCCGAACTTCATGTTGGCACTGATCCTGATGTGGCTGGCCTTCGCCTATTTCGATGTCAGCCTTACCGGACTGTTTTCTCCGGAATATGCCGATGCACCCTGGAGCTTCGCCCGCGTGGGGGACCTGCTGAAGCACCTGTGGCTGCCGGCGCTGGTGCTCGCCATTGCCGGCACGGCGCGGCTGACCCGCATCATGCGGGCCAACCTGCTGGATGAGTTGAACAAGCCCTATGTCATGACCGCGCGGGCAAAGGGCATGGCGGAATGGCGGGTGGTGCTGCGCTACCCGGTGCGGCTGGCCTTCAATCCGCTGGTCAGCACGATCGGTTGGTACCTGCCCGCCCTGTTCTCCGGCAGCCTGATTGTCGCGACCGTGATGAACCTGCCGAATATCGGCCCGTTGCTGTTACGTTCGCTGATCAATCAGGACATGTATCTCGCGGGAGGCATCCTGTTGATCTACTCCTTCCTCACCATCGTCGGCACGTTGCTGTCGGATATCCTGCTGGCGGCACTCGATCCGCGCATCAAGATGGGATCCTAGGCGCATGGCGGGCACACAGGCTGTTGGGGCACCGGGCAGCGCGGGCATCGAGGATCGCATCGCCGTTGCGTCCAACTGGACCTTGGTTTGGTGGCGCTTTCGCCGCCATCATCTGGCGATGTTCAGCGCCGCGGTGCTGATCTTTCTGTACCTGATCGTGATCTGCCCGGATTTCTTCAGCGTCCAGGACCCCGAGCGCACCGACGCCCGGCAGGCTTTCATTCCCGTGCAATCGCTGCATTTTTTTGACCAGGGCGGCTTCGCTCCCTGGGTTCCCGCCATCGTCGGCAAGCGCAATCCAGTGACCTTACGCATGGAATGGACGAAGGACCCGCTGCGCCACGTGCCGGTGCGCTTCTTCGCCCGCGGCTTCGAGTATCGGCTGCTCGGCCTCTTCCCCACCGGCATCCATGTCATGGCCCCGGTGGACCCGGCCCAGCGCATCTTTCTGCTCGGTTCGGATCGCCTGGGACGCGATCAGTGGTCGCGCATCATGTATGCCACCCGAACCTCGATGACCGTCGGCCTTGTCGCCGTCACCCTCAGCGTCATACTCGGCGTCGTCCTCGGCGGCATCTCCGGCTATGTCGGGGGCAAGACAGATCAGGTCATCCAGCGGCTGATCGAATTGCTGCAATCGATGCCGACCATCCCGATCTGGCTCGCTTTGTCCGCCGCCCTGCCGCGCGACTGGACGCCGATCCAGGTTTTTTTCGCCATCACGGTCATCCTTTCCCTGGTCGGCTGGACCACGCTGGGCCGCGAAGTAAGGGGGCGTTTCCTTGCCCTGCGCGAGGAGGATTTCGTGCTGGCCGCCCGGCTGGCGGGCTGCAGCCCCATGCGCATCATCCTGCGCCACATGGTGCCGACGTTCCTGAGCCACATCATCGCCACCAGTTCGCTGGCGATCCCGGTGATGATCATCAATGAAACATCTTTGTCGTTCCTCGGGCTCGGCATCCGCCCGCCGGCGATCAGCTGGGGCGTGCTGCTGCAGGAGGCGCAGAATATCCAGACCCTGGCGCTGGCACCCTGGCTGCTGATCCCCGGCGGGATCGTCATCGTCGCGGTGCTGGCGTTCAATCTGGTTGGCGACGGGTTGCGCGATGCCTCCGATCCTTACAGCCATTGATCCGGAGATGATCGCCATACCTGCCAAAGCCTCGCTGCTGTCGGTGCGCGACCTGCGCGTGTCCTTCGGACTCGACGAAGGCGTGGTACGGGCGGTGGACGGCGTCAGCTTCGACGTGCTGCCCGGCCAGGTGCTCGGCATCGTCGGCGAGAGCGGCTGCGGCAAGAGCGTCACCATGAAGGCGCTCCTTCAACTGGTCGACCGGCCGGGGCGGATCACCCATGGCGAGATCCTGTTCCGCCGCCGCCCGCCCGGCCAGCAACAGGGCGGGGAAATCGTCGACCTCGCCCGGCTGCCACCGCGCGGGCCAGTGATGCGATCCATTCGTGGCGCGGAGATCGCCCTGATCCCGCAGGAGCCGATGGCAGCGTTCAGCCCGGTGCATACCGTCGGCGATCAGATCATCGAGGCGATCCTGCTGCACGGCCATAAATGGCAACCCGGCGGCCGTCCGGTCGGCAGAGCCGAGGCACGCAAGATCACCCTCGGCCTGTTCCGCGACGTCGGCATTGCCATGCCGGAGCAGCGGATCGATGCGTATTCCTGGCAGCTATCGGGCGGCCTGCGCCAGCGCGCCATGATCGCCATGGCGCTGTCCTGCAAGCCGCGGCTGCTGATCGCCGACGAACCCACCACGGCGATCGATGTCACCACGCAGGCGCAGGTGCTGGCGCTGCTGCGCGACCTCCAACAGAAATACAACACCGCCATTATCTTCATCACCCACGACCTCGGCGTGATCGCGCAGATGGCGAGCTACGTCGTGGTGATGTATCTTGGCCGCGTCATGGAGCAGGGTCCGGTGGACGACATCTTCCACGTGCCACGCCATCCCTATACGCGCGCTTTGCTGCAATCGATCCCCAGCATGCACGGCCAGACCCGGACCGCTTTGCCGGTGATCAGGGGCACACTGCCACATCCGTTCAACCGCCCGACAGGTTGTCCGTTCCATCCGCGCTGCGCCGATGCGATGGCCAAATGCGCCGAACGCGTGCCCAGCCTTCTGCCGGTCGGCGAGCGCCAGGCAGCCAGCTGCTTTCTCTACAGCGAGCAGGCGGAGCCGGAATGACCGAATCCGCAACAAATACATCGAAAAATTCCGCCAGCACGCCACTGTTGGAAGTGCGTGGACTACAAAAGCTATTCCCGATCACCAAGGGTTTCTTCGGACGGATTATTGGCCATGTTCGCGCCGTCGATGGTGTCGATTTCAGTCTCCACGAAGGTGAGACCCTTGGATTGGTCGGCGAAAGCGGCTGCGGCAAAACCACTGCCTCTCGCTGCATTCTCCGCGCCATCGACCCGACAGCCGGCGAAATCCGCTATCGTACCCGGGCCGGCGATGTCGTCGACCTCGCACCGATGTCGCCGGCGGAACTCGGCCCATTGCGCGCGGAAATATCGATGATCTTCCAGGACCCGTTCGCCTCGCTCAATCCGCGCATGACCCTGTTCGACAACGTCGGCGAGCCGCTGCTGGTCAACGGCATGCGCAACCGCGCGGAGCGCACCGACCGGGTGGCCGAATTGCTGCGCCTGGTCGGCCTTCGCCCGGAATTCATGCACCGCTTCCCGCACGCCTTCAGCGGTGGCCAGCGCCAGCGCATCGGCATCGCCCGCGCGCTATCCACCAGCCCCCGGCTGGTGGTGGCCGATGAGCCGGTTTCCGCCCTGGATGTTTCGGTGCAGGCGCAGGTGCTGAACCTGCTGCTGGAATTGCAGACCTCGCTGCGGCTGACCTTTCTGTTCGTCGCCCACGACCTGTCCGTGGTTCGCCACATCTCGGACCGGGTGGCTGTGATGTATGTCGGCCAGCTGGTGGAACTGGCGCCCACCGCGGCGATGTTCAGCCGGCCACGCCACCCTTACACCGCCGCATTGATGCGCGCGGTGCCGGTGGCGGACCCGCGTGTGCAGAACTTCGATGCCATCCTGAGCGGCGAGGTGCCCAGCCCCGCATCGCCACCGGCGGGTTGCTATTTCCATCCCCGCTGCCGCCATGCCGAGGATCGCTGCAAGAGCGAGACACCGCAGTTACGCGAACTGGCACCCGGCCATTTCGTGCGATGCCACCTGGCGGACCAGCTGGAGCTTTCCGGCGCGTGAACCATATCGTTATATCAGAAACTTATCTGGGAAAGACGCCGCCATGAATGCTCCCGAGCGCTTGCGTTCCCTGTTAGCCGAGCCCGGCCTGATCGTGATGCCGGCGGTATGGGACGGGCTCAGCGCGAAGCTGGCCGCGAGTGCCGGCTTTGGCACCGCGTTCCTTTCCGGTTCCTGCGTTGCGGCGAGCCGTCTGGGCGGACCGGATCTCGACCTGATCTCCTTTGGGGAGATGTTCGACTCGTTCAACATGGTGCGCGGCGCGGCGCCCGAGACGCTGGTGTTGGCGGATGGCGATCATGGCTACGGCAATGCCCTGAACGTGCAACGCACGGTGCGCGCCTACGGCCGCGCCGGCGCCGCCGCCATCCTGATCGAGGACAAGATCACGCCGCGCGCCCTGACCGCCGCCGGCAAGCCCTGCCTGGCGCGCGACGAGGCGCGCATGAAGATCCGTGCCGCAGTGCAGGCCGCCAAGGACTCCGGCATCCTGATCCTGGCGCGCACCGATTGCCGGCCGACCCAGGGTATCGACGAGGCGGTGGCCAGGATCGAGATGTATGTCGAGGAAGGTGCCGACATTCTGTTCCTGGACTCCCCCGCCGATGACGTGGAAATTCGCCGTGCCGTGGCCGCCGCCGCAGGACGGCCCTCGTTCGCCGTGCTTTCCCCCGGCGCGCCCCGGGCCACGCCGTCGCAAAGTCAGGCGTTCGACCTGGGCTTCAAGATCGGCACCTTTCCGACCGGCCTGCTGTCGCCGGCGGCGGCGGGCATGAAGGCCGGGCTGGCCGCGCTGGCGGCCGGGGAAGCCGAAGCCGCGGGCGCGCTGCCGCCGGGCGTGCTGCGTGCGGCCCTGGGCTATTTGGACTACGATGCCCAGGCGAAGCCATTTATCGTGGGCTGAAGGAGATTTTCATGACGGTCGCGGCGGCTGCCGCCGAATTGCAGAGCGCCTAGCCAGACGCAACCTTCGAGCAACCGAACATACTCGTATCAAAAGGAACGGCCACATGAGCGATACATTGGACAGCCAGCTCGGCTTCGCTCCGGACTTCGATGCTCCCATTCCATACATGCAGCGCACCCGGGAGTATTACCGCGCGATCGGCTACAGCACCCCGTACCGGTGGGCGCACTACGCCGACGTGCCGTTTCAGCAGCTGCGCAAGCCTCTGGCGCAATCGCGCGTCGCCATCATCACCACCGCGGCACGGTTCGATCCGACCAAGGGCGACCAGGGGCCGGGCGCCCCGTATAACGGCCGCGCCAAATTCTACCAGGTGTACGCCGACGACTGCGCCGCGGCACCCGATCTGCGCATCTCCCATATCGGCTACGACCGCGTCCACACGACCGCGACCGACAGCCATAGCTGGTTCCCTCTGGCGCCGTTGCGGCGCCTGGCGCAGGCCGGGCGGATCGGCGAGGTCGCGCCGCGCTTCTTCGGCGCGCCGACCAATCGCAGCCATCGCGTGACGATCGACATTGACGCGCCCGACATCCTGGCCCGTTGCGTGGCCGACGGCGTGGACGCGGTCGTGCTGGTGCCCAACTGCCCGGTGTGCCACCAGACCACCAGCCTGGTCGCCCGGCATCTGGAGGCCAACGGCATTCCCACCGTTCTGATGGGCTCCGCCAAGGATATCGTGGAGCATGCGGGGGTGCCCCGCTTCCTGTTCAGCGACTTCCCACTCGGCAATTCCGCCGGCCGGCCGCACGACCTTGGGTCCCAGACAGCCACGCTAGAACTGGCGCTGCGAGTGCTGGAAACCGCTCCGGCGGCGCGAACCACGGTGCAGTCGCCACAGCTTTGGGCCGAGGACGCGTCGTGGAAGCTCGACTTCCTGAACCTGGCGAAGATCGGAACCGAGGAACTGACGCGGCGTCGGGCCGAGTTCGACCGCCAGAAGGAGCTCGCGCGAGGCAACCGCGTGGCGACAGCGTAAACCCGCGACGGACGCATCCCGTCGCACCGGTTTGCCATTCCGATTCTGCTCCGTGAACGGGCCACCGACTCGCTAAAAAATAGGTCAATGCGGAACGTGCCGCCGGTCATGGACTATCCTGGTCAGCAGGGTCGTGACGCTGGCGATGACGGTAAACAGAAAGGCGGTGCTGATGCCGAGTAGCAGGGCACCGTTGGCGGCCTCCAGCGCGCCCATCAGACGCCAATGTCGCGCCAGGATAAGTCCAGATGCCCCGCGACTGGTAAACGAGTCCAGGGAATAAGGCGTGTCATCGGCGGGTGACCCGAGCGCGCCGAGCCAGAGGAAGGCGCCTGCCCAGATGCCGGCCTCGACGCCATGCAGGATCGCCAGCAACCATCCCACCAGCCCGATAGCGACGACGCACAGCATGACGACGCGCCGGACCGGCCAGGGTTGCCTTTCGACATGGCGCCCGCCGCGAACCAGCGATATCGCCAGGATCACGATCGCGGCCGAGTGAAACATCAGTGTTACGGCAATGATCGGAAAGCTCCAGAGCCAGTTGGCCGTCCATGCGGGAACCATTCTGCCTCATCTGCCTGGCTAGAGTCTGCCGCGCACGCACCGGATCAAGCGGCTTTGGGGCCGCGGCGGCTGGTGATGGTCCGGCCGGCGACGACTGTCTCGACGCCAGGTAAAACCTCAGCCTAAAAGATGATTGCGACCTGCGTCCGCATCTGCCAGGTCGCCGCGAACTCCGGCCGAATCGCGTTGTAGTAGGCCCCGACCACCAGCTGGACCGGCAGCTTACCGCCGAGCTTGAACAGATGGCCAACCTGGGCACCGACCGGCAAGGTCCATTGCTCGCCGTGCGCGTACCAGTTGGCGGTGATGATCGGCACGCTGCCGGCGAACCAGCCACCGCCGAAATTGTAGTTCAGGAAGGGATTAAAGGTGAACAGGCTGTAGCGCGTGCCTGCCGGCCCCTGCGTCCCGCCCATCGAAAACAGATTATTGACCAGTGCACCCGCGACGATTGGCCCAGCAAGCTTGACGACGACGACAGCAGGACCCGCCCCCCACACATTGGAGCCGAGCGCGCGGTTGCTGATGGTCGGCAGTTGCGCCGTTGGCCCGGCGCCCCAGACCCAGCCGTCTATCGGGTTGCGCGGCGACAGAAACGCCGTGAACGATGTCGGCCCCACCCCGAACGGCACACTCTGGGCCGGCTGAAACGATGGGCTCCAGACCAGCGGTACAATGGTCCGGGTGATGATGTTCCAGTCCTCGTTGATATGAAACGGAATCACTGGCTGGATATTGAGGATGTTCTGGACACCTTTGGTCGGCCCGACATTGAAGTTTGCGTTGTTTTGGAACGGTATGCTGTAAAGGTCGCCGACCGGGTTCTGCAGCTTCTTCGCCAATGCCGTGGCGCTTTGGCTGTCGACATCCGGTCCAGCCGCCTCGGGCGCCACTGAGACGTGCACATCCGGCAGCGGGGCGGTCGCCGTCGATTGCGCCTCGGCTTTCCCCGCACTAGCCCATCTTATTCATCGCATGTCAGGGATTCTGTGGCGGGTGTCGCCTAAGTTTCTGATCTTGTTTAGGGATTGGGTGTCGAGACCATCCATCCACGCGATCACGCTGAGCCACACCCGCCATGGACCACACTA
>JAYTXR010000056.1:0-9856 GCA_043742865.1 Acetobacteraceae bacterium
GAGTATATGGGTTTGATTGAGGCACAAGACAATCGTGCCATTCGTCTGACGCCCCAGGGGTATCTGGCGGCGGAGGAGTTGGGTCGGACGGGGTCAACCTCTTTCCAAGGTTTCGTCGCCATGTCATTTGATCCCTCTCTGGCGGAGGCTTACACGCTCGGCTTCGACCGGGGAATTCGGGCCGCTGGTTACACACCTCTGAGGATAGACACCAAGGAACATGTCGGTGCGATTACTGACGAGATTATGGCCGAAATTCGACGATCACGATTTGTCGTGGCGGATTACACTGAACAGAAAAATGGTGTTTATTTCGAAGCAGGTTTTGCTTTCGGCCTAAACATTACAGTCATTCCGACCTGCCGTAAGGATCACATTGAGCGTCTCCATTTCGACGTTCGACACATCAACACGATAGTCTGGGAGACGTCCAAAGACTTGGCTGAATCTCTTGCAAAACGGATTTCAGCTGTGTTGGGGGACGGTCCGTTCAGGGAACAGTCCAAATGATCCGTCTTTCTGGGAAAGAAAACCTTCACCAGCTGGTGAAGGCTGCTCTTCTGGCCAGCACGGCCGCCACGGGCAAGTCAACCGAGATATGATTTCAGATGCTATGAGCGGGCACCATTAGAGCTAATTGTTAATACCGGCAGGCGTCCGCAATCAGATCAGGGAACCTGCCACCTTGTCGTCCGAGAACACCATCCGCATCGCCATCGAACTCAGCGTATCATCGTGGCTCGTCGCAGCCCGGCTGCCCGGCGCCGAGACATCGCGGTTGAGGCGCGGGCGAAAGGGGCCGCAGCCTCCGCCGTCCGTTTTCAGTCGATGATCGACTGGTAGACCAGGCCGCGGAACGCGAACCGGTAGTAGAGTCGCTGCCCGGGCGCCTGGATCAACAGGATCGGCACCAGCTTCTCTTTCGGATCTACCCAGAACGCGGTGCCGGCGGCGCCGCCCCAGTTGAACTCGCCGACGCTGCCGGGATAGCCGGCCATGCCGGGCTGGGTGCGCACCGCCACCGTCAATCCGAAGCCATAGCCCGGCCCGGGCGCGAAGTTCGGCCCCTGCGACAGGGCCGGGCCCAGATGATCGGACCCCATCAGCTCGATGGTCTTGCGCGACAGCAGCCGCACGCCGTTGCCCTCGCCGCCATTGGCCAGCATCAGCGCGAACCGCATATAGTCGGACGCGGTGGACAGCAGCCCTTCGCCGCCGCCCAGGAAGATGCGCGGCTGAGTCACGTCGGTCAGTTTCGCGGTCTCCCCGGTGTCGGGATCGGGGCCGGGCTGGGCGACGCGGTCCAGCTTGTCCTTCGGCACGTTGAAGAAGGTATCGGTCATGCCGAGCGGCTTGAAGATACGCTCGTCCAGGAACGCGTCGGCGCGCTGGCCGGAGACCACCTCCACCAGCGCCAGCAGCACGTCGATCGAGCGGCCGTATTCCCAGCTGGTTCCCGGCTGGAACATCAGCGGCAGCTTGCCGATCTCCTCCACCATCTGCTGGTCGGTCAGCCGCTGCGGCAGCGGCTTGTCGCCGGTGCCGGCCAGTTGCAGGCCGATGCCGGCCTTGGTCATCGCCTGCTCGGCGGCCGAGTTGCCGCCGCCATAGGTGATGCCCGACGTGTGGCGCATCAGGTCCTGGATCGTGATCTCCCGGTTGGCCGGCACCGTGGACGCGACCCGCCTGCCCTGCGCATCGACCGTTTCCACCGCAACCTTGGGGTTCTTCAGTGCCGGCAGGTATTTCGATACCGGGTCGGTCAGCCGGATCTTGCCTTCCTCCACCAGCATCAGCACGGCCACGCCGGTGATCGGCTTGGTCATCGAATATATCCGGAAGATGCTGTCCTTCTGCATCGGCGCTCCGGTCGTCGGATCGCGCACGCCGAACGCCTCGTGGTAAACTACGCGGCCGTTGCGGGCGAGCATGATCACCGCACCGGGAATGCGCTTGGCGTCGGTGTCCGCCTTGAAAAGCTGGCTGATCCGATCGAGCCGCCCGATGCCGACATCGCCGGGTGCGGCGGTCGGCAGGTCGGCGGCAAACCCGGCGCCGGCAAGCAGCAACCACGCTCCGGCGGCGACAAGCATTCGCTTCATGGTCGTTTCCTTTATTCTTAATTCATCGGTGTCAGGTGAACGAACGCCGAAACCGCGCTCAGCCCTTGGCCAGCCGCTTCTCGACGAATTCGAGCCGGTCCTGGCCCCAGAACATATCCTCGCCGATGACATAGGTCGGCGCGCCGAACACCCCCCGGTCCAGCGCGGCCTGGCTGTCGGCGGCGCGACGTTCCGCCCATTTCGGGTCGGCGCCGAGCCGCATCACCGCATCGGCATCCAGACCGACCTCGCCGATCAGCTGGGCCAGGGTGGCGGGGTCGCCGGGGTTCTTTTCCTGCTGCCACAATGCCTTCAGCACGCGGTGCGCCAGGGCTATCGCCGGCGCGTCGCCGATGGTCTCGCGCACCGCGATGACGCAGCCGGCTGCCGGCATTTCGGCGGCGGGGAAGAATTGCGGCTGCAGGTGGATCGGCTCGCCCACCGCCTCGCGCCAGCGGGCCAGTTCCTGCAACCTGTAGGCTTGGCGCTGGGGCGAGCGTTTGGGCAGCGGCAGCCCGCCGGAGGCGGCGAAGATGGTGCCGAAATCCACCGGCCAGATGCGCAGGCTGGCGCCGTGCCGGGCCGCCATCGCCTCGATCCTGGCCGCACCGAGATGCGTCCAGGGCGAGTTCAACGAGGCGTAGTAATCGATATGCAATCCCACTGCCTCAGCCGTTCTGCAGCACGTGGATGACGCGGCCCGCCAGCTTGTCGCGGTTTTTGGCGCCATAGGCGGCCATATGCGCCGAGGCGCCATGGGCCTTCAGGTCTTCCAGGGTTGCCCATTTCTCGATCACCACGAAGCAATCCGGGCCGAGCGGCGTTTGCAGCGCGCCGACGCCATCCGCATCGATCGCGGCGCCGTATTCGACGCAGCCTTTTTCGGCGTGCACCGCGGGCACGTTGGCTTTGAATGCGGCCAGCACCTCGGCGCGCAGGCCGGGTTTGGTGGTGATCATCGCGAGAACATGGATCATGTTGGTATCCTCCTGGGTGATGGCTCTTTCCGGGCCTGCGGCGGAGTTAACCCCAACGTCGATCCCAGCGATAGGGTGCCGCCCGTGCCCTTATTGCGGCGGGCGGGCGAGGAATTTCAGCACTCCCTCGGCGGCCGCCAGGCCGGTCGCCAGCGTGGCTTGCAGCAGGTAGCCGCCGGTCGGCGCTTCCCAGTCCAGCATCTCCCCGGCCGCGAACACCCCCGCCAGCCGGCGCAGCATGAAGTCGGCGTCGAGCGCCTCGCGGGGGATCCCGCCGGCGGTGGAGATTGCGCGCGCCAGCGGCTGGGGCGCGCGCAGCACCAACGGTATGGCCTTGATCCGCGCCGCCAGCTGCGCCGGATCCGGCGCCAGCGCGACCAAGGCGGCTTCGCGCAGCAGCCCGATCGCCACCGGCGGCAGATGGATGGCCTTGCGCAGGGCGTTGCTCAGCGATTCGCGCTGGCGCACTCCGGCAAGCCGCCGGCGCAATTCCGCCTCGCCGATATCCGGGCGCAGATCGAGATGGAGAATGACCGGCCCGGCGGTTTCCAGGGCATCGCGCAGGGCAGCCGACAGGGCGTAGACCGCGCCACCCTCGATCCCGTAGCCGGTGACGACCGCCTCGCCACGCACGGACCTTCCGGCGAAACGGAGTTGGATCGATTTGAGCGGCTCGCCGGCGAAGCGGGCACGGAAATGCTCGCTCCAATCGACGGCAAAGCCGCAATTGGCCGGGCGCAGCCGGGCGACGGGAACGCCCTCGGCCGCCAGAATTTCGCCCCACGCGCCGTTCGAGCCCAGCCGCGGCCAGCTGGCCCCGCCAAGCGCCAGAACCGTGGCATCCGGACGCAGCGTGGTTCCATCGGCGAACCGCAGTTCACCGGCTGGAGTCCAGCCCCGCCAATCCTGCCTGGTGTGCAGCGTCACCCCCTGCGCCTCCAGCCGGCGCAGCCAGGCGCGCAGCAGCGGGGAGGATTTCAGCGACACCGGAAACACCCGCCCGCTGCTGCCGACGAAGCTGGGTTCCCCAAGTCCGGCCGACCAGGCGCGCAGCGCCTCAGGTGGAAACGCCGTGATCGCCGGCGTCAGCCACGCGGCGGCGGCGCCGTACCGGCCCAGCAAGGCGGCGAGGGCTTCGCCATGCGTCAGGTTCAGCCCGCCTCGCCCGGCCATCAGCAGCTTGCGTCCGGCCGACGGCATGCGGTCGTACACCGCGACCCGCAGGCCCGCCGCGCTCAGCCGTTCGGCGGCCATCAGCCCGGCCGGACCGGCGCCGATGACCGCGACATGGTCAGCCAGTTGGCACCTTCCTATCCCGCCCGCTCGTCGGAATTGACCCCGAGCTGCTTGAGCTTGCGGTGCAGCGCGCTGCGCTCCATGCCGACGAATTGCGCGGTGCGGCTGATATTGCCGCCGAAGCGCAGCAACTGGGCGTGCAGATACTGGGTCTCGAACAGATCGCGCGCATCGCGCAGCGGCAGCGCCATGATGTCGGCCGCGGGGTCGATGGCCAGCAACGCCGGTGCGGCCGAGCCGATCTCGGGCGGCAGCATGTCGGCGCGGATCGCATCGGCGGCCCCCCCCGGCGCCATGATCAGCAGCCAGTCCATCAAATTGCGCAGCTGGCGCACATTGCCCGGCCAGTCATAGGCCTGCAGCGCGGTCAGCGTGTCGGCCGACAGCTCGCGCGCCGGCATGCCGGAGGTATCGGCCGAGCGGGCGATGAAATACCGGGCCAGTTCCGGCACGTCCTCGCGCCGCTCCTTCAGACTGGGAACCCGCAGCGGCACCACGGCCAGGCGGTAATACAGATCCTCGCGGAACCGGCCGGCGGCGATCTCCTCGGTCAGATCCTTATTGCTGGTGGCGATCACCCGCACATCCACCTTGACCCGGCTGGAGCCGCCCAGCCGCTCGAAGGTCTGGTCCTGCAGGGCGCGGACGATCTTGCCCTGGGTTTCCACCGGCATGTCCGACACTTCGTCCAACAGCAAGGTGCCGCCATGCGCGCGTTCCAGCACCCCGGCGCGGCGGGGCTGCGCCACCGGGTCGCTGCCGGCTTCGATCCCGAACAGCTCCTCCTCGAACCGGGCCGGGTTCAGCGTGGCGCAGTTCAGCACCACGAACGGATTGTCGGCACGCCGGGACAAGCTGTGGATCATCCGCGACACCACCTCCTTGCCCGAGCCGGCCGCCCCGGTAATCAGCACGCGCGAGCCGGTCGGCGCCACCCGGTCCACCCCGGCGCGCAGCTGCACGATGGCCGGGCTGTCGCCGCTCAGCGTGGTCTCGGGTCCGGCGCGCAGCCGCAGTTCGGCATTCTCCTGCGCCAGCGCGGCGGCCTGCAGCGCGTGGCGCACGATGAGCAGCAGGCGATCGGACTGGAACGGCTTTTCGATGAAATCATAGGCGCCGTGCTGGATCGCGGTCACCGCGGTTTCGATGTTGCCGTGGCCGGAGATCATCACCACCGGCACATGCGGCTCCTCGCTGTGCAGCGCCTTCAGAATGCCGAGCCCGTCCAGGCGCGAGCCCTGCAGCCAGACATCGAGAATGACCAGCGAGGGCCGGCGGACGCGGAACGCGGCGATGGTGGCGGTCGAGTCGGCCGCCTGGCGGGTATCGTAGCCCTCGTCGCGCAGCAAACCCTCGATCAGCATGCGGATATCGGGTTCGTCGTCGACGATCAGAATTTCATGCGCCATGGCGTACCTTCACGCCATCGGCGCGGTCTGCTGAAATCGGGGATGCTTCGGTATCGCGCGGCATCGACATCGGCAAGATCAGGCTGACGCTGGCACCCGGCCCGTCGGCGCGGTCCTCCAGCAAAAGCGATCCGCCATGCTCCTCGAGGATCTTCTTGACGATGGCGAGGCCGAGGCCGGTTCCCTTGGGCTTGTGGGTGACATAGGGCTCGGTCAGCCGGGCGCGATCCTGCTCGGGCAGGCCGATCCCGTCATCGGTGACGGTGATCCGCACGCTGTCGCCGCCTGCCAAAGCGTGCACCGACAGCGAAATCCGCCCGGCGCCGGCGCCGACATCGGGGCGCATCGCCACCGCGTCGGCGGCGTTCTGCAGCAGATTGGTCAGCGCCTGCACCAGCATGCGCCGGTCGCAGGGCGCCACTGGCCCCTGCGCCGGAATGTCGGTGGTCCAAATGATCTGCGGCCGGGCGGTCCGCTGCAGCACCAGCGCCTCGCGCGCCACCCGGCCGATATCCTCGGGCTTGATCACCGGCAGGGGCATGCGGGCGAAGGCGGAGAATTCATCGACCATGCGGCCGATATCGCCGACGCTGCGCACGATGGTGTCGGCGCATTGGATGAAGGTTTCCGGATCGGAGGTGATTTCCTTGGCGAAGCGCCGCTTCAGCCGTTCGGCGGAAAGCTGGATCGGGGTCAGCGGGTTCTTGATCTCATGGGCGATGCGCCGCGCCACATCGGCCCAGGCGGCCGTGCGCTGGGCCGATTGCAGTTCGGTGATGTCGTCGAAGGTAACCACGAAACCGTCCGCGCGACCCCCGGTAAGGTCGGCGCCGATACGCACCAGCAGCGTGCGCCGGCGGCTGGCCGGACCGATCTGGACTTCCCCGGTGCGGGCCCGTTCCGGTGCCGCCTGCGCCTGGCGCATCAGGGCGGCGAACTCCGGCACCACCTCGCCCAGGTCGCGCCCGATCGCGCCCAGCAGATCGATCTCCAGCAGCTCGCGCGCGGCGTGGTTCGGCAGCTCGATCCGGCCCTGGGCATCGAGGCCGATGACCCCGGCGGAGACGCCGGACAGCACGGTCTCGGTGAACCGCCTGCGCTCGTCGATCTGGCTGTAGGCGTCCATCAGCTCGCTGCGCTGGGCGGCGAGCTGGCCGGTCATGCGGTTGAACGCCCGCGACAGCCCGGCGATTTCATCCTGGGTCTTCGCCTCGGGCACGCGGACCTGCAGATCGCCGCTGCGCACCCGCTCGGCGGCGTGGATCAGCCGGCCGATCGGGCGGGCGATCTGGTTGGCCATCACCAGGCCGATCAGCACCGCCGCCGACAGCACCAGCAGGGCCACGATGGCGAAGATCCAGGCGAAGGCGATCTGCAGCCAGGACCGGTTGTTGTCGAGGCGGTTATATTCGGCAACGGCACTCTCGGTGCGCTCCATATAGGCCAGGATTTGCGGGTCCACCGGCCGGCCGATCACCAGGATCAGCGGCGGGGTGGATTCCAGCTGCACCACCGCGCGGACCCGCGCCCCGTCATCGGCGTTCAGCACCGCGACATCCCCCGCGCGCGCCCGCTCGGTGGCCCAGGGCGGCGGCGGCTCGGTGCCCATGCCGTCCAGTATCCCCGCCGAGGCCATGATCTGCCCGGTTACCGGCTCGAAGATCACCGCTTCGGTCAGGCCGCGCAGACCGGTCTGCGTCGCCAGCAATTCGGCAAAGGCCGTTGGATCGGCGCCGACATAGGGGCCGGCGCGGGTGATGTCGTTGCCCATCTCCAGCGCCACCGCGCGGATGTTGTTGCGATGCTCCTCGAGATAGCCGCGCGAGGCCTGCAACGAGGCGTCCAGTGCGGCGCGGACCGGATCGTTGAACCAGGCCTGAATGCCGTAATGAAAAAACGTCACCGCGAAGGCCGCGACGACGATGGTGGGCGCCACCGCCACACCGCTGAACAGCAGCACCAGCCGGACATGCAGCCGCGATCCGGCCGAGCCGCGCCGGCGCTCGACCCAGACCCGGGTCAGCCGCACCGCCAGCACCGCGCCGAGCAGCAGCAGCACCGACAGATTGGCCAGCACCAGCCCCACGCCCAGACCGGGGGTGAAGCCGAGCGGGGTGCCGCGCGCCATCAGCGCGAAGGTGGCGATACCGACCCCCAGCGCGAGACAGGCGAAGACGATGGTGGCGGCCTTGCCCAGCAATGCCTCACCGAGCCTGCGCACCAGCGACGGGGGCGGGGACGGCTCGAGGCCGGAAAGTTCCTCGGCGCGCGTCATGGCGCGCCGAGCCGCCGGCGGGGCGTCATGAATTGCCTCGCACCACCGGAATTTCCAGGTCGCGTATCTTCTTGCGCAGCGTGTTGCGGTTCAACCCCAGCATCGCCGCGGCCTTGATCTGGTTGCCGCGGGTCGCCGCCAGCGTCATCTGGATCAGCGGGCGTTCCACCTCGGCGATCACCCGGTCATAGATCCCCGACGGCGCCAGCCCATCCTCATGCGCCGCCAGGAACTGGCGGATATGGCGCTCGACCGCGCCGGCGAGTTTTTCCGCCCCGAACGCGGCGCCATTCCCCGGCCCGGCTTCCGATCCGGACGAAATATCGGCCAGTTCGACATCGATCACCTCGGCGGTGATGATTTCCTGCGGATACAGCGCGGCCAGCCGGCGCATCAGGTTTTCCAGCTCGCGCACATTTCCCGGCCAGCGATGCGCGCGCAACCGCTCCAGCGCCCCGGTGTCCAACGATTTGGCCGGCAGGCCGTCGGCGCGGGCGCGATCGAGGAAATGGCGGGCCAGCGGCGGGATATCCTCGATCCGTTCGCGCAACGGCGGCAGCCGGATCGGCACGACGTTCAGCCGATAGAAAAGATCCTCGCGGAAACTTCCCTGACGGATCGACAGCCGCAGATCGCGATGGGTGGCGGCGATAATCCGCACATTGGCCTTGATCGGGTTGCGTCCGCCCACCGAGGTGAACTCGCCTTCCTGCAGCACCCGCAGCAGCCGGGTCTGCGCCTCGTGCGGCATGTCGCCGATCTCGTCGAGGAACAGGGTGCCGCCATTGGCCTGCTCGAACCGGCCCTGGGAGCGGTTGGTGGCGCCGGTGAAGGCGCCGCGCTCATGGCCGAACAGCTCGCTCTCGATCAGTTCGCGCGGAATGGCGGCCATGTTGATCGCCACGAACGGGCCGGCGCGGCGCTTGCCGTAATCATGCAGCGCGCGGGCGACCAGTTCCTTGCCGGTACCGGACTCGCCGTTGACCATCACGGTCAGGTCCGCGGTGGTCAGCCGGGCGATGGTGCGGTAGATTTCCTGCATCGCCGGGCTGCGCCCGATCAGCGGAAGCCGGCGCTCCTCGACCTCCCCCGGCTCGGGCGGACTGATCGCCCCCGGGGCCGCCGGCGCCGCCAGCGCGCGGTCCACGACCGAAAGCAGCTCCTTCAGATCGAACGGCTTGGGAAGGTATTCGAAGGCGCCAAGCTGCGCCGCCTTGACCGCGGTTAACAACGTCGACTGGGCGCTCATCACGATCACCCGAAGATCCGGGCGCTTGGCGCGGATGCGCGGAATGAGATCGAGCCCGTTCTCGTCGGGCATGATGACGTCGGTGATGACCAAATCCCCCTCGCCTTCCTCCACCCAGCGCCACAGCATCGCGGCCGTGCCTGTGCTGCGGACCTGATAGCCGGCGCGGCCCAAGGCCTGGGTCAGAACGGTGCGGATCGACCGGTCGTCATCGGCGATCAGAACGGTGGGTGGGGTCATCGGCGTTTTGGTATCCTGCTTGGTATCCTGGGCTGGCGCGTCTTCGTTGCTTGGACCGGCGTCATCGCGGCAACTGGCGGAAATCAGGCATAGGCTTCCTCGTCCGTGAGAACCGGCAGATGCAGGCGAAATTCGGTGCGTCCCGGCCGGCTCTCGACCTCAATCAGCCCGCCATGATCGCCGACGATCTTGGCCACCAGCGCCAGGCCAAGCCCGCTGCCGGTCGGCTTGGTGCTGATGAACGGATCGAACAGATACGGACGGATATCCTCGGCGATGCCGGGACCATTGTCGCGGACGCTGACCAG
>JAYTXR010000057.1:0-3163 GCA_043742865.1 Acetobacteraceae bacterium
ACGTCGCGAAAACTCTCCCAGAATCCGACCGGGCCGAGCGGCCATGTTTCCGGATCGGAGCGCAGGAACAGAAAACCCGCCAGCCCCAGGAACAGCAGCGGCCAGTGCCGGGCGATCCGCAGCCCGGCCTGATTGAGCAGCGCCAGCACGCCGATGGCGAGCACGAACAGACCGGCCCAGTGATGATTGTATTCCGACCAGGCGATATCGGCGGCGTTGCGAGGCGCCAGCACGCCCGAGCCGGGGATCGAGGCGAAGGACGGGGCGGCGCGGTGGGCGGCGGTCTCGACATCCAGGAACCATTGCAGCTTCGTCAATGCCAGGCTGCCATACTCTGGCGAGGTCAGCCGGGGGATCACCGGCGTGTTGCGCTCGACGATTTCCCCGATCGTCACCCGGTCCTGCGTCAGGTCCACCGCGGGGGGCACCGAGGTCAGCGACGCGGCGGCGAAGAAGACCGCCACGCCGATGGCGATTTCCACCTCCGCGAAGCGCTTCAGCCGGTTCACTGGCGTGGCGGGGTTGGCCGCCAGGCGCCCGATCAGCCGGTAATTGCCCAGGCCGAGCGCCAGCAGGCACAGGAACATCAGGATCTTGGCGCCGACCATCACGCCATAGGCGGTGCCATACAGGCCCTGCCAATCGCCGATATACATCACGCTCATGGTCACGCCGCTGAACAGGATGCAGCCGACACCGGCCATCGACATGCGGGAGAACCGGGCCCCGATCGCGTGCAGCGACCGCCCGTCGCGCACCCGCGACAGCGCCAGCAGGAAGCTCGGGATGCCGCCGATCCAGATCGCCGCGCCCAGCTGGTGCAGCCCCGCCACCAGCAACAGCGGCTCGCGTCCGGCGAGACGCGCGGCGGCGTGCGTGGTCAGCGTCGCGGCGGCCAGTTCCAGCAGCGCCAGGCCGAGCAGCGCGGCACCCGGAGTGCCCGGGGGAATGTTTCGCGGGGTGCGCGCGCCACGCCCGAACAGCGCGATCGCGATCGCCAGCGACGCGGCGATCTTGACCAGCCCGGCGCCGAAGAAGCTGGCGCCGGCAATCTGCCCGACCGTCAGCCCGACGGTGTCGGACAGCACCGCGGTCTGCATCGCCAGCGCGGTCGCCTCGCACAGGATCAGCGCCACCGCACTCCAGGCGGCGATCCGCGCCACGCCGGCCTGGATGGCGCCGGCTTCCTTGCCCAGATCGGCGGCGAGCGGGCGGGCCAGCAACACCAGGAACAGCACGCCGCCGAGCATCGCCGACTGGGCGGCGATGGTCAGGCCGTGCAGCACGATGGACAGATAGCCGAACAGATCGATCAGCAGGACCACAGCGTCAGCGGCCTTTCGGCGGCGGCGGGGCGGCCAGCACGGTGACGGCAACCTCGCCACGGGTGATATGCCCGTCCACCGCCAGCACCTGCCAGCGCAGAATGCTGGCGCCGGGGACCAAATTGGCCTGGCTTGCCAGCACTTCGTCGGCGGCATCCGGGTCGATGCTGAGCACGGTCTCGTTGCGGTCCGGCCCGACCAGCGTCAGGCGGGAACGGGCATGGTCGACCAGGCTGTTGAAGCGCAACCGGATCGCCGTCGGCCCTTCCGGCACGGTGCCGCCGACAGCCGGCACGCTGGCCAGCAAAACCGCATGCGCCTGGGCGGCGACCGAACATACACACAGGGCGATCAGGCCCAGGGCAAACAACGCCAGGGCGGTCAGTCCCAAAGCGGGCAGGCGGGGAAGGGCCAATGGGGGCTCCGGGATCGACCAAATGCAAACAACAGGCGCGGCATGTAGCGCGCGGGCGGCGGTGCTGTCCAACCGCCGACCATAGACGCCACGCCGCAAACCGGCTGTAGTCGTCAAAACCGCCATCACCGCACGGATCGCATGAACCAGCAGACGAAGATGCCCCGCAGGCCGCCAGGATGCCGGGCCGATTACCGCTACTTCCAGCCGATCACCACCCGCTGGAAGGATAATGACCTTTTCGGCCACGTGAACAACGTCGAATATCTATCCTATTTTGATACTGCACTGACCGTGTTCGAGATGAAACATGCCGGGATCGATCTGATCCATGGCGCCATCCGCTGCGTGATGGCGGAAACCAGCTGCCGCTTCCACAGCTCGGTCGCGTTCCCCGACGCGCTGACGGTCGGGCTGCGGGTCGCGCATGTCGGCAAGACCTCGTTCAGCTACGATCTCGCGGTGTTCCGCGAGGACGCCGACATCGCCGCCGCCGAGGGGTGTTTCGTCCGCGTGCTGGTCGCCGTGCCGGGTCAGCGCCCGGTGCCCATCCCGGACGGCCTGCGCGGCGCGCTCGAGGCTTTTGGCATCCATAACCAGGAAACATAAAAATGGATTTAGGGATCAAGGGAAAAAAGGCCATCGTCTGTGCCGCCAGCAAGGGGCTCGGCCGCGCCTGTGCGATGTCGCTGGCGCGTGAGGGCGTGGAATTGGTGATCACCGCCCGGACGCGCGAAACGCTGGAGGCGACCGCGGCCGAAATCCGCGCCGCCACCGGAGCCAAGGTAACCGTGGTCGCCGGCGACATCACCACCGAGGAAGGCCGCGCCGCCGCGCTGGCGGCCTGCCCGGAGCCGGATATCCTGGTCAACAACGCCGGTGGGCCGCCGCGCGGGGATTTTCGCGACTGGACCCGCGAGGACTGGATCCGCGCGGTGGACGGCAACATGCTGACCCCGATTTTTATGATCAAGGCGGTGGTGGACGGCATGATCGGGCGCAAATTCGGCCGCATCGTCAACATCACGTCGGGCTCGGTGAAGATGCCGCTGGCCGGCCTCGACCTGTCGTCCGGCGCCCGCGCCGGCCTGACCGCGTTCCTCGCCGGCATCGCGCGCTCGGTCGCCCAGCACAACGTCACGATCAATTTCATGCTGCCAGGTCCGTTCGACACCGACCGGCTGCGCTCCAATCACGAGATCACCGCCAAGAAACAGGGCATCACCGTCGAAGAGGCGCTGCAGCACCGCATGGCGACGATCCCGGCGCGGCGGCTCGGCCAAGCCGACGAGTTCGGCGCGACCTGCGCGTTCCTGTGCTCGACCCACGCCGGCTTCATCACCGGGCAGAACATCCTGCTCGACGGCGGCATCTTCCCGGGCGCTTTCTAACCATGCGCGTTCTGACAAGGAGAGTTCTGATG
>JAYTXR010000058.1:0-4139 GCA_043742865.1 Acetobacteraceae bacterium
AGGGTGGCTGCCGCAACCAGCGCGCCATCGGTGATGCGTACGCCGTGATGCAGCTCGTATTTCTCCTTGATGCCGCGCAGGATGCTGATAGTGTCTGCCACGCTGGGCTCGCCGACAAAGATCGGCTGGAACCGGCGGGCCAAGGCGGCGTCCTTCTCCACATGCTTGCGATATTCATCGAGCGTGGTCGCGCCTATGCAGTGCAGCGCGCCGCGGGCGAGTTCGGGCTTGATCAGGTTGGACGCGTCCATTGCGCCATCCGCGCGACCGGCACCGATCAGCGTGTGCATTTCGTCGATGAACAGCACGATCTCACCATTGGCGTCCTCGATCTCCTTCAGCACCGCCTTCAGCCGTTCCTCGAACTCGCCACGGTATTTGGCACCGGCGACCATCTGCCCCAAATCGAGCGACAGCAGCCGCTTGCCCTTCAGCGCCTCCGGCACGTCCCCATTGACGATGCGCAGGGCAAGCCCCTCGACGATCGCGGTCTTGCCGACGCCAGGCTCGCCGATCAGCACCGGGTTGTTCTTGGTGCGGCGCGCCAGCACCTGGATGGCGCGGCGGATTTCCTCGTCCCGGCCGATCACCGGGTCGAGCTTACCCTCGCGGGCCAGAGCCGTGACGTCGCGGGCGTATTTCTTCAGCGCGTCAAAACTCTGTTCGGCGTTTTGGCTGGTGACTTTTCGACCCTTGCGTATGTCTGCCACTGCTTTTTCCAGCGCCTGCGCTGCCGCTCCGGCGGTGCGCAACGTGCGCGCGGCCGGTGTGTCGCTGGCCGCCAGTGCGATCAGCAGCCGGTCCTGGGCGACGAACTCGTCGCCGGCCTTCGCGGCAGATTGCTGCGCGGCATCCAGGATCCGCACCATCTCCGGCGTGATCTGCGGCTGGCCGGCCCCGCCCCCGTGCACCTTCGGCTGGCGAGCGATCTCGGCTTCGGTGGCCGCTCTGGCAACCGCCGGGTCGCCCCCAGCTGCTTTGATCAATCCAGCGGCTGCCCCTTCCTCATCGTCCAGCAGCGCCTTCAGCAAATGCTCAGGCGTGATGCGCTGGTGGAATTCGCGGATGGCGATGGTCTGCGCGGCCTGCAGAAAGCCGCGCGATCTTTCGGTGAGTTTCTCGATATCCATCGTTTGTGTCCCTTTTCAATAGGCGACCGGCCCTCCCCGCCCCTTCGATTTGGCGACGAAAACGAACCTTTCGCAAATCACATGGGCAGCGCAGACTGCGGCTCAAGAGGGGACTTTTACCTATGCGCATCGAACATCTCTATCGCTTCCCGGTGAAGGGTCTGACGGCCGAGGCGCTGGAGCAGGCGGAAGTGACCTCCGGCGGCGCGATCCCGTGGGACCGCGCCTTCGCGCTGGCCCAAGGCGATTCCGGCTTCGACCCGGCAGCCCCCCAATGGCTGCCGAAATCCAACTTCATGTGTCTGATGAAGAACGAGCGGATCGCCGCTCTGCGGTCGCATTTCGACGAGCGCAGCGGCATGCTGTCGATCCGGGCGGCGGACGGATCAGGGGTGACGGAGCAAGCGCTGAGCGCCGCCGGGCGAGAGCGGATTGCGGCTTATTTGACGAGGTTTCTGGGCGAGGAAGCGCGCGGGCAGCCGACCTTCCATCATCTGCCCGGGTTCGTGTTCGGCGATCAGCGGACCCCGGTGGTCAGCCTGATCAACCTGGCCAGCCTGAGCGACTATGAGGCCAAGGTGGGGGCGCGCCGGCATCGGCGCCGGTTCCGCGCTAATGTATGGTTCAACGGAGCGCCGGCCTGGAGCGAGCTTGCCTGGGTGGGACAGACAATCCAGCTGGGCGGCGCATTGCTGCGGGTCAGCAAGCGGATCGTCCGCTGCCCGGCGACGCAGGTGAACCCGGAAACGGCAATGCGGGATGCGGACCCGGTGGAGGAGCTGCGGCGGCTGTATGGGCACTCGGATCTCGGCATCCACGCCGAGGTGATCGAGGGCGGCCGTTTTGCGCTGGGGGATGGGGTGGAGGTGCTGCCGGAATAGGCCGATGGCCGATTTATGCCACACCCGGGGGATCACGCGGTCAGCGCTGACTTGACGCCGCCCGGCGCCTTCGGCATAACCCGCGGCTTCCGACCAACCGGCGCGCTGGCTTTGCGTGTCTTTCGTTTTTTGAGGGCTCCAACAATGTCCCGCCGCTGCGAGATCACGGGCAAGGGTGTGCTGTCTGGCAACAACGTCAGCCATGCCAACAACAAGACCCGCCGGCGTTTCCTGCCCAATCTGCAGGAAGTGTCGATGCTGTCTGACATCCTGAACCAGACCATCCGGATGCGCGTGTCCACAAGGGCGATGCGCACGGTCGAGCACAACGGCGGCATCGATGCGTTTCTGCTGTCCACGCCCAACCGCGACCTTCCGGAAGAAGCCCAGATCGTGAAGCGGCGCATCCTGAAAGCCAGGACCAAGAAAGCAGCAGCCGCGGCCTGACCAGCCCGATGGTCTGAGGTTCCCACCAAAACCCGCTTCGGCGGGTTTTGTTATTGGGGGCTGGTGCCTGGCGCGTGCGTTAACCGGTATTTTTGGAAATTCTGGTCAGATCGGGGCATGAGCGTCCCATTCCTTCTGCTCCTGACCTTGCCTGCAATCCTGCTGGCGATCGCCGCAGCGTGGCGGACACGCCATCAAATTCATCTGTTGCGAGCCACGATGCGGGAGCGGGATCGCGCCCTCGCGGCCGAACAGGCCGCCATCCGCACATTGCGGCTCGCCGCGAGCGAACTGCGCCTTCCGGCAATGATGTTGCTGGCCACGCCGATCATCTGACGCAGACCCGCCCCTCCGCGATGGACGGTGATCTGGACCGCCAGGCCGCCGCCATCGCCGGGGCCACGATGCAGGTGCTAGACCTTGCCGACGAGTTGCAGGACCATGCGGTCGACGAACCCGCCGCGCGTGCCGTTCGTCCGGAAACCGTGGTGTTGGAGCCGATGCTACGCGCCGCCATCGTCGGGGTCGATGCCATGCTCGGTCCGAGCCGGCGCCAGTGGCGTCTGGCGCCGGACATCGCCGGCATTCGCCTGCGGGCGGACCGCCGGGCGCTGGCGCAGATCCTCACCCGCGTGCTCGGCAATGCGGCCCGGTTGTCGCGCGATCAGGACTGGATCGATATACGCGCTGAGATACACGCCGGGGGCGCGCAAGACGGCCTCGCTGTTGTCATCGAGGATGAGGGCGCTGGCCTGCCGACCGGCATCGACCTGTGCGGCGGCCCGGCCAACCATCCCGCCAGCCGCGGCGTCGGCCTCGGCCTTGCTTTGGCGCAAACGCTAATGCGGGCGCATGGCGGCGCGCTGACGATTCAATCCACCGCCCAGGTCGGCAGCCGGGTGGTGCTGACATTCCCCGTTGATTGCCTCGTCCCAGGCCGCCAATTCGTCTGAGGCGATTTTACCTTGGACCTGTTTCAGCCTACATCGCGAAGCCTACTGGAAACCAGAGGTCTGCGATGTATCTCCGCCCCGCTTTCATTGAGACCGACACAGCCCGGATCGTCGCGCTGATCCGCGACAACCCGTTCGGCCTGTTGGTGACGATTGAGGCCATGGCGGGCGCGGGGGCGGGGCCTACGCTGGCCGGCTCGCACATCCCATTCATTGTGCGGGAGACGGAAGACGGGTTCTACCTTGCGGCCCATCTGGCGGCCGACAACGCGCAATGTGCGCGGCTGGCTGGCGGGCAGGCGATGGCGGTGTTTACCGGCCCGCACGCCTATATCGCGCCGGGCTGGTACCGCACCCAGCCGGCGGTTCCAACCTGGGATTACTGTGCGGTGCATGTGCATGGGACGCTGAGACTGGTGACGGACGATGCGACGATCGACGCCAATCTGCGCAGCCTGGCTGAACACGATCCGGCCGGCTTCGACCTCGACGCATTGCCGGAAGTATTCCGCCGCAAGATGGCCGCTGGCACGCAGGGTTTTAACTTAGTACCCAGCAAGGTCGAGGCGCAATGGAAAATGAGCCAGAACCGCAGCCCAGCCGATCGTCAGTCCATTATTACGGCGTTACGCGGGCAGGGCGACACCCGATCCCGCGAGGTGGCAGAGCTGATCGCCGCCACTCTGTCCAGAGCTTCATAGCCCGGGAAATACCAAAAGCGGCAGATG
>JAYTXR010000059.1:0-22923 GCA_043742865.1 Acetobacteraceae bacterium
CGGCTGATGCAGCCTGCGGGGATCGCGCTGCTGGGGCTGCTGTTGATCGGCGCCGCACCGGTGCGGGAACCGCTGCCCGTGCCACCGATCCCGCCCGGCTCGGCCCCAGCCGTCGATGCCGCACCGGTTCCGGACACCGAGGCGCGCGGCCCAGCGGAAAATGCGCCGGGCGGCATCCGCGTGAGGCCCAGCCTGTATCGGCACGAAAAGACCTTTACCCAGGGCGAGGGCTACACGCCGGGGTCGGCGTTCCGGGAAACCGAGCAGGAGCGGTTCAACAAACCCGCTCCCGGCTTCAATCTGCGGATGCCGCTGCCGTAGGAGACGCCGCGGCGTCTCCCGGTAAGGATCCGTTAATCCAAGTGGAACAGGATTGCCGCTGGCGGGCGAAGGTTAATTCCCATGCGTAAAATCGAGACCATCGGCGGCGGCACCCAGGGTCCGGAGGATGGCAGGAGCGATCACATCGCCGGGGTCGGCGCGGCCGGGAGCCGCCTTCGGCCGGCCGATGCACCCGGCTTCACGTCATTGGGCCCAGCTTTTGCGGGCCCAGCTTTTGCGGGCCCAGCTTTAATGGATACCGCGTCGCTATCGGGTGCGGCGGGGCGAAGCGAACGCCCCGAAGCGATGCTGGCGCGCGGCTCGCGGGTCACCGGCAGCGGCGGCGCGGCCATGTCCACCGGATCCGCAATGCCGCCGGGCCAATCGGCCGGGAATCTGGTTTTCGCCTTGCCCCATGGCAGCAGCGTGGCGTTTGCCGCCCTGGCGGATTTTTCGGCGGATCGTTTTCTCTGACGGCGGTTGGAGAAATTTACCGGCAAATTTTCCAACCGGTGCGCTGAACGTCGTCTATAAACCGGCAATGTCCCGCCGCAGCCTGCGCATATCGCCGGACCTGGTCATCCAGGCCTATCGTCAGGGCCTGTTTCCAATGGCGGAAACCCGGCTTGGCGACCGGGTCTATTGGCTCGACCCGGAATATCGCGGGATCCTGCCGCTCGAGGGTTTCCACCTGTCCCGGCGGCTGCGGCGCACTGTGCTGTCGGCGATGTTCGAGGTCGCGGTCGATCGCGACTTCGCCGGCACCATCGCCGGCTGCGCCGCACCGGCATCCGGTCGCGCGGATACCTGGATCAATCCGGACATCCTGCATCTGTTCACCGAACTGTACCGTATGGGCTACGGACATTCAGTGGAGTGCTGGCGCGATGGAGCTTTGGTTGGCGGCCTCTACGGCGTGGCCATCGGTGGTGCATTCTTTGGCGAGAGCATGTTCAGCCATGCCCGCGATGCCTCCAAGGTGGCGCTGGTCCATCTTGTGGTGCGCCTGCGCCTGGGCGGATTCCGTCTGCTGGATACGCAGTTTATCACCCGCCATCTCACCCAGTTCGGCGCGGTCGAGATTTCGCGTGACGCCTACCACGCCGCGTTGACAGCGTCGCTGGACCTGAAGGCAATCTGGATGCCGGCTCCGGACGAAGCCGCCTTCGCCGCCGAGCTTGACGCGCTGTCCGCCGGCAGGGATCGCTGCGCCGGGCTGACCGAGACCGGGCTGACCTGGGGCCAGGCTGACTTGGGGACCCGGCCATGAGCTCCTCCCTCACCGCGGAAGCTGCGCGGCGCCGGGCGCGACCGCGTCACCCGCCCTGGCGCGACCGGCAGGGGCGGTTTTCGCCGCTGAAGTCTCTGGTTCTGCTGGGCGCGTGCCTGCCGGCAATGTGGATCGGGTATTTGTGGCTGGACGGCGATCTGGGTCCGCGAACGGTCAACGCCGCAATCCATCTCACCGGCCTCTGGACCGTCCGGTTTGTGCTGCTGTCGCTGGCGGTGACGCCGGCGCGCGTGGTGTTCGACCGTCCAAGGGTCGTGCTGGTCCGGCGCATGCTGGGGGTAACCGCCGCGGTCTACGCGGTGGCGCATATAAGTCTCTATGTCGTCGACATGAAATTTCATCTGCTGCAAGTGGGGCTGGAAATAATCCGCCGGTTCTACCTGACGGTCGGCTTCGTGGCTCTGACCGGGCTGATCGCGCTGGCCGCGACCTCGACCGACGCCGCCGCCCGCTGGCTGGGAAACCGTTGGAAGCAGCTGCACCGGTCGATCTACGCGATCGGCGTGCTGGTGCTGCTGCATCATTTTCTGCAGGCCAAGGCCGGGGTTTCAGCCGCCGTGTTCGCCGCCGGCCTGTTTATCTGGCTGATGCTGTGGCGGTCTGTGCCGGCGGCGCGGCGAGATTCGCCCCTGGCGCTGACCGGACTCGCGGTCGCGGCGGCGCTGCTGACCGCCGGCCTCGAATTCACCTGGTACGCGCTGGCCACAAGGATAAATCCCTGGCGCGTGCTGGCGGCCAATCTCGATATCGGCTTTGGCCCGCGCCCGGCGGAATGGGTGCTGATCGCCGGGCTCGGGATCGTGGTCCTGAGCCTGCTATCGCGCAACATTCCGGCGCTACGTCGGGCATAGAAGCGGGTTCAGAGTGCGGCGACCGCGTCCGTCACGTCCTTGGCGTGGCCGGGAACGCTGACCTTGCGCCATATTTTGGCGATCCGCCCGCCCTGGTCGATCAGGAACGTGCTGCGCTCCATGCCCATGTATTTTTTGCCGTACATGGATTTCTCCACCCAGGTGTCATAGGCCAGGGACGCGCCGCCTGCCTCGTCGGAGGCGAGTGGAAAGGTCAGGCTGTATTTTTTGGCGAATGCCTCGATCGGCTTCATCTTGTCGCGCGACACGCCGATCACCTCGACCCCGATTTTGCCGAGCTGGCCGAGCGCCTCCTGAAACGCGCAGGCCTGCTTGGTGCAGCCGGGGGTGTCCGCCTTGGGGTAGAAATACAGCACGAAGGGCCGCCCCTTCAGCGCCGCCAGGCTGACATTGCGCCCGCCGCTCGCCGGCATCTCGAATGCCGGCGCCTCATCTCCCTCCATCACACTCATTCCGCGATCTCCCCTACATGCCGCACGAACAGGGCGCGCACCTCGCGCGCCATTGCATCCAAACTGAGCCGCAGGCCGGCCAAGTCAACTGCCGGCGCGCCGGCCTGCGCGGCCGCACGCAGCAGCGGCCGGGCGGTGGCCTCCGGCAGGTCGCCATAGGTGCCGCGGCCGAGCGTGATGCGCAGCATGCCCTGCACGGTCCGCCAAACCCGGTCGGCGCGGATCAGCGTGCCAGCTTCCTCGGCCGACAGCACGCCCGCCTCGGCGAGCCGACGCAGCGCCACGCGGGTGGTCTGGCTGCGGACCCAGGCGAGCCGTGACCCGTCCACCAGTTGCAGGGTCTGGCAGATGAACTCCACGTCGATCTGCCCGCCGGACCGCAGCTTGGCGTCCCAGGCGCCGCTCGGCGGCAGGTCGCGGGCCAGCCTGGCGCGCATCGAAGCGGCGTCGGCGCGCAGCCGTGCGGGATTTCCCGCCTGCGCCAGGGCCTGCTCGATCGCGGCCTCGATACGGACCCGCAGGGCCGGCGGCCCGGCGATCACCCGGGCGCGGGTCAGGGCCATTCGCTCCCAGGTCCAGGCCGAGTTTTCATGATAATTTCGGAACGATGCCAGCGAGACCGCGACCGGTCCCTTGTTGCCGGACGGTCGCAGGCGCATGTCGACTTCATAGAGCGGGCCGTCGATCCCAGAGGCGGTGACCGCAGCGATATAGAAATGGGCGGCGCGCACGAACCACTGGCTGGCCGCCAGCCGCCTTATGGCGGGTCCGCCGCGACTTTCGGCCACCTGTTCCGGATGGTCGTAGATCAGCATCAGATCGAGGTCCGAGCCCGCCATCATCTCCCGCCCACCGGCTTTGCCGAGCGCGATGACGGCCATTCCGCCGCCCCGCACGCGGCCGAAGCGGGCGGCAAAATCCGCCAGCACCGGGGCCAGAAGAGCCGCGAGCACCGCATCCGCCAGCGCGGTGCGGCGCAGGCCGGCGCTATCGGCATCGAGACGGCCATCCAGCGTCCCTTCCGCCAGGGCGAATTCCTCCTCCCGGACCATATCGCGGGTGATCTCGACAACCTCTTCCAGGATCGCGGTGCCGCGCAGCCGCGAGCGCAGCCGCCGCGCCGGGTCCGGCTCCTGTTCCGGGCTCAGCAATCCATCGAGCGCGGCCGGCTGGCGCGTCAGGTGATCGGCGAGCCAGGGCGCGGCACCCAGCACGGCCGCGATCCGGTCGAGCAGATGCGGGTTGCGCTGGAACAGCGACAGCAGCTGCACGCCGGCCGGCAGGCGGGAGACCATGGCATCGAACCGGCTGAAAGCAACATCCGGCTGCGGCTGGCGCCCCAGCGCCGCCAGCATCGCCGGCAACAGCTGGGCCATCAGCATGCGCGCGCGCTCCGAGCGCAGCGCCCTGGCATGGCCAGCCCGCCAGCCACGCACCGTCGCCACCAGAGCGGGGATATTGGCGTAACCCAGACCGCTCAGCACAATGGCGGTTGCCGGCGGCACGTCGTCCACGCCGCTGAAATCGAGCCCGACGCCGAAGCTGGCTTCGTCCGGAACGACCCGGAACACTGCGCCATACTGGCGGATAACCCGATCCATGTGAAAGATCAGCTCGGCGGCAAAGCCCGACGCATCGGAGTAGCCCAGAAAGGTCGAAAACTGCGCGAGCCCGGCCGGCGTGTCCGCCAGCACATGCGTCTGCCGGTCGGCCACCATCTGCAACCGGTGCTCGACCTTGCGGAGATACCGATACGCGCGGGCGAGTTCGGCCGCGGCCCGGCGGGGCAGATGGCCGGCGCGGACCAGCAGGCGCAACGCGTCCAGCGTGGCGGCGACGCGCAGGCCGGGATCGCGCCCGCCCCAGACCAGCTGCAGGGTCTGGGCGAGGAACTCGATCTCGCGGATGCCGCCCTCGCCCAGCTTGACGTTGTAGCCGGCGATGCGGGCCAAATTGCCCGCTCCGTCCGCCGCTGCGCCTGCCTGTCGCTTCGCGCCCGGCTCGGGCTCGCGCTTCGCACCAAGCCGGGAGCGGTCCAGCCGGGTCTGCGCATGCTGGTCCATGCGGCGCTTCATCGCGTGGATATCGGCCAGGGCGGCGAAATCCAGGCCACGGCGCCAGATGAACGGGCGGATCGCCTCCAGGAAGCCGGCACCGAGCGCCAGGTCGCCGGCCACCGGGCGCGCCTTGATCATCGCCGCGCGTTCCCAGTTCTGACCCAGGCTCTCGTAATAGGTCAGCGCCGCCGGCAGGGCGATCGCCGGCGGCGTGGCCGCCGGGTCCGGGCGCAGCCGCAGATCTGTGCGGAACACATAGCCATCGGCGTCGCGCGCCTCCATCAGGCTGACCAGATCGCGCGCCAGCCGGGCGGTGAAGCCCCCCATCGCCTCGCCGGCAGTCCGGGTTGTATAGATGGCGGCTGCCGGATCGAAGAGCAGCACGAGGTCGATATCGCTCGAGTAGTTCAGTTCCCGCGCGCCGAGCTTGCCCATGCCGATGGCCACGAACCCGCCGCCCTCGGCGGGATCGTCGGATTGCGGCAGGGCCAGCTCGCCGCGATCATGCGCGGCGCGCAACAGATGCGCGACCGCCAGGCGGAGCGTGGCCTCGGCCAGCGAGGTCAACACGCCGGTCACCCGGTCCAGACCCCAGAGGCCGCCGATATCGGCGATGGCGGTGGCCAGCGCCACCACCCGCTTGGCCCGGCGCATGGCCGACGCCACCACCGCCCGGCCCGCGATCGGGCTTATGGCGGCGAGTTCGGACATCGCGCCCGCCACCACCGGGTCCGGCCCGGAACGCAGGATGGCGAGCAGCGAGGCGGACTCCCGCAGGGCCAGGTCGGACAGGTACGGGCTGTTGCCGCCCAGCGCCGTCAGCAGCGCCGCCACGGCGGGATCGGCGGCCAACCGGGCCTCGTTGCGCCCCAGATTGGAAAACCGCTCGGTCAGCCGCCCGGCGGCGGCGGGATCGTGGGACGCGGGCCAGCTGGCGGGCAGGCGGAATCGCCCTTCTGTCATCCGGCAGGCTGGCCATGAGGCGGCTCGCCGGTCAAGCGGCACGGGGGATCGGCTGGGTTCTGCATCACGCCGGAACGCTGGTGATGGTGCTGGCGCTGGGCGCCGGCATTGGGCTCGGCGGGCTGGCCTGGCGGCTGTCGCAGGGGCCGGTCGAGCTGGCGTGGCTGGCCAAGCGCATGCAGGCCGCCGCCAACGCGGAATCCGGCACGCTGATTATATCCATCGGCGGCGCCGCGCTGACCTGGGAGGGGTTCCGGCTCGGCGTCGACCGTCCGCTCGACATCCGGCTGCGCGATGTCACCGCGACCGACCCGGCGGGGGGGCACAGCGTGGTGGTGCCGCAGGTCGATTTCTCGCTGGCGTTGGAGGGCCTGCTGCTGGGCCGAATCCAGCCGCGGGCGCTGGAGATCGATGCGGCCCGCCTGGTGCTGCTGCGCACCGAGACGGGGGAGATCCGGCTGGATTTCGGCGGTGCGGACGAGGCGGTGGCCGAAACCGGTCCCAGCGCCCTGGAGGGCCTCGTGGCGGAGCTGGCCCGCCCGCCGGCGGCTGTGGGCAATCCGGACCGTTGGGGACGGTTCAGCCAGTTGCGGCGGGTGCGTCTGCGCCATTCCACCGTCACCGTGATCGACCGCAAGCTGGCGGTTCTGTGGCGGGCCCAGGCGCCGGAAATCGATTTGCAGCGGCAGGCGTCCGGCGGGGTGGACGGGACCGCCCGCTTCAACCTGGCAATGGGAACCGAGCAGGCTTCGGTTCAGGTCAACGGCCATCTATCCGCCGGCGACGGGGGCATCCAGCTATCAGCGCAGCTCGCGGACCTGACGCCGGCCGCCCTGGCGCGTCAGACCGGGACCCTGGCGGCGCTGGAGGCGCTGGATGCGCGCCTGGCCGGATCGATCCAGCTGGAAATCGGCCCGCAACAGAAGCTGCGCCGGATCGCGCTCGACCTGCATGCCGGGCCCGGTAAAATAAAAATCGGCTCCGGTGTCGTGCGGCTCGCCGGGGCGGATCTGACCGCCGAGGGCACCGACCGCGATCTGCTGGTCAAGGCCTACAGCCTGCGGCTGCTGGCGCGCGAGGGCGGACCGATCTCCACGATCGCTGGCGACGGCACGCTGCATCGTGCCGCCGGGCAGGTAAAAAGCGAGCTGTCTATCGCGGTCGACCGGGTCGCGTTGGCGGATCTTGGCTCGCTTTGGCCGCCCCCGATCGCGCCACCGGCGCGCCGTTGGATCATTGAGAACATTACCGCCGGCATCGCCCGGGACGCCCATGTGCGGGTCGCGATGGAGGTCGCCGAAGATCTGTCCAATGTCGAGCTGACCGGCGCAACCGGCAGCGTTTTGGGCGAAGCGGTGACGGTCGCCTGGCTGGCGCAGGTGGCGCCGATCGACCACGCCACCGCGCGGCTGAACATCCTCGACCCCGACACGCTGGAAATCCTGATGAGTTCCGGGCGCCAGTCGCTGGACGGGCAGCGCGACAGCGGGCTGCTGGTCAAGGCCGGCAGGCTGCGGATCACCGGCATCCTGCACAAGGATCAGATCGGCTATATCGATGCCGACATCGCAGGGCCGATCGCCGAGGCGATTACCCTGCTGCGCACCCGAAGGCTGCATCTGTTCGACCATTTTCAGCTGGATATGAACGGCGCCGGGGGCAATTTTTCGGGCACGCTGGCGGTCACGGTGCCGTTCGAGACGAAGTTGCAAATCGAGCAGGTGGGGATCCAGGCAAAGCTGCATCTGCAGGATGCACGCCTGACCGGCCTGATCGCCGGACGCGACCTGGAGCACGGCAATATCGATATCGTCGCCAGCAACGATGGATTGAAGCTGACCGGGCAGGCCGACATGGCGAGCATTCCGACGCAAATCGAGGCGGAGTTGAATTTTCGCGCCGGCCCGCCCACGCAGATATTGCGCCGGATCGTGGTCACCGGGGGTGCCACCGCCCGCCAGCTTGCCGCCGCCGGGCTGGATGCCGGCGAGGCGCTGGACGGCACCCTGGCGCTGAAAGCCGCGGTGACCGAGCGGCGGGACGGGTCGGGAGAGGTGCTGATCGACGCCGATCTCGGGGGCGCGTCGTTGGTCGTGGCCCCGATCGGCTGGCAAAAGCCGGCAGGCTCGGCCGCCACCGGCCAGGCCCGGCTGAAGCTGCGCGCCGGGCGCCTGGCGGGCATCGACGACATCACGCTGAACGGCGCCGCCCAGGGCGAGTCGGCGCTGCTGCTGCGCGCCCGGGCGGCTTTCACCGCGGGCCGGATCGCCGGTCTGAACATCGAGCAGGCGATTCTCGGGCGAACCAGCGGGCGCGGCAGCGTGCGTTTCCCGCCAGCGGGCGGCCCGATCGAGATATCCATCGACGGCGCCAGCCTCGATCTCTCGCAGGTACTGTCCAGCAAGCCCGGCAGGCACGCGACCCGGCCGCGCGAGACCGATGAGGCCAGGACGGGACCGGCCTGGATTCTCGACGCACGGTTCGATCGGGCGATCCTGGCCAATTCCACGACCGTGTCGGCGTTCGCGGCCCGCGCCGAAAACGACGGGCAGGTCATGCGTTCGTTGCATGTGGAGGCAAAAACCGCGGCGGATGCCGGTTTCCGGCTGGATATCGCGCCCCCGGCCGGTTCCCGACCGCGCAGCCTGAGTGCTGCCGCCGACAACGCCGGCGATCTGCTGCGGGCGGTGGACGTGCTGCACACGATGCGGGGCGGCCGGCTATCGGTGAACGCCAGCTATGACGACACGCTGGCCGATCATCCGCTGTCGGGAACCGCCGAGATCAGCGATTTCCGCATCCAGGGCGCCCCGGCGCTGGGCCGGCTGCTGCAGGCGATGACGCTGTATGGGCTTGTCGACGTGCTGCAGGGCTCGGGGCTGGGTTTCAGCCGGCTGGTGGCCCCGTTCCGGCTGACCCGCGACACGCTGGGGCTGACCGACGCAAGGGCGTTCTCCCCGTCGCTGGGCCTGACCGTGAAGGGCCGGATCGACCTGGCGCAGGACCGGATGGATCTCGAGGGCACCATCGTGCCGGTGTATTTCTTCAATTCGCTGCTGGGCAATTTGCCGGTGGTCGGCAGGATATTCAGCCCCGAGCAGGGCGGCGGCCTGTTCGCGGCCCGCTATACGATCCGCGGCACCGCCAGCGATCCCGCGGTGACCGTGAACCCGCTATCGGCGCTGACCCCCGGCTTTCTGCGCGGGCTGTTCGGGATTTTCTGATCCTCTCCCCCATTTTTGCTTTGACCCGGCTCTCTTGACCAGATCGGTTCCGCCCGCTTGGCTGTCGGGAAATCTTCGGAGGAACGACATGACCAGCAAGCTTCCCGTCGCCATTGTTTTCGATACCTTCGGCACGGTGGTCGATTGGCGCAGCAGCCTGATCGAGGATCTGACCGCGTTCGGCGCCGGGCGCGGGATCGCCGCCGACTGGACCGGGTTGGCGGATGCCTGGCGCGCCGCCTATCACCCGTCGATGGACCGGGTGCGCAAAGGCGAGCTGCCCTGGACCCGGCTCGACGATCTGCATCGCGGCTCGCTCGACCGGCTGGTGGTCGATTTTGGCATCAAGGGCCTGAACGAGGCCGATATGGATCACCTCAACCGAGGCTGGCACCGGCTGCACCCCTGGGCCGATTCCGTGCCAGGGCTGACGCGGCTGAAGACCCGGTTCATCATCGGGCCCCTGTCCAACGGCAATGTCTCGCTGCTGCTGAACATGGCCAAGCACAGTGCCATCCCCTGGGACATGATCTTCGGCTCCGATTTGTTCAGCCATTTCAAACCGGATCCGGAGACCTATCTGGGCGTGGCGAAGCTGCTCGACCTACAGCCTGGGCAGGTGATGATGGCGGCGGCGCACAACAACGATCTGCGGGCGGCGCAATCCTGCGGCCTGATGACCGCGTTCTTCCCCCGCCCTGGGGAATACGGTCCGAACCAGAAGCTCGACTACGCGGCCGACGGCAAATGGGACTATGTGGCCAAGAACATCGAAGACCTTGCCAGCCAGTTAGGCGTCTGAAAATGGAATTCGACTACATCATCGTCGGCGGCGGATCGGCCGGGTCCGTGCTGGCCAACCGGCTCTCGGCCAGAAGTTCGAACCGGGTGCTGCTATGCGAGGCCGGCCAGGACACGCCGCATGGCAAGGTGCCCAAGGCGATCCTGGACAGCTATCCCGGCACCGCCTACCTGAACCAGGATTACATCTGGAGCGAGCTGAAGGTTTCCACCGAAATCGTCTCCCACAACAATCCCGACGCGCCGAAGCCGCGCTTGCGCAAATACGAGCAGGCGCGCGTGCTCGGCGGCGGGTCGTCGATCAACGGCCAAATGGCCAATCGCGGCGCGCCGACCGATTACGACGAATGGGATGCCCGTGGCGCGCGCGGCTGGAAATGGAACGATGTTCTGCCCTACTTCAAGAAAGTAGAGCGGGACATGGATTTCGAGGGTCCGTATCACGGCCGGGAAGGCCGCATCCCGGTCCGCCGCATTTTTCCGGACCTCTGGAGCGGCCATGCCAGGGCGGTGGGCAAGGCGCTGGAACAATCGGGCTTTGAGTATCTGCCCGACCAGAACGGCGAGTTCCGCCAGGGCTATTTTCCGATCACGATCTCCAACGCCTATGAAACCAGGGTGTCCGCGGCGATCGGCTATCTCGATCCCGGCACGCGGATGCGCGAGAATCTGACGATTTCCACCGATACCCAGGTTTCCGGGTTATTGTTCGAGGGCAATCGCTGCGTCGGCGTGAAGGCAACGATCGCCGGCCGGGCACAGGAATTCCGCGGCCGGGAGATCATTCTGTCCTCCGGCGCGATCCACTCGCCGGCGCATCTGCTGCGTGCCGGCATCGGCCCGGCCGGGCATCTGCGCGACATGGGCATCGAGGTGGTGGCCAATGTGGCTGGGGTCGGCCAGCGGCTGATGGATCATCCCTCGGTGGCGCTGGCCGCGTTCGTCAAGCCGTTCGCCAGACTCGACAACTCGATCACCCGCCGGCACATGCATGTGGCCTGGCGCTATTCGTCCAACATGCACGACGCCCCGGCCGGCGACATGTTCGTTACTGCGGCAACCAAATCCACCTGGCACGCGGTCGGCGAGCAGATGTCGGCGATGATCATGTTCGTCAACAAGACCTATTCGGAAACCGGCCAGGTGAAGCTGCAATCGAAAGATCCGCGAGCCGAGCCGGAGGTCGAGTTCAACCTGCTGTCGGACCGGCGGGACCTGGAAAGGATGATGGATGGGGTGCGCCGGCTGGGCGCGCTGCACGCGTTGCCGGTGATGGCGGAAGTCATCAGCGATCCGTTTCCGGCCAGCTACAGCGACAAAGTGCGTCAGGTCGGCATCATCAACCGCAAGAACAAGATCATGACCGACATCATGGCCAGGCTGCTGGATGGCCCGGCCGGGCTGCGCCGCTATCTGCTGAAGAAATTCGTCATGGAGGATGTCACCTTGGCGCAGGTGATGACCGATGACGACGCGCTGGAGGCCTTCGTCCGCCGCGCCGCGGTCGGCGTGTGGCACGCCTCCTGCACCTGCCGCATGGGCGAGGCGGACGACCCGATGGCGGTCACCGACCCGGCCGGGCTGGTGCGCCTGGTGGACGGGCTGCGGGTGGTGGACGCCTCGCTGTTTCCGGTGGTGCCCTGCGCCAACACCAATTTCCCCACGCTGATGACCGCGGAGAAAATCGCCGACGCGATCCTTGCCGGAAATTGAAACCCGCGAATCGGCCGGCCTGCCTTGATCCTGCCGCGATCTATCGGCAGAACGCGCGTCCATGCCCCATCCGCAATCCATCGCCCTGTCCCGCTCGGAATTTTTCCGCTCGCCGTTCGTCTGGTCCGTGCCAGCTTTGGCAATCTGCGTCCTGGCGGCGGTTGCGCTGCGGCTCGCCATCTATGGCTGGCTGGCCCAACCGGCCGGGCTGATCGAGGCCATGTGTCAGTTCGATTGCGGCTGGTACGCGCGGTTGGCGATGAAGGGTTACGGGGCCGATTCGGAATGGGAAAATTTTGGCAGCTACCCGCATTGGGCATTCTTCCCGCTCTATCCGCTGGGCGTTGGCGGATTGCACAAGCTGCTGGGAATATCCGCGTTGGCGGCCGGGATGGTATTTTCCAGCCTGTGCCTGGGCGGCTTCACCGTCCTGGGAGCGATCTATCTGCGCGAGACAAGGCGCGTGCTGCATCCGGCAGGATGGCTGATCGTCGCGTTGCTGTTCCCGTACGGCTTCTTTTTTTCCGCGGTCTATACCGAGGCGCTGTTCGCCATGCTGTCGGTCGGCACGCTGCTGATGTTGCACCGGCGCCAGCCATTGCTGGCATCCTGCCTGGCCGCGCTGACCAGCGCCACCCGCCCGACCGGGGTCCTGCTGACGCCGATCCTGGTGGCTGATCGGCTGACCGCGCTGTGGCACGGGCGCCATCGCCCCGATCGCGTGGCGCTGCTGGCCGAGACGCTGCTGCCCATCGCGATCGCGCCGCTCGGGTTGTTTCTGTACATGTTCGACCAGTACAGCCGGATCGGCGACGCAATGGCTTTCTCCCATGTTCAGGTCCTCTGGGACCGGCACTGGGCCAATCCGCTCGGGCGGATCTGGGCGGGCCTGCAAACATGGGATTTTTCGCAGCTTCTGGCCCATCCCAGCAGCGCCTACTCCGCCAGTTTCGCGCTGCTCGGGCTCGCCGGCGCGACCTGGCTGGCGCTGCGCCGCCGGGGCGCGGAAGCGGCGTTCCTGGTCGGCTGCATCCTGCTCCCCGCGGCGACCGGGCTCGATTCTCTGCCGCGTTTTGTCGCCGCCAATCCGGTTTTTCTGTTCGTGGTCTATGACCTGATGACACGGTTGATGCGAGGGCGCGCCCATCCGGTGGTCCTCACGGCGTTCGCAATCGTGCTGGCGGGATTGCAAATCGTCCTGCTGAACGGGTGGGTACACCAGGCGGGGGCGATTTTCTGATGCGTTTGCCCGCATGGATTTCCCTTGGCGTGGCGGTTCTGCTGCTGGGCTTTGAAGTGTCGATGTTGGCGACCGGGTTGTTCGGCGCCCGGGTTTCGCCGGCCTATCGGGAGTTTTTCATCGATCAGCGGACCGATGTGTGGGCCGGTGAGCCGGCTCAGCCGGGGCGGATCAGCCGGTGATGCTTGCGGCCCGCTGACAGCTTGACCGCGCCGTCGCGCAGATCGGCCGCACCAATCAGCTGACCCTCCTCGGTGACCGCGATATCGTTCACCCGGGCGCCGCCGCCGCGGATCAGCCGCCTTGCCTCGCCGTTGCTGGCCGCCAGCCCGGCCAGCGTGAACAGCCGGAAGGCGGGAATGCCCTGGTTCAGCTCGTCGCCCGGCACGTCCACACCGGGCAGCGTAGCGGCCGCCTCGCCTTCCTCGAACGCCCGCCTGGCGGTCTCCGCTTCCTGCCCGGCGACCTCGCGACCATGCGCCAGCGCGGTCGCTTCGGTGGCCAGAATCTTCTTGGCCTCATTGATCTCCGCCCCCCCGAGCGCTTCCAGCCGGGCGATCTCGGGCAGGGCAAGATCCGTGAACAGCTTCAAGAACCGCCCGACATCCGCATCCTCGGTGTTGCGCCAGAACTGCCAGTATTCGTACGGGCTGAGCCGGTCCGCGGTCAGCCACACCGCGCCCTGCGCGGTCTTGCCCATCTTCGCGCCGGAGGCGGTGGTGATCAGCGGCGTGGTCAGCCCGAATACCTGGGCGGCGTCCATCCGGCGCGTCAGGTCCACGCCGGACACGATGTTGCCCCATTGGTCCGATCCGCCCATCTGCAATTTGACCCCGTGCCGGCGGTGCAGTTCGTGGAAATCGTAGCTTTGCAGGATCATGTAGTTGAATTCGAGGAACGTCAGCGGCTGCTCGCGGTCCAGCCGCAGGCGCACGCTGTCGAAGGTCAGCATCCGGTTGATAGTGAAATGATGCCCGATTTCGCGCAGCAGCGGGATGTAGCCGAGGGTGTCGAGCCAGTCGGCATTGTTCAGCATCATCGCCTCGGCCGGGCCGTCGCCGAAAACCAGGAACGGCTCGAAGCAGCGGCGGATGCCGGCCATATTGGCGGCGATCTGTTCGTCCGACAGCATCTGCCGGCTTTCATCCTTGCCCGAGGGATCGCCGATGCGCGTGGTGCCGCCGCCCATCAGCACCACCGGCTTGTGGCCATGGCGCTGCAACAGGCGGAACATCATGATCTGCAGCAGGCTGCCGACATGCAGGCTGTCGGCGGTGCAGTCAAAGCCGATATAGCCGGGCACCACGCCGCTCTGGAACGCGGCGTCCAGCGCTTCGAGGTCGGTGCATTGATGGACGAAGCCCCGGGCGGAGGCTTCTTGCAGAAAGCTGCTTTGCGGCATGGCGTCAGGCTCGTATCTCGGTGAAGCGGTTGGCTAGCACGGAAGGGGCGCGCAAAGAATGCCGGGGGCGATCATGGAGGAAAACAGGAAGCGGGCGATCGGGCTGATGAGCGGCACCTCGCTGGATGGGGTCGATGCGGCGTGGATTGAAACCGACGGCGAACAGGTTTTCGCCACCGGCCCCAGCCTGACGCTGCCCTACGATTCTGCCTTGCGCGCGGATTTGCGCCGCATCCTGGATCGCGCGCCGGGCCTGGCCTCCGATGACCCATCTTTGGCCGATGCCGCCGCAAGATTGACCGAAATACATGTCCAGGCCGTGCTGGCGCTGGTCGGGCTGGTACCGGACCGTCCAGCCGACATTATCGGCTTTCACGGCCAGACCATCCTGCATCAGCCGGCCCGGCGGCGGACCTGGCAGATCGGCGACGCGGCCCTTTTGGCCAGGCGCACCGGGATCGCGGTCGCGCATGATTTCCGCAGCGCCGATGTGGCGGCGGGCGGCGAGGGCGCGCCCCTGGCGCCGGTGTATCATGCGGCGCTGGCACGCGGCCTGGAACGGCCGCTGGCGATCCTGAACATCGGCGGCGTGGCCAATTTGACGTTCATCGGCGCCGATGGCGGGATGGTCGCCTTCGACACCGGCCCTGGCAACGGCCCGCTGGACGATTGGGCCGCCCAACACACCGGCGAGGGCTTCGACCGCGACGGCGCCTTGGCCAGCGCCGGGCAGGCGGACCCGGCGGTGCTCGACCGGCTGTTGGCCCACCGCTATTTCGCCCGCAAGGCGCCGAAATCCCTGGACCGGCTGGATTTCGCCAGGGCGCTGGAAGCGAGCGGGATCGATCGCTGCTCCCCCGCGGATGGCGCCGCGACCCTGGCCGCTTTTATCGCGCGCGCGGTGGCGCTCGCCGCGTTGCCCGATGCTCCCCGGCGTTGGCTGGTCTGCGGCGGCGGGCGGCACAACCCGGCGATACTGGCGACGCTGCGGGCGGCCTTGCCGGCGCCGGTATTGCCGGTCGAGGCGGTCGGCTGGGACGGCGATGCGCTGGAAGCCCAGTGCTTCGGCTTCCTGGCCGTCCGCACGTTGGCCGGAATGCCGATCAGCTTTCCCGGCACCACCGGCGTTGCTCATCCGCTGGGCGGCGGGGTTGTGGTTCGCCCCTGAAGCCAGCCGAGGGCTCTGTGCCCTCGGCCCGCCAAACTTCCATCCCAGCAACCGCGTAGAACCCGCAGCTCAATCCGCGCTTGGACCGGTTTAAGGCCTGTGCTTTAGTCCTGCGCCATGAAATCAGCGCCAGCGCAGCCATTACAGGTCAGTTCAGACCCCGAAGCCCTGCGCCTGGCGGCGTTGCGGCGGTATGATATCCTCGACACCCCGCCCGATGGTTCGTTCGATCGTATCACCGCTATCGCGGCCAATTTGTTCTCAGCGCCCATTTCGATTATCAGCCTCGTCGATCACGATCGGATCTGGTTCAAATCGCATCATGGCCTGGATCTGAGACAGATCGAACGCTCGCCGGGCTTGTGTGCCTCGGCCATATTGCAATCACAACCGTGGCTGTTGACCGACGCGAAGACCGATGTTCGCTCGCTGACCAATCCTCTCGTGGCCGGGAAGTTCGGGCTTCGTTTCTATGTCGGCATTCCGTTGCGGACCCATGACGGGTTCAACCTCGGCACGCTTTGCGTCATCGATCATGCGCCGCGCCGGGTAGTCAGCGAAAAGCAGGTCGCGGACCTTGCTGGGTTGGCGTCGATTGTCATGGATCAGATGGAATTGCGGCTATCGGCGCGACGGGCTGTGGGCGATCTCGAACGGGTCATCGAGCAAAAAGACGCAGCCCTGCAGCGCTCCGTCCTGATGGCCAAGGAGGTTGACCATCGGGTGATGAACAGCCTCCAATTGACCTCTGCCCTGCTCTATGTACAGCACCGGGCGCTCGGAAAATCACAGGCTGCCGAGCAACTGGCGCTGGCTGCCAGCCGGGTTTCCGCCATCGCGCTCGTGCACCGGCATATCTACATGAACGAGAACGTCGAAATGACCGACGGCAGAACCTACCTGAGCGGCCTGTGCAAAGAACTGTCCGAAGCGCTGCGCCCGGAGAATTGTCCCCCCATCCTGGTCGATGCCATTGAAGCGAAAATTTCAACCCAGCGGATTGTTTCGGTCGGCGTGATCGTGGCGGAATTGGTCACAAATGCCGCCAAGCATGGCGAGGGCAATATCACCGTTTCGTTCAAGCGCGCCGCTTCAGGCGGCTTTTCGCTGTCTGTTTCGGATGAAGGACCGGGATTGCCCGCAAACTACGACCAGGCCAAAACAGGTGGGCTTGGGACAAAGGTGATTGCCTCCCTGGTTGAACAACTCCACGGCAAGTTGCTCGTCGGGCCGAAGGAAGGCTCGGAACGCTTCAGATTTACGATCCTGTTCCCGGAATAGGCGTCCCGTAGCCATAATCGTCGCCGGCAAGATTGAGGTCCAGGGCTCGGCCCTGGCGGGTTCGGGCGAGGCTGACCAAGGTTCCGACTGGCCCGCTTGGGACAGTTGGAATGCCATCGGAGGGAGAGCCCGACCTTCCTTGCCAATCTGACTTTAAGCGGATGAAGGGAATTTAAATGCGGAAAATCCTGCGCTACGAAGATGTGTCGGTCGATGTCATTGCCGATGGGCAAGGTCCGCTGGTGGTTCTGCTGCCGTCGGCCGGGCGGGACTCGCTTGATTTCGACGATCTGGCGGAGGCGTTGGCCAATTCAGGCTACCGGGTGCTGCGTCCGCAGCCGCGCGGCGTGTTCGGCTCGACAGGTCCGATGACCGGCATCACCCTGCATGATTTGGCGCGCGACGTGGCCAGGGTGATCGAGGACGAGGGCGGCGGCCCGGCCTTCATCGCCGGCCATGCGTTCGGCCAATGGGTGGCGCGGATGACCGCCGCCGATTTTCCCCATCTGGTGCGCGGCGTGATGCTGATCGCCGCGGCCGCCAAATCCATTCCAGCCGAGCTCAGCGCCGGGGTAAACCAGTGCAGCGATCCCCGGACGCCACGGGCGGAGCGGCTGGCGCTGCTGCAAAAACTGTTCTTCGCCCGGGGTCACGACCCGTCCGAATGGCTGGAAGGCTGGCATCTGCCAGCCAGGCTGTGCCAGCGCGCCGCGTCTGCTGCCACGGTCCAATCGGAATGGTGGGGCGGCGGCAGCGCGCCGATCCTGGAATTGCAGGCCGCATTCGACCCGTTCAAGCCGCCGGAGAAACGCCAGGAGCTGAAAGACGAGTTCGGCGACCGGGTGACGGTCGAGCAGATCGAGGATGCCAGCCACGCGCTTATTCCCGAACAGCCGGCCGCGGTTGCCGCGGCATTGGTGCGCTGGATGCGCGACGTGGGGGGCTGAATAACAGCAAAGGCGGCGGACCCCAGGGTCCGCCGCCTTTGCTGTTGGATGTTCCGGCCGCCCGTTTCAGTCTGCGGCAAGCGCCATGTTGCGGCGGGCGATCGCGCGGCCGACATGATCCTCGACCGCCTCGGCCACGGCTTCGGCCTGATCGGCGAACACATGGTCCGCACCGGGGAAGATGCGGTAATCCACGGTGACGTTCTTCTGGGTGTTCAGCTTGTCCACCAGCTTGCGCACCGAGGGCTCGGGGACCAGCTCGTCGGCATCGCCATGCACCAGCAGGCCGCCGCAGGGACACGGGGCCAGGAAGCCGAAATCATAGTGGCTGGCCGGCGGCGCGATGCTGACCCAGCCGGAGATCTCCGGCCGGCGCATCAGCAGCTGCATGCCGATGAACGCACCGAACGAATAGCCGGCGATCCACAGCCCGCCCGAATTCGGGTTCAACGCCTGCATCCAGTCCAGGGCGGAGGCGGCATCGCCGATTTCGCCGATCCCGCCATCATAGCGGCCTTGGCTGCGGCCGACGCCGCGGAAATTGAACCGCATGACCGAGCAGCCCATTTTCTGGAAGGACTGATACATCGCATAGGTGATGCGATTATTCATCGACCCGCCATGCAGCGGGTGCGGGTGCAGGATGAGGGCCACGGGAGCGCCCGCTTCCTTGGAATGATGGTAACGGCCTTCGAGCCGGCCGTCTGGGCCAGCGAACATCACTTCAGGCATGGTGTTCCAAAATCCATTTTCCACGATATCCGACAGCCATCAGCCAAGCCCTCACGGCTCAGGCCACTGTCGGTCCCATCCAATTCATCCATCCCGCCACACAGCCGGAAGGGTTAACGATCGGAACTGATTTCAGCAGGCTTCCTGATCCCGGCCGGAATTCTGACCCCAGCAAACCCCTGGACGCCAATTCTTGACCCGCGAGGTCGGAAACCATAACCTGATTGCGACCCGGTGCCGCGGCGATTGCTGTCGTCTACCCGTCGTTCGGCCCCCAACTGACCCTGCCCCCGGACCACGCTTCATAACGCCGGGAAAGTGCATGCTACAGGAAGTCGAATGGATTTTGATAATGGAATTGTCGCATGGCTTTCATGTTTTTACGAAGATCATGGAACGTATGGGGAATCTAGCCGTTAAAAATGGTATATCTTGACGCCAACGCCTCCGAACCGCTGCGGCCGGAGGCCCGTTTGGCTGTGCTCGCGGCGCTGGACCTGGCCGGCAACCCGTCTTCCATCCACCGTCCCGGCCGGATCGCCCGGGCAATGATGGAGGATGCACGGGAAGCCATCGCCGCCCGGTTTGGCGCCAGGCCGGCCGATACCGTGTTCACCTCCGGCGGCACCGAGGCCGACGCGCTGGCCGTTCATGCGCTGGCCGACCACGCAACGGCCAACCACGCAAAGGGCAGCCGGCGGGTGATCATCGCCGCCACCGAGCACGATGCGGTTCGAGCCGCCGCGCCGGATGCGCTGGTGCTGCCGGTCGATCGGGACGGGGTGGCGGATCTGGATATTCTGGCCAGCCTGCTGGCGCAAAGCGGGCCGGCCCTGGTCTGCCTGATGCTGGCGAATAACGAGACCGGAACCCTGCAGCCGGTCGCCCGGGCCGCCGCGATGTGCCGCTCCGCCGGGGCGCTGCTGCATGTGGACGCGGTGCAGGCAGCCGGTCGCATCGCGGTCGATCTTCGCGCGCTCGGGGCGCATAGCCTGGCGCTGTCGGCGCATAAGCTCGGGGGGCCGAAAGGCGTCGGCGCGTTGTTGCTGGCACCCGAATGCGCCGCTCTGCGCCCGCTGATTGCCGGCGGCGGACAGGAACGTGGCCGGCGGGGCGGCACGCCGGCATTGCCCGCGATCGCCGGCTTTGGCGCCGCGGTCGGGGCCAACACCGTCGGGGTAAACAACTCCGAGGCATCCGATTTCGCCAGGCTGCGCGATGCGATCGAGCAGGCCGCCATCGCCGCCGGGGCGGTCGTGCTGGCCGCCGGCGCGCCGAGGCTGGCCAATACCGTCTGCCTGGCGCTGCCCGGCATCCGCGCCGACGCCCAGGTCATCGCGCTCGATCTGGACGGCTTCGCGGTCAGCGCCGGCGCCGCCTGCTCCTCGGGTAAAGTGGCCGAAAGCCATGTGCTGGCGGCAATGGGGCTCGGCGCGTTGGCCGGACAGGCCATCCGGGTGTCCCTGCCGTGGAACGTGACGCCGGCGGATGTGGCCGCTTTCCTGCCGGCCTATGCGCGGATGGCCGAGCGGCTGCGGGGGACAACACAGGGCATTGCCGCACAGGGCATTGCCGTACCGGGCATTGCCGTACCGGGCATTGCCTTACTGAGCAATGCTGTTGCCCGGCCTCTTTCCCCGCACCCGGCCTGATCCCAGATACCCGTCATGGATAACCTCCCGCCACCGCCGAACCGCCCGGTTTACCTGGATAATCAGGCCAGCACGCGCTGCGATCCGCGGGTGTTGGCGGTGATGCTGCCATTCTTCACCGAGGATTACGCCAACCCGCACAGCGCCGAGCACGTCATGGGCCAGCGCGCCGAGGCGGCCGTGGAGGCCGCCCGCGAGCAAATGGCGGCCCTGATCGGAGCGCAGGCGCGCGAGATGGTGTTCACCTCCGGGGCGACTGAGGCCAACAACCTCGCCATCAAAGGCGCCGCACGGTTTGCGGCCCGAATGGGCGACCCCAGGCGGCGCATCGTCACGCTCGCGACCGAGCATAAATGCGTGCTGGAATCGGTCGCCGATCTGGCCGACGAAGGGTTTGAGCCGGTGGTGCTGCCGGTTCGCTCCGATGGCCTGCTGGATCCGCAAATGCTGCGGGCGGCGCTGGCCGAGCCCACCCTGCTGGTCAGCATCATGGCGGTGAACAACGAGACCGGCGTGGTGCAGGATATCCAGGCCCTGGCGGCGATCGCCAAACAGGCCGGCGCGCTGTTTCACACCGATGCGGCCCAGGCGGCCGGCAAAATCCCGCTCGATGTCATCGGCTGGGGGGTCGATCTGCTGTCGCTCAGCGGCCACAAGATGTACGGCCCGAAAGGCGTCGGTGCGCTGTTCGTGCGCCGACGCCCGCGCGTGCGCCTGGTGTCGCTGTTCTCCGGCGGCGGGCAGGAACGCGGCCTGCGTTCCGGCACCCTGGCGACACCCCTGGTCGCCGGGCTGGGGGAGGCGTGCCGGCTGGCGCGGCTGGAGATGGAAGCGGACGCGGCGCGGATCGGCCAACTTCGCGACCGGCTATGGCAGCTTTTGCGCGATGCCACGCCAGGGATCGTGCTGAACGGCAACCCGCAGGCGCGCATTCCCGGCAACCTCAATCTGACCTTCCCCGCCGCCACCGCCGCGCAGCTGATGCAGGCAAACCCCGAGCTATGCGTCTCCACCGGCTCGGCCTGTTCCTCGGCCGTGATCGAGCCGTCTTACGTGCTGCGCGCGCTCGGCCTGTCCGATGCGGCGGCGGCGCGGACCTTGCGTATCGGCATCGGACGCTTTACCTCCGCCGCCGATATCGACTACGCCGCCGCCGCGTTGACCGGGGCGCAGGCGCTGGCTTCCTGAACGGAAGATTTTGCCCATGCCGAACATGATCTTCATCGAGCGCGACGGCACAAGGCGCGAAGTGGATGCGCCGGCCGGCCTGTCGGTGCTGGAGGTCGCGCATAAGCACGGCGTCGATATCGAGGGTGCCTGCGAGGGATCTTTGGCCTGTTCCACCTGCCATGTGATCGTCGACCCCGCCTGGATCGGCAAGCTATCCGAGCCGACCGAGGACGAGGAGGACATGCTCGACCTCGCTTTCGGGCTGGAGAAGACCTCGCGCCTGGGCTGCCAGATCGTCATCGACGCGACGCTCGACGGCCTGGTCGTCCGGCTGCCGGCCAGCACCCGCAATCGGCTGACTGGCTAAAATGCGGCCCCCTAAAATGCGGCCCGCGAAAATGCGTATCGTTGTGGCGATGTCCGGCGGCGTGGACAGCTCGGTGGTGGCCGGGCTGCTGCACGAAGCGGGTCACGAGGTGATCGGCGTGACGCTGCAACTATACGACCAGGGTGCGGCGTCCGGGCGCCGCGGCGCCTGCTGTGCCGGCCAGGACATCCACGACGCAAAACGCGTCGCCGACCGCCTGGGCATCGCGCATTACGTGATCGACGCCGAGGCCCGATTTGCCAAAGCGGTGATCGCCGACTTCGCCGACAGCTACGCCGCCGGCGAAACCCCGGTGCCCTGCATTCGCTGCAACCAGACGGTGAAATTCGCCGATTTGCCGGCCCTCGCCCGCGGCCTCGGCGCCGAGCGGCTGGCCACCGGGCATTATGTCCGCCGGATCGACGGCCCCGACGGTCCCGAACTGCATTGCGCCGCCGACGCGGCGCGCGATCAAAGCTGGTTCCTGTTCGCCACCACCCGCGAGCAGCTGGCTTTCTGCCTGTTTCCATTGGGCGGCATGGCGAACAAGGCCGCGGTGCGCGCCGAGGCCGTCCGGCTCGGGCTGGAGGTGGCCGACAAGCCCGACAGCCAGGATATCTGCTTCGTGCCGTCCGGCAGCTACGCCGACATCGTCGGCAAGTTGCGCCCGGATGCGCTGTCGCCCGGCGACATCGTCAGCCGCGACGGCCGCGTGCTGGGCCGCCATGACGGGGTCGCGCGGTACACGATCGGCCAGGGCAAGCGGCTGGGTCCGGCGGCGATGGATCGCGGCGAGCGCCAGATGGTGCTGGCCACCGACCCGGCGACCCGGCGCATCGTCATCGGGCCGCGGCATGTCGGCACCGACGAAGTTCGGCTGTCGGAAGTCAATTGGCTGATCCCCACCCCCGCGGCGGCGTTCGCCTGCCGGGTGAAGCTGCGCGCCCACGAGGCGCCGCAGCCGGCGATGGTGGTGCCGACGCCGTGGGGGGCCGAGGTGCGTCTGGACACGCCGGCCCAGGCAGCACCCGGCCAGGCCTGCGTGTTCTACGCCGACGGCCGTATTCTGGGCGGCGGCTTCATCCGTCGATCCGATTGGCGATCCGAGTGGCGTCCCGAACGGGCGTCGGCCATGCCCGGCGGCGAGGTTGACGGGGTGGCCCCGGGCGGTCTATCTCCCGCGCCTCTCGGCTTGGATGGCGGCGTAGCTCAGCGGTAGAGCAGGAGAATCATAATCTCTTGGTCGGCGGTTCAAATCCGTCCGCCGCTA
>JAYTXR010000060.1:0-5043 GCA_043742865.1 Acetobacteraceae bacterium
CTATTTTGACTGTCTGCTGGGCGTGTTGATCTTCGAACTGCGAGGGGCTGAGATAGCCCAACGCCGAATGTAGGCGTTTTTCGTTGTAGACCTCGTCGAGAAACCGCGGAAGGTCGGCGGTGACATCCTCAAAAGTCTCATAAGCAGCCAGGTAAACAGCCTCGACCTTCAGGGTCTTCATGAAGCTCTCCGCCTTGGCGTTGTCATAGGGGTTGCCGCGGCGGCTCATCGAGCCGAGCATGCCATGGGCGGCCAGCAGCCCACGATAGATTTCGGACGCATATTGCTTGGGTTCAACCAGTCGTCGCAACGGTCATGTGGGCTAACCGCAGATACTCGTCAAATGCCTCGGCAGGTGTTCTCCAGCCAAGCGTCTTGCGTGGCCTGGTGTTGAGAGCCAAAGCTACCGCCTCAAGAGCATTCTTGCTGTGGGCGCTCAGGTCGTTGCCTTTCGGGAAATACTGGCGGAGCAACCCGTTTGTGTTCTCGTTTGTGCCCCGTTGCCATGAGCTATGCGGGTCGCAAAAATAGACGTTCAGGCCCGTGTCGATCTTTACCCGTGCGTGCTGCGCCATCTCCGCTCCCTGATCCCAGGTCAGCGATCGTCGGAGCTGCTCGGGTAAGTGGGTGATCGTGCCGGAGATGCTGTCGCGGACTGCCTCAGCGCCATGTCCGGCCAGCGCGGGACCGTTCTTCACGCGAACTCCCACACCGTGCTTCGCCATTCGCGGCAAGTGCAACAATATCATGAACCGCGTCGTCCGCTCCACCAAGGTGCCGATCGCGGAACTGTCCAGTCCCAGAATGAGGTCGCCTTCCCAATGGCCCGGCACTGCCCGATCCGCCACCTGCGCCGGGCGTTCGCTGATCATGATCTCCGGCACGATGAAAGGCTTGCCTCGCCCGCGGCTGCGCGCCCGTGGCACGCGCACCGCTCGCCCGTTGCGTAGGCAGGCGGCCAACTCGCGGCGCAAAGCCCCGCGGCCTTGCACGTAAAGCGACTGGTAGATGGTTTCGTGGCTGATGCGCATCGTCTCATCGTGAGGAAAGTCGTGCTGCAGGCGATGGGCAATCTGCTCCGGGCTCCACGCCGACGCCCAACGCCTATCCTTGCGCGGTCCATGTCGGCGACCTTTCCAGAGCACCGTCGGTCCGGGAAGCGCGGCACCACTTGGCGCAACGACCATGCCAGCCAGTCGATCCTGAACATATGCCCGCAGCGTTGCGTTCAATGCCAGCTTTGCAGGCTTGGGGCGCCGAGCGGCCCGTTCAGCATGCCACTGCGCCGTGGTGGCCCGATAATCCAGGCCGCCACTGCGCGTCGCAGCATTCCGGCGAAGTTCTCGCGAGATCGTCGATCCCGACCGCCCCATTTGCCGGGCGATCTCCCGCACCCCGGCACCCTGAGCTCGCTGGATCGCAAGCTCCTCCCGCTCTGCAAACGACAGGTATCGCCCAGACAACGGCTTCGATGATGGCGCAAGCGTCGATGATGGCATGCCGCCCGCCTTCCGAAACCACCGTGCTCCTACCGGCGCCGACACGCCCGCGCCAATCGCTGCGTCTTCGCTCGATAGGCCACCAGCAATCAAAGTCCAAAAACGCCGCAAGTGCTCCTGCCGCGCGACCGGAGGTCGACCCGGGGAAACCAGCTTGCTCCGCAACGCACGATCTGACCGGCGCCGACCTGCCATCCCAACATTCCTCCCCAGGGTGTTGCGACAACCGCTTGAATCCGCCGTTCACCCCCTGGTTTGAGATGATCTCATCTGTCAGATTCGGACGTTTCGTTCGTTCTGGCCGACAATGGGATCGCGCGTGAAATCACCCGCCCTCACACGGCGGCGATGCTCACCTCCACGCGGCCGATGCCGGAGAATTCCGCGACCGCGACGTCACCCGGGGCCAGCGGGAGCTGGCGTACGAACGACCCGCTCATAATGATGTCACCAGGGCGCAGCTGTCGCCCGTATTCGCCGAGCTTACCGGCGAGCCAGGCGACCGAGTTGAGCGGATTGCCGAGTACCGCGCTGCCCAGGCCACTGGCCGCATCCCGGCCGTTGAGCTGAACGCGCGCCGCCGTCTGGTCCAGCGCCATCCCCGGCGTAAGGCGCACCGGCGCGCCGACCACGACCGAGCGTTGCTGCGCGTTGTCGGCCAGCGCCAGCGCGATCTGTTTCACGAAATCGCCGCGCGTCTCGATGATCTCGAACGACGGATGGATCGCATCGACCGCGGCGCGGACCTGCTCCAGAGAGACCTCGCCTTCGAGTCCGCGGGCCAAACGAATGCAGAGCTCGGTCTCGAAGCCGGGATTGATCAATTCGGCAGCACTGAACACGTGGCCGGTCGGCTGGGTCTCGAGGATGCAGCCGAACACCGGCTCATGAAAGCCGAACTGCTCCTGGATCACCTTCGCGGTCAGCCCGACCTTCCAGCCGATATGACGCTCGCCGGCGGCGACCCGTCGGTCGATCAGCGCGAGTTGGATGCGATAGGCGTCGTCCAGGGAGAGCCGGTCAAAATACGCCAATGGGAAGAATTCGCGGCGCGCGCGGGCGGCCCAGAAATCTTCGATCCCGGCGGCAAGGTCGATTGTCATGGCGGTTCCCTCTCGTTGTCTGGATTGAGCCGACAACGCCCGTTGGTCGGCCTTCTCGCGACGATGCTGAACAGCCTTCGGGATTCTCGCAACGTTTTATTGGGTCCGAGGTCTGGAGGTATCGACCGCCAGATGCAGTTTGCGCCACTTCCGGCGTGACTTCGTTTCGCCTCCAGCCATTGACCCGCCCCGCAAACCTGAAGTTCGGTACTGTCGATCAATAAATGCAACGGACCATTTGGCACGGAGGCCGGCCGGATCACCGGCAATGTGATGGCTCGGCGGCTGATCGTGGTGCGATCGGGCGCTGCTACGAAATTCGCGTCCCATAAGCTGAATCAAAGCGGCCTGGAAAGATTTCGCCGACTTCCCGGAGGACGCGCAGATCGAGATGGCCCGGGCGATCACGATTTTGGCCGAGGGGCAGATGCCGGATATCGCCGAGCATCTGCCCGGCTTCGCCTCGGGCATGATGGAACTGGCACTGAAGCACCGGGGCGACGCATTCCGGGTGGTTTACGCCCTGCAGATCGGCGACGACATCTGGGTGCTGCACGCGTTCCAGAAAAGGTCGATGTCCGGGATCAAGACGCCGAAGGCGGAGATCGCCCTGGTCCATGAACGGCTGAAGCAGTTGAAAGAGAGGCTACAATGAGCAGGGACGAATTCGACGTCATACGGGGTAGCGGCAACGTCTTCCGCGATCTCGGCCATCCTGACGCGGATCGCGAACAACTGCGGGCGCTGCTCGCGGCGCGGATCATCGGCGTACTCAATGAGCGCAAGCTGACGGTCCGGGCCGCGCATGAAATGGCCGGCTTAGCCGAATCCGACTTCTCCCGCATCCGCCAAGCCAAACTCGACCGCTTCACCATCGACCGGCTGATGGCAGTCCTGGCCGGCCTCGGGCAAGAGGTCGAGGTGACGGTCGAGATCCATCCGCGGAGGTCAAAGCGCACAGACGTAGAGCTGAGGCCTTGACGAGGCGCGCGAGCAGGGCAAGGCAGGGCAGAGGGGCGGGCATTCCCGGCCGCTCGCCCGTGTAGATCGATAGTTCGCGCAACATAAAGGACGTTATCTTTCTCAAAGTCCGTCCCGAAGGTTCAATTTGGATTACAGAGCATTCTCACATGAACCGGACCGACGCCAATCGGAGGCACGCCACCGCCATTCCCAAATGACCGAATTGGCTGTTCATCTGGACTGCCGGTTGGACTTGACTTTACGCTCCCGGGCCTCTGAGGTAATGCAAGAATAACGATGCGGAGGAGTTCTAAGGGCATGACCAAGCAGGAGATGTCTTCACGGCCGGAGCTGCTGGCAGCGGACGACGCGGTAATCGAGGACGCTATCGCCCATGCCGAACCCATGGTCCTGCGTGGCTTGCTATACCAGCTCACCGGCGATCCGGAAGTGGCGGCGACGGGCGTGAGGACGGTGCTGGCCGGCTACTTCGACGTCGCTTCGCCGGCGACCGAAGTGGACGTGGCGCTGCTCCGGCGCAAGGGCGCCGAGTTCCTGAAAGCCTACCGCGACAGCGGCGCGGGCATCATCGCCAGCGGCCCGCGCGAACGGCTTGCGGTCAGCCTGGGTCTGATGCTGGGGCACACCCTGGAGGGCGAGAACCTAAGGCATCACGTGGACGAGTTGGCGATCGACCCGGCGGTGCGGTCGCTGCACTGGCGGGAGAAACCCGATCCGGAGCGGCTGAGGGACTTCACCGTGACGGTCATCGGAGCCGGAATGGGCGGGCTAAACGCCGCCCTCCAGCTGCACCAGGCCGGGTTCCCGTTTACCGTCCTCGAGAAGAACGCCGGCGTCGGCGGGACCTGGTGGGAGAACCGCTATCCGGGTGCCCGGGTCGATACGCCAAGCCGTTCCTACACCCACCTCTTCGGCGTGGACTTCCCGTATCCCAATCCGTTCTGCGAGTGGCGGGAGAACGTGAAGTATTTTGACTGGGTCGCCGACGAGTTCGACCTGCGCCGGCACATCCATTTCGAGACCGAGGTCAAGGCGCTGACCTGGGACGAGGCCGCCGGCGAGTGGCAGATCGATATCGAGGGACCGGACGGCGCCCGTACGATCCGCTCGCGCGCGGTGATCACGGCCGTCGGTTTTCTCAACCGACCGCAGATCCCAAAAATCGCGGGTGCCGAAGCGTTTGCCGGCGCCTCGTGGCACACGGCGAGGTGGCCGGAGAGCGTCGACCTGAAGGGCAAGCGAGTGGCGGTGATCGGCACCGGTTGCACGGGCTACCAGATGGTCCCCGAGATCGCCCTCGAGGCCGCCCATGTCACCGTGTTCCAGCGGACGCCGCAGTGGCTGTTTGCCGTGCCCGGCTACCGGTCGCCGTTCCCGCCGCAGGTCAACTGGCTCGACCGCAACCTGCCGTTCCACACCAACTTCATGCGCGCCCGCACCTGCTCGCTCGACCGCAT
>JAYTXR010000061.1:0-20147 GCA_043742865.1 Acetobacteraceae bacterium
TCGCTACCGCCATACTGAGCTCCCAACGCCGCGAATCGGCCGCAACGCTAGGGAATCAAGCCCGGCGCACTTTGGGAACCCCCATGACGTCAGGAATTAAGACGGGTGGTATAAGGTCGGTTGGAATTACAACAGCAGACTGCCCTGGCGGACCGGCCTGGCGCCGTCCGCGCGGGCACCGAGCTCGCCGTCGGCGAAGCGCAGGCGCAGCTTCGCTCCGGGCGCGATGGCGGCAGCACTGGTCAGCGAGTGGCCGGCCGGGTCGGTCACCAGCGCGTAGCCGCGCGCCAGCACCGCCATCGGCGAGACGGTTTCCAGCCGGGCGGCCGAGCCGTGCAGCCGGGCGCCGGCTTCCCGCAGTGATGCGCGCAGCGGCGCGTCGGTCAGCCGGGCCAGGATGCGGGTGCCGCGCTGCCTGGTTTCGGCCAGCGCGTGGCGCAGTCCGCCGGTCAACCGCGTCGCCGCCAGCCCAAGGGCGGCGCCGCGGACGGCGACCAGATTGGGCAAGGCGAGACGCAGTCGCAGGCACCGGTCGTCCAGTCCGCGCCGCGCGCTGGCGATCAGCGCGGGCAGGTCCGGCAGGCGACGCTCCGCCGCTTGCAGCCCGGCACGGCGGACAGCCAGCAGGTTGGGCAGCGCCAGGCGCAGCCGCTCGGCCCGGTCATCCAGCCGCTGGCGGGCGGTGCCCAGCAAAGCGGGCAAATCCGGCAGCCCGCGCTCGGCGCGCGACAGGCCGAGCCGGCATTCACCCAGCAGCCGGTTCAGCCCCCCGGTCAGCCGGGCGGTCTTCTGCAGCAGGTCGGCCAGCAGGTCGGCGCGGGCCGGAATTGCCATCTCCGCCGCCGCGGTCGGGGTCGGGGCACGGCAATCGGAGACGAAATCGATCAGCGTAATGTCGGTCTCGTGACCGACGGCGGAGATGAGCGGGATGCGGCAGGCACTGGCGGCGCGCAGCACGATCTCCTCGTTGAACGCCATCAAATCTTCCAGGCTGCCGCCACCGCGGGCGATGATCAGCACATCCGGGCGAGGGATCGCCCCTCCGGGTGCAATCGCGTCAAATCCGGCGATTGCGGCGGCGATTTTTTGCGCCGCCCCTTCGCCCTGCACAGGGACCGGCCAGAGCAGGATGGTGCGCGGAAACCGCCGGGCGATGGTGGTCCGGATGTCCTGGATCACCGCGCCGCGCTCGGACGTCACCACCCCGATCACCACCGGCAGCATCGGCAGCACGCGTTTTCGGTCGGCGTCGAACAGGCCCTCGGCGGCCAATCGTGATTTCAGCAGCTCGATCCGCGCCAGCAGCGCCCCGGCGCCGGCATATTCCATGCGCTCGACGATCAGCTGATACGACGACCGCTCGCCATAGGACGAGATTTTGCCGGTGGCGATCACCTCGACCCCGTTCTCCGGCTCCATGCCCAGCCGGGCGACCGAGTATTTCCATATCACCCCAGCGAGTTTTCCGCCCTCGTCCTTCAGCGCGAAATAGATGTGGCCGGACGGGAAGCGCTTCACCTCGGTCAGCTCGCCGCGCACCCGCACACGGCCGAAATTCTCCTCCAGCGCGCGTTTCACCGCGCCGGATATTTCCGAGACGGTGTATTCGGGCAGGTTCGTTATCGGTGGGATGCCAACAGCCCGGGTGTCGTTCATGCCGCCAGCTTATGCTAAGGCCGCCTCCAGGTGAACGGGGGCGGTGTCATGCGGGTTCTGGTGATTGGTTCGGGCGGACGCGAGCACGCGCTGTGCTGGAAGCTCGCCGCCAGCCCGCTGCTTAAAAAACTGTGGTGCGCGCCGGGCAACCCCGGCATCGCCGCGGTGGCGGAGTGCGTGGATATCGCCATGTTGGATATTCCCGCTCTGGTCGCCTTCGCCCGGGACAACGCGGTCGATTTGGTATTTCCCGGCCCCGAGGCGCCGCTGGTCGCCGGCATCGCCGATGCGATGGCGCAAGCCGACATCGCCTGCTGCGGCCCGTCGCAGGCCGCCGCCCAGCTGGAAGGCAGCAAGACCTTCACCAAGCAATTATGCGACGCCGCCGGCATTCCAACCGCCCGCTGGGAACGCTTCGAGGACATCGAGGCGGCGAAGGAATTCGTCCGCCGCCGCGGCGCGCCGATCGTGGTGAAGGCGGACGGCCTGGCCGCCGGCAAGGGCGTCGTGGTAGCCGCCACCATCGACGAAGCGATCGCGGCGATCGAGGCCATGATGCGCGACCGCGCGTTCGGCGAGGCCGGAGCGGCCATCGTCATCGAGGAATGCCTGATCGGCGAGGAAGTGTCGCTGTTCGCGCTCTGCGATGGCGAGGTGGCGCTGGCGTTCGGGTCGGCGCAGGACCACAAGCGCGTCGGCGACGGCGACACCGGCCCCAATACCGGCGGCATGGGGTCCTATTCGCCGGTGCCGGCGTTCACGCCGGATTTGGAACAGGCGGCGATGGACCGCATCCTGCGCCCGGCGCTGGCGGAGATGCGGCGCCAGGGCACGCCGTTCCGTGGCATTCTGTATGCCGGGCTGATGCTGACCGCGGACGGGCCGAAGCTGATCGAGTTCAACGTCCGCTTCGGCGATCCGGAATGCCAGGTGCTGTTGACCAAACTCCGATCGGACCTGCTGCCGGCCCTGCTGGCGGCCTGCGACGGCGAATTGCGGCATTTCGACCTGCGCTGGCGGGAGGGTGCGGCGATCGGCGTGGTGCTGGCCGCTCAGGGCTATCCGGACGCCCCGCAGAGCGGCAGCGCCATCCATGGGCTGGACCGCGCCGCCGCGTTGCCAGATGTCCATATCTTCCATGCCGGGACGCGAGCGGATGCGGACGGCACGATCCGCGCCGCCGGCGGGCGGGTGCTGACGGTCTGCGCCACCGGTGCCGATCTGGCCGGCGCGCGCGCGTCGGCCTATCACGCGGTGCGGGAGATCGATTGGCCGCAAGGTTTCTATCGCCAGGATATCGGCTACCGCGCGCTGGGATGAAGCCCGCTATCCTTCCAACACCCGAGTGAAAGCACCCGAATGAAAGCACCCCGGGGGAAGCGGCGCGGCAGCCGGTGCGCCTGTGCGGCGCACCGGTGTGGTGCGGAGGCGCTGCGCCTACCCACCCGACGATGGAGGGGAATCCCGCACCATCAGTGCAGATGCAGGATGGCGGCCGGATGGTTCCATTTGCCCGGCTGGATCAGCTTGGCGGAGGCGACGCGGACCGAATAGAGCCGCCCGTCGAGCGAGGATTCCCAGAAATCGAGAAACTTGTGCAGCACCGGAAATTTCGGCGCGATGTCGAGATCTTGCCAGATATAGGTTTGCAATATCTCCGGATGATCCGGCAGGCGATACAGGATTTCGGCGGTGGTCAGGCGGTAGTCCTGCAACTGCTTGGCGAGGTTCATCTGCTTGCGTCTCCGTCTGGGGCTCCCTCGGCGGTTGAAACGTGCCTCCTCCCGATACGTTCCGGCTTCTGATGACCGGTTGATGCCGAATGTCATTAGCATGACATGCCCACAGGGGGGTTACGCAAGCATAAACAGCCGATGCCCCAAAGGGTTGGAAGCCCGCGATCAGGCCGCCCGGCGCAGGCTCAGCTCCGACCAGATCGCGGATAGCGAGGACACCAGATGGGCGATATCGTCGTCGCTATGCAGCGGCGAAGGGGTGATGCGCAGCCGCTCCGTGCCGCGCGGCACGGTCGGGTAATTGATCGGCTGCACATAAATGCCGTACTGGCCCAGCAGCCGGTCGGTGATCTGCTTGCAGCGCACGGCGTCGCCCACCGTCACCGGGACGATGTGACTGGGGTTGTCGTGATGCGGCAATCCGTGCGCATCCAGCGATCGGCGCAGGCTCGCCACCCGTTCCTGCTGACGCTCGCGCTCCACGCTGCTGATCTTCAGATGCCGAACCGCCGCCAGCGCCCCGGCCGCGACCGCGGGCGGCAGGGCGGTGGTGAAGATAAAGCCGGAGGCGAAACTGCGCACGAAGTCGCACAAAGCCGCCGAGCCGGCGATATAGCCGCCGACCACGCCGAACGCCTTCGCCAGCGTGCCCTCGATCACGGTCAGCCGGTGCGCCAGGCCCTCGCGCTCGGTGATGCCGCCGCCGCGGGCGCCGTACAGGCCGACCGCATGCACTTCGTCGATATAGGTCATCGCGCCATAGGCATCCGCGACATCGCAAAGCTCGGCGATCGGGGCGATGTCGCCGTCCATCGAATAGACCGATTCGAACGCCACCAGCTTCGGCCGGCCGCGGTCCAGCGCCGCCAGCTGGCGCTCCAGATCGGCCGGGTCGTTATGGGCGAAGATGCGCTTCTCGGCCCGGCTGTGGCGCACGCCCTCGATCATGGAGGCATGGTTGAACGCGTCCGACAGCACCACGCAGCCGGGCATCCGCGCCGCCAGCGTGCCCAGGGTGGCCCAGTTGGACATGTAGCCGGAATTGAACAGCAGGGCTGCTTCGGTGCCGTGCAGATCGGCCAGCTCGCGCTCCAGCAGCACGTGGTAATGGTTGGTGCCGGCGATGTTGCGGGTGCCGCCGGCGCCGGCGCCGCACAGATCCAGCGCCGCGTGCATCGCCGCGATCACGCCGGGATGCTGGCCCATCCCCAGATAATCGTTGGAACACCAGACCGTCACCGTTTCCTGGCCGCGTTCGCCATAATGCGTGGCGCGCGGAAATTCGCCGGCGCGCCGGGCCAGATCGGCGAACACCCGGTAATTGCCCTCGCGGCGGAGGCCGTCGAGGCTATTACGGAAAAATGCTTCGTATTCCATCTCTACCTTCAAGCGACCCGCTACGCTGTCCTGCCTGGGAGTGCGCCTTCGTAACCGGTCTGCGGACGCACGTCATGTGGCGGCAGACTCCATCAGATGATCCCATGCTTCATCGCTGCAAGCCTGCTGAACCGACCTCATGCCTCCCTTGCGCACTCCACGAGCGCTGCGACCGAGATTGGCCCAACGGCGGCGATCAGGCCTTCTTTTCCCAGCCCCGCGCACCCTGCTGCCAGTAGGCAAGCGTATGTCCGGCGGCTTTCGCCGCCGACCATCGCTGCCGGGCGGCCTGCACCGCCGCTTCGTCGTTGCCGTCGAACAGGTCGAACACCCGCTCGAATTCGCCCAGGCGCGCGGTCTGCGCACCGTCGATCACGAACAGGAAACTCGCTCCATTCGCCGGCTCGTCCACCGTGGTCAGCCAAACCGGCTGCAAATCCGGATCGCCGTCCGCCAAGGTGCCATGCGGCAGCCAATCCGGATCCGTGCACGCCCACAACGCCGCATCCAGCCCGGCCACCCGCTCCGCCCCGGCGCACAGGACCAGCGCCCGCTTGCCGGCCGCCAGGGTCCGGCCCAACAATTGCGGCAAAGCCCGCTCTGCCCCGGTGCGCGTCAGATGGTAGAACCCGATCGCGGTCAAGGGGTTTCCGAGAAAAGGGGTTTCCAAAGGGCGAGCCCTTTGGCGTGGGTCCAGGGGGCAGCGCCCCCTGGCCTTACTCGTTCCCTCACGCCTCAACCCTCGTAATGCTCGGCAACAAGTCGGTCCAGCAGGCGCACGCCATAGGCGGTGGCGCCCTTGGGGGTAGTGGGTTGGTCTTTGCTGCTCCAGGCCATTCCGGCGATATCCAGGTGCGCCCAGGGTTTGGCGTTGACGAAGCGTTGGATGAACTGCGCGGCGGAGATCGAGCCGCCTTGCCTGACGCCGACATTCTTCATGTCGGCGATATCGGATTTGATGTGCTGGTCGTAGGCGTCGCCCATCGGCATCCGCCATAATTTCTCCCCGGTATGCTCGCCGGCCGCGGTCAGGCGTTCGCAAAGCGCGTCGTTATTGCTGAACAGGCCGCCGTATTCATGGCCCAGGCTGACGATGATGCCACCGGTCAGCGTGGCCAGATCGATCATGAATTCCGGATCGAATTTCTGCTGGCAGTACCAAAGCACGTCGGCCAGCACCAGGCGGCCTTCGGCGTCGGTGTTGATGATTTCGATGGTCTGGCCGGAATAGCTGGTGACCACATCGCCGGGGCGCTGCGCGCTGCCGGATGGCATGTTCTCCACCAGCCCGACCAGCCCGACCACGTCCACCTTGGCGCGCCTTCCGGCCAGCGCCGCCATCAGGCCGATCACCGCGCCGGCGCCGGCCATGTCCCATTTCATGTCCTCCATGCCACCGGCCGGCTTGATGCTGATGCCGCCGGTGTCGAAGGTCACGCCCTTGCCGACGAAGGCCAGCTTTTTATGCTTGCCCTTTTTGCCGGCCGGCGCGCCGTTCCAGTGCATGACCACCATGCGCGGCTCGTTGACGCTGCCCTGGGAAACGCCGAGCAGCGCGCCGAACCCGAGTTTCTGCATCTCCTTCGGGCCGAGCACCTCGACTTTCAGCCCCAACGAGGTCAGTTTTTTGCAGCGATCGGCCATTTCCGCCGGGTTCAGCACGTTCGGCGGCTCGCTGACCAGGTCGCGCGACAGAAACACCCCCTCGGCCACCGCGCGCAGCGGCGCGTAGGCGGTCCGGGCTTTGGCGGCGTCGTCGGTCAGCACGGTCAGCCTGGCGAGTTTCGGCTTGTCTTCCGGCTTTTCCTTGGTCCGGTAGCGGTCGAAGCGATAGGCGCGCAGCGTCGCACCCATCGCCACGGAGGCAGCCTGTTCGCCGGTCAGGCCGCCGAGGCCGATCGCGGCGGTGGCCTCCGCCGCCAACAGCGCGGCGATGCTGCCGCCGGCTTCCTCCAGCGCATGACCCGATAGCGCATGACCCGATGGGGCATGACCTTCCGGGGCGGCGCGCTGGCCGATCCCATACAGGACGATGCGCGACAATCCGGCGCCGGGCCCGGGGATCGTCACGCTCTTGCCTTTGCCGCCGTGGAATGCGGCCGCCGCGATGGCGCGCGCCACCGCCCCGCCGGTGGCTTGGTCCGCCTGCTGCCACAGCCCGGCTGGCACCTCGTCCTCGCCCACCAGCAGGACCAGCGCCCCGGATTTCGGCAAGGCGGGTTTGGCGAAGGCGATGTCGAGCATGAAGGATAACTCCGAAACCGGGGGTGCGGGACGCAGTGTATGGGACCCAGGCGGGGTTGGCGAGATAGTCCATTGACATCGCGGCGGGTTGCCCAGATGATCGTAACGTTATGCTGGTGTCTTGACCCGATGAGCGAGGTAATCCGCCATCCTGGGGAGGAAATCATCCTGTCGCCGGACCCGACCAAACGCGCCGCCTCCGCGACCATGATGCGCCTCCTGGCGGGCGCCTGGGTTACGAACATCATCCACACGGCGGCCGAACTTGGGATCGCGGACCATTTTGACGAGGGTCCGAGGGACGCCGCGTCGCTGGCCGGCGCCACCGCGACCCATCTGCCTTCGCTCGCCCGCCTGTTGCGCGCGCTCACGGCCATCGGCCTGCTGCTCGAGGCCGAAGATGGCCGATACACACTCACCCCGCTCGGCGACACGCTGCGAACCGACGCGCCCGGCTCGATGGCGGCCTGGGCACGCTTCTTGTTAAACAGCGACGGCGGGCAGTCCTGGCAGGGCCTGACGCATTCCATCCGCACCGGCGAGACCGCGTTCCACCACGTCTACGGCACGGATGTCTGGACCTTCCGATCGACCCGGCCGGAAATGTCCAAGCTGTTCGACGAGGCCATGCAAAGTCTCACGCAGGGCGCCAACGCCGCGGTGACCCAGCACTATCCGTTCGAAAAATTCGGCTGGATCATCGACGTGGGCGGCGGCAATGGCGCCTTGCTTCTGCCGATGCTCGAGCGCCATCCGACGATGCGGGGAACCATCTTCGACCTGCCGCACGTCATCGAATTCACGCGGCAGCGCGTTGCGGCGGCCGGACTGGAATTGCGTTGCGAGGCCATCGGCGGCGACGCGTTCATCGCGGTGCCGCCGGGCGCCGACGCCTACCTGCTCAAAAGCGTCATCCACGACTGGGATGACGAGGAGGCGGTCGCCATCCTGCGCAACTGCCGCGCTGCCATGCCCGCCCACGCCAAACTCGTGTTGATCGAGCGGGTCCTGCCCGACCGGATCGACCCCGACGATGCAGACGCCCGGTCTCATTTTCTCAGCGACATGAACATGCTGGTCAATACTGGTGGGAGGGAGCGCACCGAAGGGGAATACCGCGACCTGCTCGCAAAGGCGGGTCTGCGCCTCACCCGCGTCGTCGCCACGCCAAGCCTGGCCGCGATCATCGAGGCGGAGCCGGACTGAGATCATCGAGGCGGAGCCGGACTGAAATAATCGAGGCGGAGCCGACGGGCTTTGCCATGTCTGATCCGCGCCGCTATCACCGCGCAGATGACCCTTCTGCTACCCGATAGCGCCGCCGCCATCGCGCGCGCCGCGGCACTGCTCCTGGCCGGCGAGCTGGTGGCCTTTGGCACCGAAACGGTCTACGGCCTTGGCGCTGATGCGACCAACGAACGGGCGGTCGCCAGCATCTTCGCCGCCAAGGGCCGGCCGCATTTCAATCCGCTGATCTGCCACTACCCGGACGCGCAGGCCGCGTTCCGGCATGTGGAGGCGAACGCCGATGCCCGGCTTCTGGCCGCCGCGTTCTGGCCGGGGGCGTTAACGCTGGTGCTGCCACGCCACATCGCCTGCCCAGTGTCGCTGCTGGCTGGCGCGGGACTGGAGACGCTGGCGGTGCGGGTGCCGGCAAACGCCCTTGCGCTGGCGCTGCTGGCGGCCACCGGCCGGCCGGTGGCCGCCCCCTCGGCCAACCGTTCCGGCCAGGTCAGCCCCAGCACCGCGGCGCATGTGATGGACGGGCTGGGCGGACGTATTGCCGCCGTGCTCGACGGCGGTCCGTGTGCGATCGGGGTCGAGTCCACGGTGCTCGATCTGACCGGGGCGCATCCGGTGCTGCTGCGCCCCGGCGGGGTAACCGCCGAGGCGATCGAGGCGTTGGTCGGCCCGATCGGCCGGCCGATCCCGCCCGCAATGGCGCAGGCGGCGCGGGGGCTGCGCTCGCCGGGGCTGCTGGTGTCGCATTACGCGCCCGCTATGCCGGTGCGGCTGGACGCGCGCGCGGTGGCGGCCGACGAGGCGCTGCTGGCGTTCGGTCCGGCCTTGCCTGGGGCGGGCTGCGTGTTCAATCTGAGCCAGGCGGCGGACCTGACCGAAGCCGCTTCCCGGTTGTTCAGCGGGCTGCGCTGGCTGGACCGGCTTGGGTCGGAATTGCGATTGCGAGGGATCGCCGCCATGCCGGTGCCGCAAGCCGGGCTGGGACTAGCGATCAACGACCGGCTGCAACGCGCCGCCGCGCCACGAGATTAGTTAACGGAGAAACCAGTGCCCGAAATTTCCACCCGACAAATTCCAACCTTGCAAATTCCCACCTTGCAAATACCGGGTGTCTATCACCGCAAGATCGGTGACATCGTGGTAACCGCGCTCAGCGACGGCTACCTGGACGGCTCGCTGGAGGTGCTGCGCAACATCACGCCTGAGCAGAGCGCCGAGCTGTTGCGGCAAAGCTTTCGCCCGGTGCCGCGGCGCACCTCGGTCAACTGCTTCGCCATCCATTCCGCCGGGCGGCTGGCGCTGATCGAGACCGGGTCGGGCAACTATCTGGGTCCGACCGCCGGCTGGCTGCAGCGCAACCTGCAAGCCGCCGGCATCGATCCGGCAAGGATCGAGGCGGTGTTCCTGACCCATATGCACCCCGACCACTCCGCCGGGCTGACTGACCTCGCCACCGGCCAGCGGCTGTTTCCCAATGCCGAGCTGGTGGCGCATGAGGACGAGCTGCCGCACTGGCTGGACGATGCGGCGATGGCGCGCGGCACTGAGCGCGAGCAGCAGCTGTATTTCCAGGCCACGCGCGAGCAGACCGCGCCGTATCTGGACCGTTTGCGCACCCACAAGGGCGGCCCGGTATTCCCCGGCATCACCGCGGTGCCGATCCCCGGCCACACGCCCGGCCATACCGGCTATCTGATCGAGTCCGGCGGCGAGCAGCTGCTAATCTGGGGCGACATCGTGCATGTGCCGGAGGTGCAGGTGCCCTTCCCCAAGGTGACGATCGCGTTCGACACCGACCCGGACGCGGCGGCGGCGACGCGGGTGAGGATTTTCGACCGGGTGGCGACCGACCGGCTGCTGATCGCCGGCATGCATGTGCATTTCCCCGGTTTCGCCAATTTGGCCCGGCGCGGCGACGGCTATGTGCTGGTGCAGGAATCGTGGAAACAGGTGCTCTGAGGCCGGAAACGGCAGATGACCGGCCACCGGCGATGACAAAGACCGCGTCGCACTGGAATTTGGCAGAAATCCAGACCCACATCATGGCCGGATTGCCGATGCTGACGCTGTTCGGGGTGGCGGTGACGCATGCCGATCCCGCCAGCGCCACGGTCCGGCTGGACAACGGTCCGCACATCACCCGCCCCGGCGGATCGGTGGCCGGCCCGGTGCTGTTTGCGATGGCCGACGTCGCTGCCTACGCGCTGATCCTGGCGACCCGGCCCGACCCGCACACGGTGACGGTGGATTTGACCATCCATTTCCTGCGCCCGGCGCTGAAACTGCCGCTATTCGCCGTCGCCACCCCGCTGCGAGCCGGACGGCGGCTGTGCATCGCGGAGATTGTGATCTGGGCCGAGGCGGAACCGGAGCGCAAATTGGTACACGCGACGGCGACCTACGCGTTGAGCTGACGTCGAACGTTCGAACCTTTACCAGGACGAAGCAGCTTGACGGTGGCAGGGCTGCCGGTAGCCTGCGGGCACACCAGTAGCCTGCGGGCACAAAGGAACCCGACCATGTCCGATACCGTGCTGACCGCGCTCGGCCCATTGCTGGCCCAGATCCAAACCATCGTCGGCGAGCGCGGGCTGTTGACCGATCCCGCCGATACCGATGCCTATGCCGAGGATTGGCGGCGGCTGTATCGCGGCCATGCCGCGGCGGTGGTTCGCCCCGCCAGCACCCGCGAAGTCGCCGCCGTGGTGCGGCTCTGCGCGCAGGCCGGCGTGTCGATCGTGCCGCAGGGGGGCAATACCTCCATGGTCGGCGGCGCCACGCCGAGTGCCGACGGCACGCAGATTATCCTCTCATTGGCGCGCATGAACCGGGTGGAGCCAGTCGATCGCGTGGACATGACCCTGACGCTGCAGGCCGGCGTCACGCTGAAGGCGGCACAGACCGCCGCGGCCGAGGCCGGCTGTCTGCTGGCGCTATCGATTTCGTCGGAGGGCTCGGCGCAGATCGGCGGGGTGCTGGCGACCAATGCCGGGGGCAACAACACCTTGCGCTACGGCAATGCGCGCGACCTGGTGCTGGGGCTGGAGGTGGTGCTGGCGGACGGGGAAATCTGGAACGGGCTGCGCCGACTGCGCAAGGACAACACCGGCTACTGCCTGCGCCAGCTTTTCTGCGGCTCCGAGGGCACGTTGGGCATCCTCACCGCCGCGGTGCTGAAGCTGGTGCCACGGCCGCGCGAGCTGGCGGTGGCGCTGTGCGCGGTGCCGTCGGCGGAGGCGGCACTGGAGCTGTTTACCCGGTTTCAGGCGCAGGACCCGGCGGCCATGCAGGCGTTCGAATACATGTCCGGCGCCGGCATGGCGTTCGTCGCCGCGCATATACCGGGTGCGACGGCTCCGCTGGCGGCGCCGGCGGCGCATTACGCGCTGGTGGAACTCGCCACCCCGCGCCCCCAGGCCGGGCTGCGCGCGGCGATGGAGGCGGTGCTGGAACAGGCGCTGGATGCCGGCATCGTCCTGGACGCGGCGATCGCCGAGAGCGAGGCCCAGCGCGCCGCCATCTGGCGGCTGCGCGAAGAACATTCCGAAGCGCAGAAACGCGAGGGCGCGTCGGTGAAGAACGACGTCTCGGTGCCGGTATCGAAAGTGCCGGAGCTGATCCGTCGCGCCACCATCGCCTGCGAGGCGCTGATGCCGGGCATCCGCGCGGTACCATTCGGCCATATGGGCGACGGCAACATCCACTTCAATCTGCAACAGCCCGTTGGCGCCGACCCGGCGTGGTTCCTGGCCCAGGATCACGCGATCATGGACGCGGTGAACGCGATCGTGCGCGATCTCGATGGTAGTTTCTCCGCCGAGCACGGGGTCGGGCAGCTGAAGCCGTACATGATGGAGGATTGGCGCGGTGGGGCGGAGCTGGCGACGATGCGGCGCATCAAGGCGGCACTGGATCCGCTGGGCATCATGAACCCCGGCAAAATTCTGCCGGCCTAAGTATCGGGTTTCCAAAGGGCGACTGCCCTTTGGCGGGTCCAGGGCAGAGCCCCGGCCTTCTCTATCTAGAAAACGATCCCCCGCCGTTGCAGCTCGGCCACCACCTGCTCGGCCAGAATTTCGGCGGGATGGTCCAAAGTGAGCAATCGCAGCTCCGGCGCCAGTGGCGGCTCGTAGGGCGCATCGACGCCGGTGAAATCGCGCAGCTGGCCGGCATCGGCCTTGGCGTACAGCCCCTTTGGATCCCGCCGGCGGCATTCCTCCACCGGCGTATCGACGAAAATCTCGACAAACTCGCCGGCGGCCACCGTGTCGCGCGCCAGTCCGCGTTCGGCGCGGTACGGCGAGATGAACGAGACCAGGACGATCAGCCCGGCCTCGACGAATAGTTTCGCCACCTCGGCGATGCGGCGGATGTTCTCCACCCGGTCCGCCGCGGAAAAACCCAGATCGCGGTTCAGGCCGTGGCGGACATTGTCGCCATCGAGGATCATCGTGTGCCGGCCCATCGCCGCCAGCCGGCGTTCCACCAGGTTGGCGATGGTGGATTTCCCCGACGCCGACAGGCCGGTGAGCCACAGGATGGCCGGCTTCTGGCCCTTCAACGCGGCGCGCACGCCCCGGTCCACGTCCAGCCGGTGCCAATGGACATTGGCCTGCCAGGAGCTGGCCGAAATCACCATGCCCGCCCCCATGGTGTTGCCGGAGATGCGGTCGATCAGCAGAAACCCGCCAAGCGTGCGGTTATCGGCATAGGGCTCGCAGCTCAGCGGCTGGGCCAGCGATATCCCGATCCGGCCGATTTCGTGCCGGCGAAGATCCTGCGCCGGCGCTTCCTCCAGCGTGTCGATATCCAGCCGCGCGCCGACCGCGGTGACCGTGCCGGTGACCGAACTGGTGGCGAGCCGCACGGTATAGGCCCGGCCGCGAAACAGCGGGGTTTCCGCCAGCCAGACGATCCACGCGGTCAGCTCGTTGGCGCGTTGCGGCAATGGCGCGCCGGCCAGCACATCGCCGCGGGACACGTCGATCTCCCGGTCCAGCACCAGCGTCACCGCGTCGCCGGCGGCCGCCTCGGCCAGATCCCCCGCCATGGTCACGATCCGGGCGACCCGCGCGCCGACGCCGGAGGTTGCATTGGCAACGGGATCGCCGGGACGCAGGCGGCCTGAGGCGATGGTGCCGGCGTAGCCGCGGAACGCCGCGTCCGGGCGGACCACCAGCTGCACCGGCAGGCGGAACGCCCGCCCCAAATCTGTATGTCCCAAATCGGTGCTTGCGGGCGAAGCCGCCTCCAGCGCCGCCAGCAGGCTGGGGCCGGCATACCAGTCCATGCGCCCGCCAGGCTGGAGGACATTGTCGCCGTCGCGCGCGCAGACCGGAATGGCGGTCACCGCAAGATCCCCGAGCCGGCCGCGCAGAGCGTCGAAATCCCGCACGATCCGGTCGAACACCGCCTGGTCGAAGCCCACCAGGTCCATCTTGTTCACCACCAGGCAAAACTGCCGTATGCCCATCAACCAGGCGATCGCGGCGTGCCGGCGGGTTTGCGCCAGCAGGCCGCGTTGCGCATCGACCAGCAGCAGCGCGACATCGGCCATGGAGGCGCCGGTCGCCATGTTGCCGGTATACTGCTCATGGCCCGGTGCATCGGCCACGATGAAGCGCCGGGTCGGGGTTTGGAAGAAGCGGTAGGCGATGTCGATCGTGACCCCCTGTTCGCGCTCCGCCGCCAGCCCGTCCACCAGCAGCGCGTAATCGACCCCGCCCGGCACGGTGCCGAAGCGCTGGCTGTCGCGCACCAGTGCCGCCATCGCGTCCTCGGGCACCGAGCCGAATTCGAACAGCAGCCGGCCGATCAGGGTGGATTTGCCGTCATCGACGCTGCCGCAGGTCAGCACGCGCAGCAGGCTTGCCGGCATCAGAAATACCCCTCGCGCTTTTTGGCTTCCATCGAGGCATCCTGGTCCTGGTCGATCAGCCGCCCGGCGCGCTCGGATAATCGGGTGGTGAGCATCTCGGCAATAATCGCGTCCAGATCGCGCGCCGAGGATTCCACCGCGGCACTGAACGGATAGCACCCGAGCGAGCGGAACCGGACCTCGCGCCAAAGCGGCGTCTCGCCGGGCAGCAGCCGCATGCGGTCGTCGTCGACCAGGATCATTGCCCCGTCGCGCATCACCACGGGCCGCTCGGCAGCGAAATACAGCCCCACGACATCGATCGCCTCGGCGCGGATATAGGTCCAGATGTCGAGCTCGGTCCAGTTCGACAGCGGAAACACCCGCATGGTCTCGCCCGGCGCCAGGCTGGCGTTGTAAAGATCCCAAAACTCCGGCCGCTGGCGTTTGGGGTCCCAGACATGGCCGGGGCCGCGGACGGAGAATATGCGTTCCTTGGCCCGCGACCGCTCCTCGTCGCGCCGGGCGCCACCGATGGCGAGGTCGTGTTTACCCTCGGTCAGCGCCTGCTTCAGCGCCTCGGTCTTCATCACCTGATTATAGACGATGCTGCCGTGATCAAACGGGTTGATGTTCTGTCGCAGCCCCTCGGGACTGGTGAATTTGCGCAGCACCAGGCCATGCCGCGCCACGATCGTGTCGCGAAACGCGATCATGTCGCGGAACTTCCAGGTGGTGTCGATATGCAGCAGCGGGAACGGCACGCGCGCGGGGTGGAACGCCTTGCGCAGCAGATGCAGCAGCACTGACGAATCTTTGCCGATCGAATACAGCACCACCGGATTGGCCGCCTGGGCCGCGACCTCGCGCAGGATGTGGAGGCTTTCCGCCTCCAGTCGTTTCAGGTGATTTGGAAGCATTCTTTCCGCGACTGCCATCATCCCCTCGCGCCCGAGACTTCGTGGGGTGATACCAACCGGCGGACAGATTGACTTGTCATGCCTGGGCTTGTCCCAGGCATCCACGGCTTTCTCGTGGCCGGTAAAGCCGTGGATGGCCGGCACAGGGCCGGCCATGACGGTCGCACAAGGGTCAGACATTCCGCGAATTGGTATGAGTAGGCTCCTGCGCAATCCACCGCCTTTGCGCCGCATAGCCCGCCTCGTGCCGCGCATGGTGGGTTGCGCAAGCGCTTACCCACCCTACGGCCGATGGAGTTACTTTTGGATGTCTGCTGGCTCAAATCAGGCGCACATTGGTCGGCAGCTGCGCCGGATCGTTCCAGAACGCGTCCCGGTCGTAACGGGTGAACAGATCGGGCGGCAGCACGGTGCTGCGGGTCTGGGCCTGCACGGCGGCGCCGACATGGTGCAGCCCGGGGGTGCCCATGCGGGCATCGAACTCGATCATGTCGTAGCAAGGCTCGATATGGCCGGGATCGTGCGAATACAGTGGCTCGCCGAGGAAATTATACACCGCGGCCAGCGTGCCCAGCGGGTTCGTGGTCAGGCTTTCATAGCGCACCAGCAGCAGCCGGTCGGCGTGTTCGCCGTACACCGCCTCGCGCAGCGCGTTAAAGGCGTAGCCGACCATGCCGGCGGTGCCCCCCAGGGCCTCGATGCGGGAATCCACCGTCCCGCCCGGCTCGAAGCTGAAGATGCCGGAGAGTTCGAACGCGTTGCGCCGGACCAGGCTTTCCAGGCTGTTCATCACCCAGGCCGGATTGCGCACGCGGCAGATCATCCGGGCATCCGGGAACAGCGTCGTCCGCGCCGGCAGCTTGGTGGTCCAGTGCCGGTTGGTATCGAACACCACCTGGTCCGCCGACATATCGGGGTAGGCGGCATCGAACACCGCGCCCAGCAGCCGCATGCGCATGTCGTCATCGACGAACACCGCGGTTTCGTTGCGCTGGCTGGTTTCGCGCAGCATGGTCATGCCGGCGGTGAAGCGCGGGTTCTGGCGCAGCAGCACCGCCAGCAGGGTGGAACCGGAGCGCGGCAGGCCGGAGATGAATTGGATGGCGTTTTGCAAGCCGGGCTCCTGGACGATGTCAAACGAAAGGGCGGCGAACTTGCGGCCGCCGGCCCGGTTCGGCAAGTTCTGCTTCGGCCGGATCAGCGCCGCCGGCGTCGTGCCACCCCACGTTCGGCGATCGCGACAGCCAGCAGGCCAATCGACGCCGGCTCGGGCACGGTTAGTTCGGTGATGGTCACATAGCCATTGCCAGCCCGCACGCCGGCCGTCGTCAGAATCGGGGTCAGATTGTCGAAACTGCCGGAACTGCCACCGCCTCCGCCCGAGTAGTAGGTTCCGCCGGCACCGCCGGCAACGCCGTCGCGCCGTAGTGCCGCCCTGGCCACCGCCAGCGGGGCTGCCGAGGCCGCCAAAGTAGGGGCCGCCGAAGCCGCCGCCGGGACTGGGAGTGCCAGGCTGGCCGGCGCTCGTTTGGCCTTGACCGCCGCCGCCGCCGTATCGGGCGCCGCCGCTGCTGCCGCGGCCGGCACCGCCCTGCGCGCCGTAGACGACAATGTCGTAATTGCCGGTCTCCGGCGCCGTCCATTTAGGAGAAACCGACCCGGAATAGGGGATCGTCACCGTTGCTGCATCGGTCGTGGGCGCGGCAACCGACAATGCCAGCGGCGAAACACGGCAGAGCATGATCTTTCGCATGTTGGAAAATCTTTTCTGAGCAATGATTGCCACTGGAAGCTTTCCAAGGTCAGGCCGAACGGCACTCCTGGAAAATTCTAAAAAATATCTCTGCGTATTCGTAATCATTGAGTTTGTGAAAAATCCAACCCAGGATTCTCACGGCCGGACGCGCCGGCGTTCCAGGAAGGCGCCCATCAATTTCCGGGTTTCCCCTGTCGCGTGCCCGGCCGCCACGGCGCGGATGCCCTGCTGCACGGCGTCGGCGATCGACATCCGCTCCCAGTCGCGGATCAGCTCTTTTTGCGCCCGGATGGCGAGCGGTCCGGCCGCGAGGATGGCGGCGACCCAGCCCTCGACCGCATCGTCCAGTTTTGCCGCCGCGACCAGGCGTTCGACCAGGCCGCAGCCGGCGGCCTCGATGGCGTCGATGTGGCGGCCGGTGAACACCAGCTCGCGGGTTTTGCCCCAGCCGATCAGCTGCGGCAGCAGGCAGGCTTCCATGCCGGACGGCAGGCCGAACAGCACTTCCGGCATGCCGAAACGGCTGTCGTCGGACGCGGCGCGCATGTCGCAGGCGGCGGCGACCTCCAACCCCGCCCCCAGGCAATAGCCCTGGATCCGGGCGATCACCGGAACCGGCGTGCGGCGGATCGCCTCGCAGATGCGATGGGTCAGGCTGGGGCCGAGCTTGGCGTCGGGTTTTTCAAAGCCGGCCATTTCCTTCAGATTGGCGCCGCCGATGAAGGATTTGCCGCCCGCACCGGTCAGCACCACAACCCGCAGCCGGGGCTCGGCGGCCAGCGCCTCGATCGCTTCGGCCAGTTGGCGTTTGCCGGCATTGCCCAGCGCATTGTGGTGAGCGGGGTTGTTGACGGTAACGCGCCCGACGATTCCGGGATCGCCACGGTCCTGATGTTCGACCTGGATCAGTTCAGTTGCGGACATTCTTTTTCCCCTTTGTCTGGCGGGCGGGCGTCGCGCAGCGCGCGCAGGATCGCCTGGGCCGGCGCGGTGTGCAGCAGTTCGGGCACCGGCGTTGCGAGCCTGCGGCGCCAGTTCGGCCGTTCGGTGTCGGTGCCCGGCAGGTTGACGCCGATTTCTTCGCCATCGAGGTCGTCGGCCTGCGTCAGTACGATCGCGGCGGGGGAACTGGCGACATAGATGTGAGCCGCGGCGGGGTCCATTTCGGATGCAACGATCCCCTCCTGGCGCATAGCCGTGGCGAGGGCGGTGCGTTCGCCGGCGCGATAGGCCACCGCGCCTGCTTCGTCCTCCAGCATCCCGAGCCGGGCCTGCTCGACGATGTCGGCACCTTGCTGCCAGCCGGCCAAAGTGGGCAGGTCGTGGGTGGACACGCTGGCCAGCGCGCAAGCTGGATAGGCGGCGGGCGGCCTGAAGCCGATGCCGTCGCGTTCAAGCAACAACACCCGGTAGCCGAGGATGTCCGCCGCCGCCAGTCTTTCGCGAAAACCTTCCGGCACCGTGCCCAGATCCTCGCCGACGACCAGACATTTCGCGCGCTGGCTGGCCAGCGTCAATTGACCCAGCAGATGGCGGATTGGATAGCCCACATAGGCGCCATCACCGCCTTTGCCGCCATCGGGCACCCAGAAAAGCCGCGAAATGCCCATCACGTGATCGATCCGCAAGCCCCCGGCATGGCGCATGTTGGCTTCCAGCAGCGAGGCAAAACCGGCGCCGCCGTCACGCGCGATGGCCACCGGGTTGGGCGGCGGCAGGCCCCAGATTTGCCCGTCCGCGGCGAACGGATCGGGCGGTGCGCCGACCGAGGCGCCACTGGCCAGCTGATCGGGATTGGCCCAGGCCTCCGCGCCATCGGGGGCGGCACCGACCGCGAGGTCTCGCAGCAGGCCGAATTCCAGCCCGGCGGCACGGCCCTGCGCGGCCGCGGCAGCGAGCTGGCGCTCGGCCAGAAATTGCAGATACAGATGAAACCGCACCCGCGAGGCATGCGCCCGGGCAAAATCGGCGACTGGCTGGCCATCGGAGTGGCGCAGCGGTGCCGGCCAGCCTTGCCAGGCCTGGCCTGGATAGCTCTCGGCGATGGCTTCGAATACCGCAAAACGCTGCAAGGCCTCGCCACCCGATTTTATGAAAGCCAGGAACTCCGGCACGGGGGGTTGGCCCGGACAATTTTGGCAGGCGGTATCGAATGCCCCGAAACGCTGTTCCAGCACGGTCTGCTTCAAGCTCCAGACAGCCCTGTAGTCGACATTCGCCGGCGGCGATAACGCTGCCCATCCGGAAGGATCGGGCGGCGGGCCAATTCCGTCCTCCAGCCTGGCGAGGTCAAGATACACCGGATCGAGCCAGCGCCGGTCGGATGGCTGATAGGGGCTGGCCCGGTCGCGCTGGGTGGAAAACAGCGCGTGCAAAGGGTTGATCGCGAGAACGGCCGCCCCCTGCCCGCCCGCTTGCTCGGCCAGGCTCGCCAGCGTGGTGAAGTCGCCGATGCCCTGATCGCCCTGCCGGCGGAGGGAATAAAGCTGGGCGGCAATGCCGAACCGCCTGCCGCCGGCGGCCAAGGCAGCCGGCAAATAGCTGGCCCGTGGCGCGACGGTGAGGTGACAGAGCCGATCGGGGCAGTCCTCGCGCCACAGACGATGCCGCCCGGCCGGCAAGGACGGCAGCTGGACGGTCCAGGATGAATAAGGCCGCCGGTCCGCGGCGGTTGCCGGGGAAACCTGTCCGTCCTCGCCGCCGATGCGCACGCGGTGCGTGCTGCCGTCTTCCAGGGCCAGGCTCAGCCAGACCGGCCGGGGCGACAGGCCGGGTTCCAGCGGCAGTTGCAGCCGCGCTGGCTCGCCCTCGAACAGCGTGACGGCATGCGGCACCGCCCGGCGGTCGCGCGTCTCGGCCAGCGATGCGAGCGCGTCGCCCGCCTGGGCGGCATCGTCTGCCGCCAGCCCCATGGCCGCCAGCAAAGCGCGCTTTGTATCGTCCGCAACGACATGCCGCGTGCCGTCCACCTCCCACCAATCGGCGGCGATGCCGGCGGCTTCGGCCAGCGCGTGCAGTGCCGCGTTGTCGGTTCGGGACGGGTGTTTCCCCCGGGAATCTGCGTGTTCGGCGAACACCGCCACGGATCTCGGCGGCGCGTGAAAGCTTGCCGCCGGCCACACCGCGGGCAGGATTTGCGGTGTGGCGCTGTCGGCCAGAAGCCGCCACGCCTGGCCGTGAGTTGGCGGCGGAAGCATCACGTCCATGCCCTCGCGACGCCGGTTAAAAACCAGTGCCACGCGGTGCTGCGCCAGCTGCGGGCAATGCAGCACCATGGTCAGGGTTGCGTCGCGTTCGGACTGCCAATCGGCGGCACCCATCTGCTGGCCGTCCGGGCCCAACCAGGAAACATCGGGCAG
>JAYTXR010000062.1:0-6186 GCA_043742865.1 Acetobacteraceae bacterium
CATCACGGTCAGCCAGGACTACAACAACGCCAATTTCGGCACCGGCAACAGCTTCAACAACCACGCCAACGTCACCGGCACCGGCCAGATCCTGGCTTCCGGCACCGGGCTGTCGCTGAGCGTGTCCGGCACCGGCATCACCGGCGGCGGCACCCCGACGCCGACCTTGGGGCTTGGCAATGTGCATGTCGGCAGCCCGCTCGGTGGCGCGTTCGACATCAACTGGGCCGGCACCGGCGCGCCGAGCCTGCGTGGCGCGGTGCAGAATACCGCCGGCCTCAGCGTCTCCGCCCCCGGCTTCGGCCCGATCGCGCCCGGCGGCTCGGCGCACGAGACGGTCAGCGTCGTGGCCGGTGCGGCCGGATCGCTGTCCGGTCAGTCGCTGAAAGTGGTCAGCAACTTCGATAATGTCGCCGCCCAGACCATCGCCGTCACCGGCGCCGCCTACGACCTTGCCAACCCGACGATCCTCACGGTCCAGCCGATCGCGTTCGGCAGCCACCATGTCGGCGACGCGATCGTCCAGCAGGGGGTGGCGATCCGGAATACGGTGGTGACCAATGCAGCGTTCCAGGAGGGGCTGAACGCCGGTGTCAGCAGCACCACCGCCGGGGTGACGACCAATGGCGGTTCGTTCAATCTGCTGGCGGCGGGTTCCAGCAGTTCGGCGATCGCGGTCGGCATCGACACCGCCTCGGCCGGTAACAAGGGCGGCAGCGCCACGATCGCGCTGACCTCGGACGGCGCGGGCACCAGCGGGCTCGGCAAGACCGGCCTGGCGTCGCAGAATTTCGCGGTGACCGGCGCGGTGTTCAACCTGGCTTCGTCGAGCACGATCGCGCCGATCAATCTCGGCGTGCGGCATGTGGGGGATGGCAGCGGGTCGGTCGCGGTCGGCATCGGCGTCACCAACACCGCGCCGGCCGGGTTGTTCTCCGAAGGTCTGAACAGCGGTTTTGGCAGCTACACCAATAGCGGCGGCACGCTGAACCCGACTTTCTCGGGGTCGATCACCAATCTGGCGGCCGGCGCCACCGATAGCGCCAGCCTGCAGGCGATGCTGAGCACGCTGGTGGCCGGCAGCGTCAGCGGCAATGTGACCATCCATCAGGCCTCGAACGGCACGATCAGCGGGTTGGCCAACACGGCGCTGGCGGATCAGACCCCGTCGGTTACCGGCAGCGTCAGCGCCACGATCACCAATCTGGCCCAGCCGGTGATCAACAACGCGCAGCCGATCTCGTTCGGCAATGTGCGCATCGGCACTGCGACCACGGCGCAAACGGTCAGCGTGACCAACGGCGCGCCGGTGGGGCCGTTCACCGAGGGGCTGATCGGCAACGTGGCCGGCACCACCGGCACCGGCATTCTGGCCTCGGGCGGCTTCGGCGCGGCGGGGAACTCGCTGGCGCCGGGCGCGACGAACCCGCCCAATCCGCCTGCCAGCGGCCATATTTCGGTGAATATCGACACCTCCAGCGGCGGCGCCAAGTCGGGCAACGCGCTGATCGACTTCAAATCTGACGGCACCGCGTTCGGCGGCATCGTCACCGATCTCGGCAATACTCCGGTCGCGGTGGCTGGCAATGTCTATCGTCTGGCCAACCCGGTGCAGAACACCAGCGCGGTCAGCCTCGCCGCGCGCGTCGGCGATGCCGCGCCGAACGCGGGCGTCAGCCTGACCAATGCCTCGCCGGATGTGTTCACCGAAGGCCTGAAGGCCGGGTTCGGCACGCTATCGGCGGGCTTCACCGGCACCGGCGCGATTGCCAACCTGGCGGCCGGGGGCACCGACGCGTCGACGCTGAAAATCGGCCTGAGCACCGCCGTTTCGGGCAGCTTCGCCGGCAGTGCCGTGCTTGCCTTCACCTCCACCGGTGCCGGCACCGACGGCGCGCCGGACCTCGCTTTGACCGGCGGCAGCGTCACGCTGAGCGGCAAGGTGTATCAGACCGCGGTGGCCAGCGTGACGCCGAACCCCGTCAGCTTCGGCATCGTCCATGTCGGCGACGTCGTCGCGGCGAAAAGCATCAATGTCGCCAACACCGCTACGGGGGCATTGGTGGATGTGATCACCGGCGGCTTCGGGACGGTCGGCAGTCCATTCACCGGCAGCGGCACGCTTGGCGCCGGGGTGGCGTCGGGTGGCAATTCCAACGCCTTGCAGGTGGGATTGAGCACGGTGGCGGCCGGGGTGTTCTCCGGCACCGCCAATTTGGCGCTGGCCAGCCATGATGCGGCCCTGGCCGATGTCAGCTTAGCGACATCGGTCGCGCTGAGCGGACAGGTCAACAACTTCGCCAAACCCGCCTATGGGAAACTGTCCGGGGCCGGCAGCTTCTCCGGCGCCGCCCTGGCCTACAAGCTGGATTTCGGCACCGTGCTGCAGGGCTCGGCGATGCAGCTCAGCTATCTGGAAGTATTGAACGCGGTGCTGGCGCCGGCCGACGACCTGTCCGGCAGCTTTACCCAAAGCGGCACGGGCCTGAGCGAGTTCAGCTTCACCGGCCTGACCCCGTTCACCGGCCTGGCGGCGGGCGGGGCGGACCCGTTCAGTTCCGACTTCAATCCAACCACGAACGGCTTCTTCGATGTGTTCGTGACCCTGAACCCAATCGGTAGCAACGCCTCGGGCTTCTCGGGCGCGCTGCCCAGCGTGACCCTGGAATTCACCGGCACGGTGCAATCCAGCGTCGTGCCGACCCCCGAACCCGCCGGGATCGCTCTGTTCGCCACCGCCCTGCTGGGCTTGCTCGGCATCCGCCGGCGCAATTGCCGGGCTTGAGGGCTATCAGGCCGCTCTGGTCAGGCGCTTGACCAGGGCGGACAGCCGATGGCGGCGCATTTCGGACCGCGCCAGCCCGCTATTGGCCATGTAGTTCAGCTGGATCGCATAGCGCGGTCCGACGAATTGCTGATGGCCGTGCCAGCTGGTGGGGCCGTTCGGAAACACTAGCAGCGTGCCATTCACCGGCGGCACTTCGACCGCATAATCCTCGAGGTCGGTGGAGCTGCGCAGCAGGCGAAGACAGCCCTGGTGGCCGGCGAAGCGGCCGCGATCGGGGTTCAGATATAGCAGAACCGTCATCACCTTTGCTTTAGAATCAGTATGTATGCGGCCGTCCTTTTCGCGGGTGCGGCCACGGACGGTCAGCATGGTGGGCGATGCGGACAGGTCCAGGCCAAATTTCTCCGCGATGGCCAGGCGCAATTCGGGACCTTCCAATGCCTGCACCAGCGCCCGGGCGGCCGGTCCAAGATGTAGCGAGCCAGGCGGATAGGACCCGCCATTGCCGATCGGCGGCAGGGCTGCCACCACCGCGGCCAGGCTTTCGGGCGGGACGAAATCGGGCAGCACCAGGTGTGGAAACGGGTCGCTGGCGACCGGCGCGGCGCGCAGGGCGGGGAAATCGAGATCGATCATACGCGGTTTCCTACCGGGTCGGATGGGCGCCCGGCAAGTCGCGCGGCTGGCAGGCCAGCAATGCCTCGGCCAGATCCAGCGCGTCGTCGGGCCAGTATTCCTCCGGCCGGGGCCGGCCGGCCCCCAGCGCGGCATCCGGACGGCACGCCATGACGGCGCTGACCCAGCCGGGTGGCAGCGCGCACCGGCCCAGTGCGGCACCCAGCAGCGCGCCGGCGATGGCGGCGTTGGTGTCGGTATCGCCGCCCTTGGCGATGGTCTGCACCAGCGCGTCCTCAATGGTTCGGGTGTGGGCCAGATGGAAGCAGGCGTTCTGGAGCGCGATCACCACCCAGCCCTGCCGGCGCAGGAAATCCTCCGGCCCGTGGCCGCTGGCAGCGGCGGCGATGGCGCGGGCGATCACGCCGCCATCCTGGCCGGCGGCGGCGGCGGCGACATCCGCCGCGGCGCGTAGCATCCCTTTCGGGTCCGCGCCGCCGATACCCGCGGCAATCGCGGCCGCATAGGCGCCGCAGGCGATGGTACAAACCGGGTGCGGATGGGTCAGATCGGAATCCTCCATCGCGGCCGCGGCGGCTTCGTCGGCGGTTACCGCCCAGATGCCGATCGGCGAGACCCGCATCAACGAGCCGTTGCTCTGGCTGTTGCGGTCCGCCACCCGCCGCGCCGCCTCGGCCTTGTCGCGTGGCGCGCGCGACGCGGGCGCCAGCGCCTGGCGGGTGGTCATGCCGATATCGAACGGCCGCGAGGCGTACCAGCGTCCATAGGCGGTCGCCACCTGCTCGGCGTCGTATTCGCCGGAAGCGGCCAGGGTGCGCGCCAGTGCCAGTGCCAGTTCGCCATCATCGGTCGGCTGGCCGGCCAGGGTGTTCCAGACGCCGCCATCTTCCAGCCGGCGCACGCCGCCGGGATACAATGCGGCGATTTCCGCCGGGGTTTTGAATTCGACCAGCGCGCCCAGGCTGTCGCCGATCAGCTGGCCGAGCAGACAGCCCTGGGCGCGGTCCAGCAACCGGCTTTCCGCCAGCCGCGGCCAGGATAGTTCTACCCGCGCCGGGCGGCGGGGATCGGTTTGGCCGTTCGCCAGCTCGGCCCCGGTCCAGTTGCGCACCGCCAGCGCATGCACCGCGCGGGGAGCGCCGGCAAAGCATTTTTCGACTTTGCTGAAGCCCTGCCTGGTGTAGGTGACCTCGGCGCCGGTCTGGTCGATCAGGATGCCGCCGGCGCCGCGCAACAGGGCATGGCCGGCCGCATAGTCGAGATCGCCGGGACCGCTGGTGGAGGCTGTCGCTACGCCATCTCCGACCGCGACCCGCGCCATTCGATAGGCGATGGACGGCATCGGGATGAACCGGGCGGGGGCGGCACGCTGGGCATTGACGATCGGACGGCGGGGGCTGTGATGGGACATGTAGACGAACTCCCCCGCCGCCAGCTCGCGCGGCGACAGATCGACTTTCAGCTGCTGTCCGTTGCGCAGCAAATGGTCCATGCCCTCGGCCCAGGCGATCATGTCGGGGCCGACATCCGGGGCATACGGCGCGAAAACCACGCCGAGGACGGGAATGGCGTCGCGCAGCAAGGCCACCGACACCGCGCTGCCGCGCTTGCCCTGCAGGAAGGCGCGGGTGCCGTCCTGCGGATCGACCAGCCAGCAATACGGCGCGTCGGGCGCATCGATGATGCCGCATTCCTCGCCGACGAAGCGGCCGGGGCACAGCGCCAGCAGCTGCTCGCGCAGGAACAATTCCAGCTCCACGTCGATATCGGCCTTGTCGTCCTTGCCGCGGGGGCCGTCGGGGCGACTGAATTCAGCGGCCAGGCGTCCCCCGGCAATCTCCACGATCGCGATCACGTGCGGAAGGATCGCACGCGGCAGGTCGGTCATTCATCTTCTCCGGGCCGGAAAATCCAGCTTCTCATCCTATAGACCGGATAACAGAATAGAGAAGTGCTGGGCAGAAATGAGCCATGGGCGATTGATGGGCGGCGGCGAACGCGCTATCTCGCCTCTGCATATGGACACCGCAAGCTCCGATTTACCCGCCGCCGTGCCGGGCGCGACCCTGGACCTGTCACGGGGACCGTTGCCCGCCTATCGTGCCAGGCTGGCCGCAGGGGAGTTGGCGCACGACCCCTCGCAGCTGATGGCGGCGCATCGGCTGCAGGATCTGTGGATCAAGCTGCGCGGCTACGATCCGCCGCCAAAGCCGGAAACCAGCAATTTTCTGTCGCGGCTGCTGCGCCGCAAGCAGGTGGACGAGGCCGGGGAAGACCGGCTGAACGGGCTATACCTGGTCGGCGAGGTCGGCCGCGGCAAATCCATGCTGATGGATCTGTTCTTCGCGTCCTCGAACGTGACGAGGCGCCGGCGCATCCATTTTCATCGCTTCATGCAGTATGTGCATACCCGTCTACATGCCTGGAAACTGGCCTACCCGGACACCGAGGATCCGATCGTGCCGCTGGCCGACACGCTGGCCGCCGAGGCGGCGCTGCTGTGTTTTGACGAGTTCCAGGTCAACGACATCGCCGACGCGATGATCCTGGGCCGGCTGTTCCAGGCGCTGTTCGATCGCGGCGTGGTGGTGGTAGCGACCTCCAACACCCGGCCGGACGATCTGTTCAAGGGGCAGCCGGGGAGGGACGCGTTCCTGCCGTTCATCGCCCTGATAAAGAAACGTCTGGACGTGCTGATGCTGGAGGACGGGCGGGATTTTCGCCGCCTGCGGCTGCGCGGCATGCCGACCTGGCACGTGCCG
>JAYTXR010000063.1:0-26108 GCA_043742865.1 Acetobacteraceae bacterium
CTGGCGCGCGACGAAACCGGCGGCGTGGCGCTGCGGTTCAACCTGGAAGGGGCGGCGTTCTCCCACGCGCTGCACCAGGCCGGCGCCCTGGCGCTGCCCCCTTATATTGATCGCCCCACCGGCCCCACTGCGCAGGATGCGCATGACTACCAGACCGTGTTTGCCGAACGCGACGGTGCGGTGGCGGCACCCACGGCCGGGCTGCATTTCACCCCCGCATTGCTGGCGGCACTCGAAGCGGCCGGCATTGAGCGCACCACGATCACGCTGCATGTCGGTGCCGGCACATTTCTGCCGATGCGCGGCGAGGATATGGACGCGCATCACATGCACGCCGAGCGCGGTGAAATCACCCAGGATGCGGCGCATCGGATCAACGGTGCGCGCGGCGCGGGCGGGCGTATCGTGGCGGTCGGCACCACGACTTTGCGGCTGATGGAATCGGCCGCGGGGCCGAATGGCATCGCACCGTTTGCAGGTGAGACCAGCATCTTCCTGCGTCCTGGCCACCGTTTTCGGAGTGCCGATGCGCTGATGACCAATTTCCACCTGCCGCGCTCCACGCTGTTCGTTCTGGTCTGCGCCTTCGCCGGGACCGATCGCATGCACGCCGCCTATGCCCACGCGATCGCCACCGGCTATCGATTTTATTCGTATGGCGATTCGTCGCTGCTGGAGCGGGCATGAGCTTGCGCTGGACCTGCCACGCCACTGACGGTGACGCCCGGCTGGGCACCTTGCACACGGCGCATGGCGATGTGCCCACGCCGGTGTTCATGCCGGTCGGCACTGCTGGCACCGTGAAGGCTATGACGGCGGATGCCGTGCGCTCCACCGGGTCCAGGCTGGTGCTGGGCAACACCTATCACCTCATGCTGCGACCCGGCGCCGAGCGGGTTGCAGCCCTTGGCGGGCTGCATCGCTTCATGGATTGGTCTGGCCCGATCCTGACCGATAGCGGCGGATTCCAGGTGATGTCGCTGGCCGGATTGCGGAAACTGGACAGCGACGGGGTGACGTTCCAGTCGCACATCGATGGCAGCGCGCATCGGCTGACGCCGGAGCGTTCGATCCAGATTCAACACCTGTTGGACGCCACCATCACCATGGCGTTTGACGAGTGCACGAAGTTTCCCGCCACCGAGGAAGAGGCGCGCGCGTCGATGGAGTTGTCGATGCGCTGGGCCGCGCGGTCGCGCGAAGCCTTCGTGCCACGGCCAGGATATGGACTGTTTGGCATCGTGCAGGGCAGCGTCTTTGTGGACATGCGCGCGCAATCGTCACGCGCGCTGACCGATATCGGCTTCGAGGGCTACGCCATCGGCGGTCTGGCGGTGGGCGAGGGGCAGGCGGTGATGTTCTCGGTGTTGGACGCCAGCGTGCAGTATCTGCCGGCCGACAAGCCGCGCTATCTGATGGGGGTCGGCACGCCGGACGATCTGGTGGGGGCGGTGCAGCGCGGCGTGGACATGTTCGACTGCGTGATGCCGACGCGGGCCGGGCGCACCGGGCGGGCGTTTACTGCCCTGGGCGTCCTCAACGTTCGCAACGCCCGTCACATCGATGATACTTGTCCGCTCGACCCGGCTTGCACCTGCCTGGTCTGCAGCCGGCACACCCGCGCCTACCTGCACCATCTATTCCGAGCCAAGGAGATGCTGGGCCCGATGCTGCTCACGCAGCACAATCTGACCTATTACCAATCCTTGATGCGCGGCCTCCGCGACGCGATTACCGAGCGGCGTTTTGCGTCCCACGCGGCCGCTATCCGCGCCACATGGGCGGACGGTGACCCGGTGTGATGCCCGAGAACGCGGCCGCCAGTCTTTTAACTTCAAACGCGATATCATCTAAGCCATTCCTGATGTGCGCGCCCCAGCAAGGGCCCTTGGAGACCCGGCATGACCCCCGATTACGCGAGCCTCAGCCAGCTCGGCACCCCGACCCAGGTCCCGGCCTCCCCGGACGAGGCCCTCATGGAGCGGGTGAAGAACCCGAGCCCCCGTCAGGACTACCTGGTGCGCTTCGTCTGCCCGGAATTCACGTCACTCTGCCCACTCACTGGGCAGCCGGATTTTGCGCATATCGTAATCGATTATGTGCCCGACGAGTGGATCGTGGAGAGCAAGTCGTTGAAGCTGTTCATGGCGAGCTTCCGTAACCACGGCGCGTTCCACGAAGCCTGCTCCATGCACATCGCCGAGCGGCTGGTGGATTTGCTGACGCCGCGCTGGCTGCGGCTGGGGGCATACTGGTATCCGCGGGGCGGCATCCCGATCGACGTGTTCTGGCAAACCGGGGCCCCGCCGGCGGATGTGTGGGTGCCTGACCAAGGCGTTCCCGCCTATCGCGGGCGGTAAAAAAACCCCTTGAATTCGGCGTGCTGAAAACCGAATTGCTGTTCGTCCGCGGTGCCCAAATGGGGCTGCGGGGCCCGACCGGACCGGCTCCTCGGAGCGGCCCATCTTATCGACCTTGCTTCTTTGGAGGTTATCTTATGACATACGATTTTGCCCCCCTTTTCCGGACCGCTATCGGCTTCGACCGCCTGGCCCGGCTTGCTGACACCGCGCAGGACAGCACGGCGCAGTCCTATCCGCCCTACAATATCGAGCGCACAGGTGACGACAGCTACCGCTTGACCATGGCCGTCGCGGGCTTCGGTCAGGATGACCTCGAGATGACGGTCAAGGAGAACACACTCATCATCGCCGGCCGGGTGAAGCCCGAGGCGGCCAAGGGTGAAGTGCTCTACCGCGGCATCGCCGGGCGTGCGTTCGAGCGGCGGTTCGTGCTGGCCGACCATATCGTGGTCGACGGTGCCGATCTGCAGAACGGCTTGCTGCATGTGGGCCTGAAGCGCGTCGTGCCAGAGGCGCTGAAGCCGCGCCGTATTGTGATCGGCGGTAGCACTCCGGTGCCGACCATCGCCAACGATAGCCAACAGAACGCCGTGCAGGCGGCCTGATCTGCTGAAACGGAGGGGCCGGGCATCGTCCCGGCCCCTTTTTCACATGCGAAAAATTCCGTCTGCGAGGGCCCGATGACTTTCTTTTCGGGCTAATTCCATTTCCGCGCGCACTATTTCGGCTTTCAGTTCGGCAATGTAATCCTGCAATTCACCGACGCCCAGCCGATCGAGCGGCAAAGCGGCGAGCCGGGCCGGCCGGGGTATCGGATCGTCTTCGCTACACATTAGACTTACGCCATCATCGGATTTTGTTAATCAGAACGTATTTGCTTCAAATACCATTGACCAGGGTGGCGCGACAGGCCCATATCCGCGCCCTGCCGTATTTTTGACGCAAATGGCCCGCGTCGCACGCGGCCCGAAGGATCGACGATGACCCTGCCCCTCATGCCCAAGGCCACCGCCGTCTGGCTTATCGACAAGACCGCGCTCACCTTTACGCAGATCGCCGATTTCTGCGGCATGCATCCGCTCGAAATCCAGGCGATCGCCGATGGCGAGGTGGCGCAGGGGATCGTCGGCTACGATCCGGTGGCCAACAGCCAGGTTGCGGCCGAGGAAATTCGGCGTTGCGAGGCCGACGCGCAAGCCCGGCTGAATTTGCTGACCACCTCCCTGCCCGGCCCGAAAAAGCAGCGCGGCGCGCGCTACACCCCGGTGGCCAAGCGCAACGACCGGCCCGACGCCATCGCCTTCGTGCTGCGCAACTACCCGCAGCTAACCGAGGCGCAAGTTGGCAAGCTGCTCGGCACGACCAAGGACACCATCCAGAAAGTGCGCGATCGCACCCATTGGAACAGCCCCAACATAAAGCCGCGTGACCCGGTGATCCTCGGGCTGTGCAGCCAGACCGACCTCAATGGCGCGATCGCCCAGGCCAATGACCGACTCGGTCGCGAAGGCCGCGCGGTGCCACAGCCGCCGCCGCCGGAAGCCGACGAGGCCGCCTGAACGGCGGCCTCTCATTCTGGTTTTCGGGGATCGGCGGTTGTTGGGTTCGGTCCCGAGGGTCCGCTGAGCGGTCCCTCCTTTGGTCAGCCCTTGCGGTGCTGGAGACGCTCCATTTCTTCCTTCAGACGCAATTTTTCGAGTTTCAGGCGGGACAGCATATCGCTGTCCGGGCGCGGGCGGTGGTCCTCATCGGAAATCCGTGATTCCAGGCCGGCATGCCGGTCCTTCAAGGCTTCGATGTGGGATTGCAGATTCATGGTGCCTCCTGTGACGATGCTTTCCGCCCGGCTGCTTCTCCGGGGGAAACCGGAGCCTAGTCCCGTTGACCCGCCATATTCCATGATTTTTATCGCTCCGAGGTCGATCGAGCGGCGCGCAACCGGGCCCGGACCGCGCTGTCAGAAGCTGCACGATCCTTATGTATGTGCTAATCGGCTGCCATGCTGACCGATCGGGACACCTTATTGCGCCGGCTGCACGAATTGCGCAGCGAACACCGCGACCTCGACACAGTGATCGTGCGCCTGTCCGAACCGGGCCCGGTCGACCAGTTGCAGTTGCAGCGGCTGAAAAAGCGTAAGCTGTTGTTGAAGGACGAAGTCGCCTGGCTGGAGAGCCGGCTGATCCCCGACAACATCGCCTGAAACGAGATCGCCAGAGACGGGAGCGCCGCGTGGGGCCATTGGTCGGGATCATCATGGGCAGCCAGTCCGATTGGCCGGTCATGCGCCACGCCGCGGAAATGCTGACCCGGCTGGCGATCGCGTATGAGACTCGCATCGTCTCCGCCCATCGCACGCCCGACCGCCTGCGCGATTATGCCATGCAGGCGCGCGCGCGGGGTTTGCGCGTGGTGATCGCCGGCGCCGGCGGGGCCGCGCATCTGCCCGGCATGTGCGCGTCCTGGACCTGGCTGCCTGTGTTGGGCGTGCCGATCGAATCGGCCGCGCTGAAGGGCATGGATAGTCTGCTGTCGATCGTGCAGATGCCGGCCGGCATCCCGGTCGGCACCCTGGCGATCGGCCGCGCCGGGGCGGTCAATGCCGCACTGCTGGCGGCGGCGATGCTGGCAACCACCGATCCGGCGCTGGCCGCGCGGCTGGAGGCGCTGCGTGGCGAGCAGACAGCTGGCGTGCCGCAGGAGCCGGTGGAGAGCCCCCCATTGGACATTGTTGGGGAACCCGTCCACCCATGAGCTTTCCGCTGGCGCCGAACGCCACGATCGGCATTGTCGGTGGCGGCCAGCTCGGGCGGATGCTGGCGATGGCGGCGGCCCGGCTCGGCTATCGCTGCCATATCCTGACGCCCGAGGAAGACAGCCCCGCCGCCCAGGTTTCCGCCGGCGTGACGCTGGGCGATTACGAACACCCGACGACGTTGCGCGAATTCGCCGATGCAGTGGATGTGGTGACCTTCGAGTTCGAGAATGTCAGCGCCGAGGGGCTCGATCTGCTGGCATCGCTGAAACCGGTCCGCCCGGCCCCGGCGGTGCTGCGGGTCAGCCAGGACCGCATCGTCGAGAAGCGTTTCCTGAACCAGGCCGGTGTGCCGACGGCGCCGTGGCGGGTGCTGTCCACCCTGGTCGAGCTGGTCGCCGCTGCCGACGAAATCGGGTTCCCGGCGGTGCTGAAGACCACGCGGCTCGGCTATGACGGCAAAGGCCAGGCGATGCTGCGTGGACCCGAGGACCTCGCCCCAGGTTTCGCCTCGCTGTATCCGAAGCCATTGATCCTGGAAGGTTTTGTTGATTTCTTTATGGAGATCAGCGTGGTGGTGGCGCGCGGTGCGGACGGCGCGGTGACGGCGTTCGACGCCGTCGAGAACCGTCACCGCGAGCACATACTGGACCTGACCCTGGCGCCGGCAAGAATTTCGGCGGCGACGGCGCTGCAAGCTCAGCAGATCGCCTTCCGGGTGGCCCACGCGCTGGAAATCATCGGCTTGCTGGCGGTCGAGATGTTCGTCGACCGGCATGGCCGGGTTCTGGCCAATGAAATCGCCCCCCGGCCGCATAATTCCGGCCATTGGACGCTGGATGCCTGCCCGGCCAGCCAGTTCGAACTGCATATCCGCGCCATCGCCGGCCTGCCCTTGCCGGTGGCCTCGCGCCATTCCGATGCGGTGATGAAGAACCTGATCGGCCCCGAGGAAGCCGCCCTATGGCCTGCCATCCTGGCCACCCCCGGACTGATCGGACATTTGTACGGGAAGACCGAAGCGCGGGCAGGACGCAAAATGGGGCATGTAACCCGGCTGTTCCCGAAAGGCGCGCTGCCGGGCGAATTCGGTGTTGCGGCAGCGCTTGGCCCGCTGGCGCCCAAACCAGGTTAGATCCGCGACAACTTCGCCGCCGCCCGCGCCACGCATTGGGCAAACACCGACAAATCGCTCCAGCGCTGCTCCGCCGGCAATTCCGCCGTGATCAGTTCGCCGCCGGAGGCGACGATGCCGGCCGCGATCATCAGATTGTCGAACAGGCCGAAACGCTCCACAAGCAGACCCTCGGCGTCGCGTTCCGGCCCGTTCTCGGGACCCGCGCTGGCCCCCATCCAGTCCAGCGTCCGCTCGGTGAACGGGCGGGCGGTGGTGGCATAGCCGAACACCGGCCGGCCCAATGCGCGCATGAAGCCGATTTCGAACACCGTGCCGACATCGGCGCTGGGGCCGCGAAACGGCGTCAGGTTGGCGATCACCGCATCGGCGGCGGCGATATGCGCCTCGTTACGCAGCCCGATGGTTTGCCATTTCTCCAGCATTGCCCAGGCAGACGGCGGATCGGCCAGCGCGTCGAACGGCGAAATCCCCGCCAGCCCATGGCGGGCGCAGATCGCCTTCTTGCGTTCCAGCCACGCCACCGGCGCCGGCAGGAAGACGTCGGGGCCGGCCAGGTAGACTCGTGGAATTCTGGACATGACCCGGCGCCGGCCTAGCGCGCCTTCACGGGACGGTTGGCGTGGCTTGCCTGCGGCACGCCGCGGTTCAGCGACATGTGCGAATGGGTGCCGAGCCACGCGCCGCCAAATTTCTGAAAGACCATCGTTGCCCGCCCTGGCCGGTCGAAGGTGGCGCCGTCCGGATGGTAGCCGGTGCTGGTCCAGGGCGCGATCGCCACCGCCATGCTGGAATCGGAGGAAATCAGGCTATGGGTGCCGGCAAGATCGAACCGAAAATCCGATGTCTTCGGCCACACATTGTCCCACTGGGTCTGGATCCAGTCCTCCAGGCCAGGGATGACGTCGCGGTGGGTACCGAAGGCCAGCACCTCCGGGTGGAACAGCTTACGTGCAGAGGCGTAATCCACCTCGCGCACGTAACCCGCGAATTGCTCCAGCCATTTCAGCAGGAACGCATGGGTATCGGCTGGCGCCGTCTCCGGGAAAGGCAACATACTACTTTTTCCCGCCGCCCACGGGATGATAGCCGCGGCCGTAATAGATCAGCCCTTCATGCGCATCGCCGGTGCGAATGGCCTCCACCGAGCAGAAGAAAACCGTGTGCGTGCCCACCTCCGCCTGGTCGGTGATGATGCAGTCGAACGCCACCACCGCCTCATCTAGAACCGGCGAGCCGGTTTGCAGCGTGTGCCAGATATGGCCCTCGAACCGATCATCCATGGAACCCTCGGTCATGCCCGCGAACACCGCCGATAGCTGCTTCTGCGCCGGCGTCAGCGTGTTCACGCACAGCACCCCGTTGGACTTCAGCGGCGGGTAGGAATCGTTGGTGCGGTTGGCGCAGACCAGCAAGGTCGGCGGCGTGTCGGTCACGCTGCAGACCGCCGAGGCGGTAAAGCCGGCGCGCCCGCCGGGTCCGTCGGTGGTGATCACGTTCACGGCCGCGCCCAGACGGGACATCGCTTCTCGATAGGCAGGTTGATTGACGGGCACAGCTTCCCCCAAGGTTTGGTCTGGAAAAACCGAGTATGGCGCAGCCGCGGCGCCGGCGGGAGTGCCCGCTTGCGCCCCCCCGCTTGCGACCCCCTTGCCATCATGCCCATGCTGCGCCTCGGCACGATGGAGGGGGACCCGATGGACGATTTCCTGGAGCGCACCGAGGCGATGATCGCCGCCTGGCACGGCGTGCAGGCGCCAAACGAGCCGGGCCGCCGCATGGCCGCCGATTTGGTCCAGACCCTGCGCGCGTTCGAAACGCTGCGCGGCACGCTGCAATTCGAGGACGAACCGTCGAATTTCGAGCTGGCGTTGCAGCAGACCAAGGAAACCCCAAGATGACCGAACTGGCGGAGCTGTCGCTGGTCGCGGCCGCCGATGCGGTCGCCTCCGGCAGCGCGACATCTCGAGAATTGCTCGATGCCTGCTGGAATAATATCGAGCACGCCAACCCGCAAGTGAACGCCACAATCTGGCTGGACCGCGAGCAGGCGGAGCGCGACGCCGATGCGGCCGATGCGGCAATGCGGGCCAAGGCGCCGCCCGGGGCGCTGCATGGCGTGCCGATGGCGCATAAGGACATGTTTTACCAGGCTGGCCGGCGCTGCACCTGCGGCTCGAAGATCCGCGCCGATTTCGTCCCCACCTACACCTCGACCGCGATCGCGCGGCTGCACGCCGCCGGCGCCTATGCGTTCGGCGGCCTCAATTTGGCGGAATTCGCCCAGGCCCCGACCGGGCATAACGCGCATTATGGCGACTGCCATAATCCCTGGGGCCTCGCGTATATTCCCGGCGGCTCGTCGTCCGGCTCGGGGGCGGCGGTGGCGTCCCGGATGACCTATGGCGCGCTCGGGTCCGATACCGGCGGGTCGATCCGGCTGCCGGCCGCCTGCTGCGGGGTCACCGGCATCAAACCGACCCAGACCCGCGTCAGCCGCTACGGCGCCATGCCGCTGTCGTTCAGTCATGACAATGTCGGCCCGCTGGCGCGCACCGCGCGCGACTGCGCCCGGCTGCTCGGCGTGATCGCCGGGCACGACCCGAACGATGCCACCAGTTCGCACGAACCGGTGCCCGATTATGAGGCGATGCTGGACGGCGACATCCGCGGGATGCGGATCGGCATCGCCACCACCTGGTTCCTGGACGGCGCCGCCCCCACTGTCGTTGCTGCCATTGAGGCGGCCTGTGCGGTGCTGGCCGCGCGCGGCGCCATCGTCCGCCCTATTTCCCTGCCGCTGATGGATGCGGTCGGCGCCTATGGCTCGATCGTCTCGCGCGTGGAGGCGGCGGCGATCCACGCCGAATGGATGCGCGAGCGCCCTGGCGATTACGCGCCGTTCCTGGCCGGGCGGATCTATCCCGGCTTCGCCATCCCGGCATCCTATTACGTGGAATCGCTGGCCCGGCGCGGGCCGATCCTGAAGGCGTTCTGCGTCGAGGTTTTCGCCGCCGTGGATGTGATCGCCACGCCAACGATCCCGACCTTGCTGCCCACCCTGGCCGAAACCGATATCGACTGCGGCCCGCCCGGCACGGAAAACAAGTTTTTGGCGGTATCGGTGAACTGCCGCCCGTTCAACTATCTTGGCCTGCCGGCGGTCAGCATTCCCTGCGGCTTCGACCCGAACGGGCTGCCGATCGGGCTGCAATTGGCCGGCCGGCCGTTTGGCGAGGGCCGGATTCTACAACTAGCCGACGCCTATCAGCGCGACACCGATTTCCACACGCGCCGGCCGCCGGTGCTGCCGGCTCTGGGTCCGGCTGGCGTTGCCTAGCGACTGCGGCGATGGACATCTACCATGTCTGGTGCGACCTGCAGCCAGGGGTCGCCGACCTCGATTTCAGCCGCCCGGCCGCGGCCTGGCTGGGGCATCTGCGCGATCAGGACCTGATCGAGGGCTGGCGCCTGACCCGGCGCAAGCTCGGCCTCGCGCCGCCAGGCATGGGCGAGTTCCACGTGATGATCGAGGTGAAGAACCTCGCCCAGTTGGAAGCCGCGTTCCAACGCGCCGCCAGCCGAATCGAACCGGCGGAAGGGTTTCATTTTGGGGTGAATTCCCTGGTGCGCCATGCGGTTTTCGCGCTGTACCGGGATTTCCCCGATCCCGGCAGGGTTGCCGGGCAGGAACGGTTTTAGCAAGTGCGGGGCGTCCCGGTGGCTTGCCTCCGCCAATCGCCGATCGCGGCCTTGGGCAGGCCTAAATTCTCCCGCAGCGTCTTGCCGGTGTAATCCTCGCGGAAAAGCTTTCGCCGTTGCAGTTCCGGCACCACCATCTTGACGAAATCGCGATAGCCCTCGGGGATGTTGGTGCCGACAATGACGAACCCGTCGCAGGCGCGCGAGGTGAACCATTCCTCCAATTGGTCGGCGACGTCCGATGCCGTGCCGATCATCGGGTTCTGCATGCGGCCGCGCTGGCTGTGATGCAGGAACTCGCGCACTGTGGGGTTGGCGTTGCCGGACAGGCTGACCACCCGGTCGCGGATCGCCTGCAGGCCCGAGATGTTGGCGAGCTCCTCGGTGGTGAACTTGTCATCCATGCCCTTGCGGGAAAAGTCGAAGTTCAGCGCTTCGGACAGCAACGACAGGCTGTCGACGTCCCGGTGCAGGCTTTCGATCAGCTCGTATTTCTCCCGTGCCTCGGCCCGGCTTTCCCCCACCACGGTATAGCAGGTGGTGGAAATGCTGACGCTGTCGGGGTCGCGGCCCTCGGCCGCCACCATCGCCTTCAATTCCGCGTAGTCGCGCCGGGCGGTGTGGATGTTGGCGTAGGACACGAACACCAGCTCGCCCCATTGCGCCGAGAATTTCTTGCCCCGGCCGGACTGGCCGGCCTGGATCAGCACCGGCCGGCCCTGCGGCGTGCGCGGCACCGTGAACGGGCCGCGGGAGGCGAAGAACTTTCCCTTGTGGTCCAATCGGTGGACCTTGTTGGGATCGGCGAAAACCATACGCTGCTTGTCCAGCACAATCGCGTCGTCGTCCCAAGAATCCCAGTGGCCGAGCACCACTTCCATGAACTCGTCGGCGCGGTCGTAGCGCAGATCATGCGCGATCATCTGCTCGCGGCCCATGTTCCAGGCCTCGCCGTCGTTCAACGACGTGACCACGTTCCACGCCACCCGCCCGCCGATCAGATTATCCACGGTGGCAAATATCCGGGCGACGTGGAACGGTTCGTAATAGGTGGTGGAATAGGTCGCCCCCAGGCCGATCCGCTTGGACCCCATCGCCATCGCCATCAGGCAGGCCACCGGGTCCAGCTTCACGCAGCGTATGCCGTTTTCCACCGTGTGCGCGTGGTCGTTGCCGTAGCGGTCCGGCATCGCCAGCCGGTCATCGAAGAACGCCAGATGGAATTTGCCGGCCTCCAGGATCTGGGCGATTTCCTGGTAGTATTCCGCGGAGAGAAAATCCGGCCGCGCGGCCGGATGACGCCAGGAGCTTACCAGGTTCGAGCAGTTCTGCGCCTGCAGAAAACCGACCAACGCCATCTGGCGCATTCCGATCGCCTATTTGCCGGTGAACACGGGCGGGCGGCGTTCGCCCATCGCCTTGGTGCCTTCGGTGAAATCGGCGGTCTTGCGAAGCCAGTCCTGCTCGGTCAGTTCACGCTCGGTGGCGGTTTCAAACGCATCGACCAGGCCGCGGCGCACCGTCGCACGGGTGGAGATCAGCGCCAGCGGGCCGGAGGTGGCGATATCGTCCGCCATGGCGATGGCGGCTGCGCGCACCTCCGACAGCGGGACCAGAAGTTCCGCCATGCCCACGCGAACCGCCTCGTCCCCCGGCACGCGCCGCCCGGTGTAGAACAGCAGCGCCGCCTGCTGGGTGCCGACCAGCCGCGGCAAGGTGCAGGTCAGGCCGAAGCCGGGGTGGAACGACATGCGGACGAAGTTGGCGGAGAAGCGGGCTTCCTCGCAGGTCACGCGGAAATCCGCGGTCAGCGCCACGCCCAAGCCGCCGCCGATGGCCGCACCCTGGATGGCGGCGACGACCGGCTTGCGGTTGCGCATCATCCGGCTGGCGTGCTTGTACAGGTGCTGGCCGCCCTTTCCCTCGATGGTGTCGGTGATGGCGCGGCGGGCAAAATCCGCCCCGGAACAGAAATGCTTGCCGGCGGCGCACAGCACCACCGCGCGGATCGCGTCATCCGCGTCGGCCTCGTCATAGGCGTCGGCAATCGAGTTGATCAGGTCGGTATCGAAGAAATTATTCGGCGGCCGGCGGATTTCGACCACCTGTACCCGGCCCTGTTTCCAGGTGCCGACATCGCCGTAAACCGTCTCGCCGGATTTTCCCCCGGTGTTTTTTTGGACCGCTGCGCTCATGGTGGTTTCCCTCGCCGGTGAATTTAAAGCGATGGTACCGTCGGCTGGCGGGGTGTCAACCGAACCGCGCTTGCCATCACCGGCACTTCTGATAAGCCAGCTACCGACGGGTAGAAAGGTCTAAAACCATGGATTTCGAACTCAGCGAAGAACACCGGATGATCCAGGACCTGATGGCCCGCTTCGTCCACGACGAGCTGCTGCCGCTGGAAAAAACTGTGCTGGCGCGCGAGGCGTCCGGTGGCGGCTACACGCTGACAGCGGAGGAGCGCGCGCCGATCGACGCAAGATCAAAGGAGCTCGGGCTGTGGGGCCTCGATGCGCCGGCGGAATTCGGCGGATCGGATTTGCCGGTGCTGGCGATGGTCGGCGTGGAGGAGGAGAAGGGCAAGACCATCACGCCGTACACGCTGCCGCCGGACAGCCCGAATTTGCGCATGCTGATGAACACCTGCAACGCCGAACAGAAGGCACGATATCTGGAACCGTATGCCCGCGGCGAGCTGACCTCGGCGATCGCTATTTCCGAGCCTGGCGCCGGCGGCGACCCCGCGGGGATGACCACGCGCGCCGTGCGCGCCGGCGATGACTGGCTGATCAACGGCCGCAAGATCTGGGTCAGCCGTATGGGCGATGCCGATTTCACCATTTTGATGGCGGTGACCGACAAGGCGAAGGGCGCGCGCGGCGGCATCTCGGCGTTTTTGGTGGACAAGGGCACCCCCGGCTTCAACGTGCTGCGGCGCATCCCCATGCTCGGCGGCGCCTATACCTACGAGCTGACGTTCGAGGATTGCCGGCTGCCGGCCTCAAAACTTCTGGGGCGCGAGGGTTTCGGCTTCGCGCCGATGCAGCAGCGGCTGTCCACCAGGCGGGTGCAGATGGCCGCCTGGTGCATCGGCATGGCGCAGAGGGCGCTGGACATGATGATCGAGTATGTGCCCCAGCGCGTGACGTTCGGCTTGCCGCTATCGGAACGCCAGGCGGTGCAGTGGTGGATCACCGACGCCGCGACAAAAATCCATGCCTGCCGGCTGATGACCTACGACGCCGCCTGGAAGATCGACCGCGGCGAGGAACCGCGCACCGAGGTGGCGATGATCAAGATCTTTGCAACCGAAATGGCCTGGGAGGTCATCGACCACGCCATGCAGAGTTTTGGCGGCATGGGCATGACCAAGGAATTGCCGCTACAGATGATGGCCAACCGGGTCCGGCTGATGCGCGTCTACGAGGGCCCGACCGAGGTGCACAAGATGGTCATCGCCCGCCGGCTGATCGGCCGGCGCTGACACCCAATCGGCCGGCTGATCGGCCGGCGGTAACACCCAATCGGCCGGCTGACCGGCCGGCGCTGACACCCAATCGGCCGGCTGATCGGCCGGCGCTGGCCACCCGATCACCAGTATTCCAGCAGCTTGCGGGTCTCCTCCACCGCGACCTCCCAGATTTCGGCCATGTCGGAATCGTCACGGTGGTATAATCCGCCGCAATTGCCGTCGCCCAGCACTTCCCGCGCCTCGAACGGCGGCAGCGTGCGCATCAGATCCAGATCGGCCATCGGCTTAGCCTCCTCCGGCCCGTTGCGATGCGCCAGGCGGGTCCAGGGATAGTTCTCCATCCAGCTGGCATGGCTGGCCGCCGGGTCGATCGCTCGGATCGTGGCGAGGGTCAGCGGGGCGCGCCACCAATCGTGAAACCGCACGCGCGTATCGGGATTATCCATCATCCATTCCATCGCCAGTGCCGCGGCCGCCTGGTTGCCGCCATGGCCGTTGACGATCAGGATGCGGCGAAAGCCCGAGCGCTTCATGCTGTCGAGGATGTCGCGCATCAGGGCGGCGAAAGTCGCGAGCCGCAGTGTGACGGTGCCGGGGAACGCCGAGAAATACGGCGTCAGCCCATACGGCAGGGCCGGAAACACCGGCACGCCGAGCGGCTCGGCGGCTTCAACCGCCACGCGTTCCGCCAATATGGAATCGGTCGCGAGCGACAGGCCGGCATGCTGTTCGGTGCTGCCGATCGGAAGCACGCCACGGTCATCATGGCGGACCCAGTCCTCCACCATCCGCCAATCCATCTCGGCTATGCGCATAGAGCCTCCCCAGCGTTGCAGCCTGCATCGTGCCAGTGATCGGCATTTTAGTGATCGGCATTTTAGTGTTCAGCACGCTGGCGGCTGCGTTCCCTGGCGTCAATGCAAATGGGTTGCGGCCAGCCCAGCGCATCGGCTTAACTTCGCCATGTCGATCGCCGCTCGCCGTCATCTTTCCAGCGACCCCGCCTTTGCGGCACTGATCGGCCGCGCCGGCAAGTTCACGCTGCGCGCCGAGCAGCAGCCGCTGTATGAGGCGCTGGTGCGCGCCATCTCGCATCAGCAACTGCATGGCAACGCGGCACGCGCCATCTTAGGCCGGTTCGTCGCCTTGTTTCCCGATGCGCCGTTTCCGCCCCCCGAGCAGGTGCTGATGACCGACGATGCGACGATCCGCGGCTGCGGGTTCTCGCTCTCCAAGATCGCCGCTATCCGCGACATCTGCGCCAAGACGCTGGACGGCACGGTGCCGCACCGGCGCACCGCGCTGCGGCTGACCGACGAGGCGTTGATTGAACGGCTGACGACGATCCGCGGCGTCGGACGCTGGACGGTGGAAATGCTGCTGATCTTCACCCTGGGCCGCACGGATATACTGCCGGTCGATGATTTCGGCGTCCGCGATGGCTATCGTCGGCTATACGGTCTGACCGAGCCGCCAAAACCCCGCGCGCTGGCGCAGATCGGGCAGGCCTGGGCGCCCTGGCGCAGCATCGCCGCGTGGTATCTCTGGCGTGCGTCCGACGAGGGCAAGAAGATCAAACCAGCGACTACGCCGGTGGCATGAAAAAGGGCGCCTCGCGGCGCCCTTTTCCAATCGTTCCGGCCCTGAAGAAAAGCAATCGTATCGTTAGGCGGTTGCCCCAGCGGCAGGTTTCCTGCCAGCGGGCTTCCTGGGTGGCGCGGATCTTTTCGGCGCGGCCGTCTTGGCGGAAGTGGCGGCCTTCTTTGGCGCCGAAGCCTTTTTCGGCGCGGCGGCCTTGGCGGCGGCCGGGGTCTTCTTCGCGGCAACAGCCTTCTTGGCGACAACAGGCTTCTTCGCCGCCACAGCCTTCTTCGGCGCGGCTGCCTTCTTGGCCGCCACTGCCTTCTTCGGGGCGGCGGCCTTGGCGGCGGCCGGAGCCTTCCTCGCCGCAGCGGCTTTCTTCGGTGCGGCCAGCTTGGCGGAAGCCGCGGCTTTCTTCGGTGCCACGGCTTTCTTCGGGGCCGCCGCCTTCATCGGTGCAGCCGCTTTTTTGGGTGCGGCCTTTCTGGGTGCGGCGGCCTTCTTGGCCGCCGGCTTGGCCTCGGTCTTCTTGGCGGCGGCGCGCATCGCCATGGCCTGCGCCCGCACGGTATCCAGATCCTGTGTGCTCACTTGTGGAAACTCCTTTTGACAGCGTTGGTTGTTGTAGCGGCAGTCGAGAACTCGGCTGAAAGACCTGCCGTCAGCCAACCGGCGCAGCGGACGGATCCGCCATTTCTCGCGAACGCATCGCGTTCGCCATGCGGCGCCGCCGAAGCAACGACCTGCCATCCAATCCGCGACGGGGCTTGCCGGTTCCCGCGCGCTGGAATGTCCAGCGGAAACTTCCGCCCGCATGCAGGCGGACGATGACCGCATGCGATCCGCGCGATCTTGCGCGGCGCCATTTTCACCGTCCCGATGCCAGTTTCGCATCCAGTTGCGATGCAAGATCGGCCGGCTTTGACCTGAACGAGGCTGCGGTCCATGGACCGTCCTTCTGTTGTTGTATGTCCGGATCAGCACGCCACGGAAGCGCGACGCGAATCGGATTCGTTCACACCAATTCTGCTATTCCGCGTTGGACCCGTGCATGTCAATAAAAAGCAATGGTGCGGCCCGCATTTAGGCAATTTTTTCCGCTCGCGCGGGGGGCGTGTCCGAAATGGCGATGTTTTCGCGAAGCCGCACAAACGAAACCGCCGCGGCATTTCTGCCGCGGCGGTTGCCGGCGAGACCTTCTACCGTGCCACCCGAATCATCGGGGCCTAATCATCGGGACCTGATCATCGGGACCTGATCATCGGCGGGCGGCACGGGCGGCGTTATGCCCGTTTGGCCAGCGGGATGAATTTCTGGTCGTCGGGACCGACATAGTTGGCTTTCGGACGCACCAGCTTGTTGTCGATGCGCTGCTCGATGATATGCGCGGCCCAGCCGGCCGTGCGGGCGATCACGAATAGCGGCGTGAACATCGCCGTCGGCACCGCCATCCCGTTGTAGCTGATGGCACTGAACCAGTCGAGGTTGGCGAACATCATCTTGGCGTCCATCATCACCGTCTCGATCCGCTCGGCGATGTCGAACAGCCGCATGGAGCCATTCTCCGACGACAGGCGCCGCGCCACTTCCTTGATGATCTTGTTGCGCGGATCGGCGATCGTATAGACCGCGTGACCGAAGCCGATGATGACCTCCTTGTTGACCACGCGCTCGCGGATATCGGCCTCGGCCTCGTCCTGGCTCGCGTACCGCGTCTGGATCTCGAACGCGACTTCGTTGGCGCCGCCATGCTTGGGTCCGCGCAGCGCACCGATCCCGCCGGTGATGCAGGAATACATATCCGACCCGGTGCCGGCGATCACTCGGCAGGCGAAGGTCGAGGCGTTGAACTCGTGCTCGGCATACAGGTTCAGCGACGTGTTCATCGCCCGCAGCCACGAAGGACGCGGGGTCTCGCCATGCAGCAGATGCAGGAAATGACCGGCGATGCTGTCGTCGTCGGTGTCGACCTCGATGCTGCGGCCGTTATGGGCGTAGTGGAACCAATACAGCAGCATGGAACCGAGCGAGGCCATCAGCCGGTCGGCGATGTCGCGCGCGCCGGTGGGGTTGTGGTCGTCCTTCTCCGGCAACACGCAGCCGAATGCCGAAACGCCGGTGCGCATCACATCCATCGGGTGGGCCGCCGCCGGCAAGGTTTCCAATGCCCGCTTCACCGGACTCGGCAGGCCGCGCAGCGATTTCAGCTTGGCCTTGTAAGCCTTCAGTTCTGGAATGTTCGGCAGTTTCCCGTGCACCAGCAGATAGGCCAACTCCTCGAATTCGCAGACATCGGCGATGTCGAGAATGTCGTAGCCGCGGTAATTCAGGTCGTTGCCGGCGCGCCCAACGGTGCAGAGCGCGGTGTTGCCGGCCACCACACCCGACAGCGCGACGGCTTTCTTGGCCCGGTTGGGCAGTGCAGTCGAACCGGCGGGGGCGGTTTGTTCGGCGGTGTCGCTCATCTTTTTTCTCCTGTTCCACCCCGCGCCGAGCGCCGGCGCGGGGGCATGAAAGGCAAGCTGGATCGGCAAGCGTTACCGATCAGAAGATGCCCGGCTTGCCGACGAGCACGGTTCCGGCGGGTAGCGCCACGTTCAGTTGATGCAGTTCGCCGGCGGGCAACCTCGCGAGGTCCTGCACCGCGGCCAGGAAGCGGTTAGATTCGCGGTCGGAAATGATCCCGTCCGTCAGGATCTCGAATTTCCGGATGTAGTCGGGACGCGAGAACGGGCGGGCTCCATTCGGATGCGCATTGGCCACCGCCATCTCGTCGATCACCTTGCTGCCGTCCTTCAGGATGATCTCGATGCGCGCGCCGAAGGCGAGTTCGTCGGGATCGGTCGCGCGGTAGCGGCGCGTCCATTCCGGGTCTTCCCGCGTCTCGATCTTGTGCCATAGCCGCACGGTATCGGCCCGACCGGCGCGCTTGGGCGCGTAGCTGTCCACGTGGTGCCAGCTGCCATCCTGCAACGCGACGGCGAAGATGTACATGATCGAATGATCCAGCGTCTCGCGAGAGGCTTTCGGATCCATCTTCTGCGGGTCGTTCGCCCCGGTGCCGATCACGTAATGGGTGTGATGGCTCGTGTGGATGACGATCTTCTCGATATTGCCGACATCGGCGATCTGCTCGCGCATGCGGAAGGCCAGATCGATCAGCGCCTGGGACTGGTATTCGGCGCTGTGCTCCTTTGTATAGCTGTCCATGATCGCGCGCTTGGCCTCGCCGGCTTGTGGCAGCGCCACCTGATAATGCGCATCGGGTCCGTCCAGCATCCAGGCAATGACGCTGTCCTCGCCTTCATAGATCGGGCTCGGCGCGCCTTCGCCGCGCATCACCCGGTCCACCGCCTCGATCGCCAGCTTGCCGGAATGCGCCGGCGCATAGGCCTTCCAGCTGCTGATCTCGCCTTTGCGAGACTGGCGGGTGGTGAACGACACATGCACCGCCTGCTGCACCGCCTGATAGATCACATCCTGCTTCAACCCGAGCAAGGTGCCGATGCCGGCGGCCTGCGCCGGGCACAGATGGGCGATGTGGTCGATCTTGTGTTCGTGCAGGCAAATGGCGCGCACCAGGTCGATCTGGATCTCGTAGCCGGTGGCGATGCCGCGGATCAGCTCGCGGCCGCTTTTTTCCAGGGTCTGCGCCACCGCCAGAATGGGCGGGATGTTGTCGCCGGGATGAGAATAATCGGCGGCCAGGAACGTATCATGCATGTCCAGTTCGCGCACCGCGGTACCGTTCGCCCAGGCGGCCCATTCCGGGCTGACGCGCTTGGTTGGTGCCATGCCGAACACCGTGGCGCCGGATTTGCGCGGATGGCCAAGCGCCATGTCGCGCGCCGAGGTGACCGAGCGGCGGTTGACCGAGGCGATCGCCACCGAGGCGTTGTCGATGATCCGGTTGACGATCATCTCGGCAACGTCCTTGGCGACCGCCACCTTGTCGGCGGCAACACCGGCGATCTTCCAGGCCAGCTGATCCTCGCGCTTCAGATTAGCCTTGGACGGGGAGACTTTCACGTCGTGCAGTTGCATTTTTTTTCTCCGATGCGCGCTGACAGGGATTTCTCGAACCGATTGCCGAGGCGGAATAACCGGGCTTGGCCCGCTTTCGCCCACGGTCTAGCTTTGTGACAGGGCCTTCGTAAAGTCGCGCCAGTGCTACGGCAAGCTGGTCATCCCCGATTTGCCGCCCAGCCGTCCGAATTGCAGCCTAAACCCATCGTCAACGCGGGAGAATGATCGACCTCATGGCAAATGCGTTCGCTTCCGCTGCGTCGACCTGAGATGCGGGACGTTCCGGAAACCTATCCCGAGACCGCTCGCCGGCGCGATTTCGTCGTCCAACTCACCGCGATGATGGTGGTGCAGGCTTTCATCACCATGGGCATGTACACGATGCCGGTGCTGGCGCCGGAGATCGCCCGCGACCTCGACGTTCCCGCAACCAGCATCGGCATCTACACCTCCATCGTCTATTCGGTCTGCGTGTTCTCGGCCCTGCTCGGCGGCGGGCTGGTGCCGCGGTTCGGCGCGATGCGGGTCTGCCAGGCGTGCCTGGTGCTGCTGGCGGTGGGTTTCGCGTTCTCCCTCAGCGGCTCGCTGATCGGGCTGGCGATCTGCGGCCTGATCAGCGGGATCGGCAATGCGCCGCCGACGGCGGCAAGCTCGCATGTGCTGCTGAAGGCAACGCCGCCGCGCTGGGTCAACCTGGTGTTCTCGATCAAACAGGCCGGCGTGCCGGTCGGCGGCGGATTGGCCGGTGCGGCCCTGCCGGCGCTGGCGCTGGCACTTGGCTGGCGCGGCGCGGTCGGGGTGATGATCGGCCTGTGCCTGCTGACCGCGGCGGCGTTGCAGCCGTGGCGGACGGAGGTGGATGTCGATCTCGATCATGGAAGGCGGATCGGCTGGCACACCGCGCTGAACCCGTTCCTGCTGGTGTGGCGCAGCGCCGATCTGCGCGCGATCGGCATCGCCTCGGGCATTATGTCGGGCGTGCAGATGGGCCTGCTGGCGATCTTCGTGACCTATCTGCACCAAGCGATCGGGCTGCCTCTGACGGTTGCCGGTTTCGCGCTGGCCACCGCACAGATCGCCGGCATTGCCGGGCGCATTCTGTGGGGCGCGGTCGCCGACAGGACCGGCCGGCCGTTGGCGGTGATGGCCGGGATCGCCTGCGGGGTCGCGCTATGCGCTTTGCTGGTCGGGCGGTTCACACCGGCCTGGGCGCTCAGCTCCATCTATGCGGTAAGCGCGGTGTTCGGCTGCCTGGTGCTGGGCTGGAACGGCGTCGTGTTCGCCGAGGTGGCGCGGCTGGCCCCACCGGGCCGCATCGCCGAGGCGACCGGCGGGATCGTTTGCCTGACCTGCCTGGGGATGGTGTTCATCCCGTCCGCGATCGCCACCCTGGTGCAGGCCAGCGGCAGTTTCCCGCTCGGCTTTGAGGTCGCCGCGGCCGCGGCGACGCTGGTGGCGATCGATTTCCTGCGCCGTTCGCTGCGGCGCGGATTATCCCGCCGATAACCTATGCGCGGCAGGATGGGCTGGACGTCTTGGCAATGCGCGCGAAGGCGAGGCAGCGGCAAAAAATGCCGCACCATCCGCAGGAGGCTATTCTATGCATTCGATCTCCCACGCGTCCGCCGGCGCAGTCCAACATCCGCCCCGCGCCGCCGCGCCGCCGCCGCCCAAGGCGCCGACGACCGAAACCCATAGCGAACCACCCCGGGCACCCCCGCAAACCGCCAGCGGCGGCACCTCGTCGGTCAATCTGAAGGTCTAACCACGAATCGCGCCGATGGACCGGTTTGGGCACCCGCCTGAACCGGTCTGGCGGATCAGCACATGGCCGACCGCCAGCGCCGCCGCGGCCTGGCAGGGCTCGATCACCGGCACGCCGCAATCGGCCTCGATCGCCGCGCGATGATGCGCCATGCCGGTGCAGCCGAGGATAACCACCCCGGCGCCCGCGGACACGCAATGCCGCGCCGCATCGATCAGCCGGGTCCGGGCCAAAATCGGATCCAGCAACGCATCCATCGACAGGTTCAGCGCCATTTCGGCCGCCAGCCGGTCTTCCAGCCCCATCGCGCGCAGCGCCCCCAGATGGCGGGCCCTGGATGCCTCCACGATCGCGATCACCCCGAAACGCTCGGCCCGCGCCACCGCCTCCGCCACCGCCGAACGGAACACGCCCAGCACCGGCCGGTCGGTCACGATCCGCGCCGCCTCGATACCGGGGTCCGAGGCGCAGGCGATCACATACACATCCGCGGTTTCCGCCCCGATCCGCCGGCAGAGCGGCTCCACCACGGCGTGCCAGTCGCGCCAGCTATAAATCGCCGCCGGCCCCTCGGTCAGCGTGACCACGTCCAAAACCGGCCCGGCCGGCCGGCGGAACGGCGCGATCGCGGCATCGATCCCGTCGGAGCAAGCGGTTGAACAATTGGGGTTCAGGAACAAAATGCGAGCCATGCAACAAATTCTGACCTGCCAGCAGCGCGGGATCAAGCAATCGCAATGGCGAAAGCCGGTCGAACAGCCTATGTTGTGCTGCACAATAGTTTTTATTTTCCCTCGGCGCCCCCGTAGGACCCGTTCATCATGGCTCTGACAACCTGGCAGCCCCCGCTCCCCACCGCTTCTGCCGGCGCGCTCGTGCCGAAGCTGCGCATTGCCGTGGGCCGCGGGCTGCGCGCGCGCTGCCCGGCCTGCGGCAACGGTTCCCTGTTTGCCGGCTATCTGCGCGTGGTCGACCAATGCGCTTCCTGCGGCGCCAGGCTCGGCGTCGCCCGGGCCGACGATCTGCCGCCATACATCACCATTCTGCTGGTCGGCCATATCGTGGTGCCGCTGATGCTGTGGATGGAGCGGACGCAATCGCCGCCGATGTGGCTCACCTCGGTGATTTTCCTGCCGCTGGCGCTGATCCTGACCCTGGCGCTGATCCGTCCGATCAAAGGCGGCACGCTGGGCCTGATGCTAAAACTTGGCCTGGTGCAGACCGGGCCGGGCCCGGCATGACCGTGCAGCCGGTGATGGCCCAGCCGGTGATGGCCCAGCCGGTCGAGCAACGCCAATCGGACGATTCCCGGCTGGCGCAGGTGGTGCTGGCCGGAGAAGCGCTGACCCGGCTGTCGCCGATCCTGGAAGCCGATCGTGCCCAGGCGGTCGCGGACCTGACGGTGCAGAATTACTTCGTGCCGTCGCCGGTCAAAGCCGGCACCGATTTCGCCGCGACCGTGCCGGGACCGTTTGTGCTGCATCTGTCGGTCCAGGAAGGCCGGCTGGCGTTTGACATCCGTACCGAGCAAGATCGGCCACTGGTGCTGCATCTGCTGTCGCTGAGCCCATTCCGCGGCCTGATCAAGGACTACCAGATGCTGGTCGACAGCTACCTCGACGCGGTGCAGGAAGGCCGCGAAGCCCGCATCCAGGCAATCGACATGGGCAGGCGCGGCCTGCACAACGAAGGCGCGGCGCTGATGCGCCAGCGACTGGATGGCAAGATCGAGATCGATTTCGAAACCGCGCGGCGGCTGTTCACGCTGGTCTGCGTGCTGCATCAGCGCATCTGACCGCCGGATAATCGCCACATGAAAGTCAACTCGGTCCCGTATCGCAGCGTGTGGGTGGACGATCAGGATGGCTGGTCGGTGCATATCCTCGACCAGACCCGGTTGCCGTGGTCGGTCGATATCCTGCGGCTGACCAGCGCGGGCGAAACCGCGCACGCCATCCGTGCGATGCAGACACGCGGCGCGCCGCTGATCGGCGCCGTCGCCGCCTACGGGCTGTGCCTGGCGCTGCGGGCGGATGCGTCCAGCGAGGCCATGGAGACCGGTGCGGCGATGCTGAACGCGACCCGGCCAACCGCGGTCAATCTGCGCTGGGCGCTGGAGCGGATGCTGACCCGGCTGCGCAACACCTCACCCGGGGATCGGGTCCGCATCGCCTATGCCGAGGCGGCGGCGATCTGCGACGAAGACGTGGCGCAATGCGCCGCGATCGGCCGGCACGGCCGCGCGCTGATCGAGCTTGCCGCATCGGCGAAGCCGGGCCAGACGGTGAACGTGCTGACCCATTGCAACGCCGGCTGGCTCGCCACCGTGGACTGGGGCACCGCGCTGGCGCCGATCTACGCCGCGCATGACAGCGGGATCGATTTGCATGTCTGGGTGGACGAGACACGGCCGCGCAACCAGGGGGCGGCTCTGACGGCCTGGGAACTAGGCAGCCACGGCGTGCCGCACACGGTGATCGCCGACAATGCCGGCGGCCATCTGATGCAGCACGGCGAGGTCGGGCTGGTTATCGTCGGCGCCGATCGGGTGACCCGCACCGGCGATGCCGCCAACAAGATCGGCACCTACCTAAAGGCGCTGGCGGCGCGCGACAACGACGTGCCGTTCTATGTCGCGTTTCCGTCCTCCACCATCGATTGGAACGTGGCGGACGGCGTGGCGGAAATCCCGATCGAGGAACGCGCCGCTTCGGAGGTGACAGATGTCACCGGCCGGACCAAGTCCGGGCAGATCGTGACCGTGCGGGTCGCCGCCGCCGGCAGCCCGGCCGCCAACCCGGCCTTCGACGTGACGCCGGGCCGACTGGTCACGGGGCTGATCACCGAACGCGGCGTCTGCGCGGCCAGCGCGGCGGGGCTCGCCGGCCTGTTTCCCGAGCGGGCCTGATGCCGGCGGCGGCGACACATCGCCGCCTGCCGCCCCTGCTGGCCCTGGCCGCCGCCCTGGCGGGTTGTGCCCCCCCGCCTTTGTCCCACGCACCCCGCTACACCACGCAGAACGGCTTCTCGCGCCAGGAAGCGGTCGCTATCGCGCTACGCGAATGGCGCGGGTTCGGCTCGCCGGTGCGCGACCAGCCACCGGGATCGCGCCCGTCATTATCGGCGGACGACATTCCGGCGCGTCAGCCAGGCCTGTGGCAACGGGTTGGGGATTACTGGTGGATCGGCCAGGATGCGGGCACCAACGCCAGCCTGTGGACCGGGCGGACCGACGAAACCGGCGCGGAATTTCCGTCCGAACAGGCCGACAGCCATGCCTGGTCGGCGGCGTTCATCTCCTACGTCCTGCGCGTGGCCGGCGCCGGCGAACGGTTTCCCTATTCCCCCGCCCACGCCACCTATATCGACGCCGCCCGCCGCCGGGCCTCCGGTGAGGCGAGAGGCTGGGCGATTGTCGCGCGACGGCCGGAGCAGTACGCTCCAACGCTGGGCGACCTGATCTGCACCGGCCGCGACGAGGCCGCCGGGATCGGCTTCGACGACCTGCCGGCCTCCCGTTTTCCGGCCCATTGCGACATCGTGGTGGCCATCGAGATCGGAGAACTCCCCGGAGAACTAAGCGTGATCGGCGGCAATGTCGGCTCGGCGGTCGCCCTGAAACATGTGCCGGTGACGCCGGATGGGAAGCTGGCGACGCCGGAGGGTGTTATTTTGGACAACCGCTATCCGTGGTTCGTCGTGCTGCAGGTCCTGTACGACCGTTAACCGTGGAATTTACTCAGCGTTGTCGCCAGGGAAGCCCCTCGGCCTTCCAGCCGGAAGCCGCGCCGCGATGGCCATCGGTATCCACCTGTCCCTCGAAACCGTCAGCGACGTTGTAGACATGCGGATAGCCCGCCTGGCGCATCGCCTCGGCCGCGGCCAGGCTGCGCACGCCGCTGCGACAAAGGAAGTAGATGCGGTGCTCCGGCGTGAAGCCGGTCTTCTTCAGTGCGTCCACAAAGTCGGGATTGACCTGCATCGACGGATACATCTGCCAGGGGATCAGCACCGCCTGCTTGCCGATGGCAGCGAGGTCCGGCACGCCGACATAGGCCCATTCCACATCGGTGCGGACATCGACCAGCTGCGCCTGCGGATCCGATTGCAGCGCGCCCCAGGCCTTTGCGGGGGGAACATTCTCGATCATTCTGCCAACTCCGGCTTTTTGGGTATTTCCGCCATCGCATGCCAACGGGGCAACCGCAACATGAGCCTATCTTTCTTCGCCGATCGCTGGTCACCCGATCTTGCCAGCGCGATCGGCAACACGCCGTTAATCCGGTTGCGCCGCGCCTCCGAGGCGACCGGCTGCACGATCCTGGGCAAGGCCGAGTTCATGAACCCCGGCGGGTCGGTGAAGGACCGCGCGGGGCTGGCGATTATCCAGGATGCCGAGCGCAGCGGTGCCTTAAAACCCGGCGGCACCGTGGTGGAGGGCACCGCGGGCAATACCGGGATCGGCCTGACCCTGGTCGGCAATGCCAGCGGCTATCGCTGCATCATCGTGATGCCCGAGACCCAGAGCCAGGAGAAGATCGATTTCCTGCGCATGATCGGCGCCGATCTGCGCCTGGTGCCGGCCAAGCCGTACCGCGACCCCGGCAATTACGTGCACGTCTCCCGCCGGATGGCTGAGGAAATGGCGGCTGCGGGAGAAAGCGTGATCTGGGCCAACCAGTTCGACAACCTGGCCAATCGCGAGGGTCATCGCACCACCACAGGGCCGGAGATCTGGCAGCAGACCGGCGGCCGCATCGATGCCTTCACCTGCTCCTGCGGCACCGGCGGCACGCTGGCCGGCGTGGCGATGGCGTTGAAGGAGAAAAATCAAAAAATCCGCATCGTGCTGGCCGACCCCGAGGGCAGCGGGCTGTACGGCTGGGTGAAGAACAACGATCTGACGGTCGAGGGCAGTTCGATCACCGAGGGGATTGGCCAGTCCCGCGTGCCGGATAATCTGGCCGGCGCGCCGATCGACGATGCCGAACGCATCCCCGATGCCGAGGCGCTGGAGCAGATTTTCGAGCTGCTGATCCACGAAGGGCTTTCCGTGGGAACCTCCGCGGGGATCAACGTCGCCGCGGCGATCCGGGTGGCGAAGACGATGGGGCCGGGGCATACTATCGTGACGGTGTTGTGCGATGGCGGTGCGCGCTATGCGTCCAAACTGTTCAACCCGGAATTCCTACGGTCAAAGGACCTGCCGGTTCCGGGCTGGCTGGCCTAGCGCCAAGGCGACGCCGCGCAGCCCCGCCACCTGCTGCGCCAGATAGCCGCCGGTGGCCAAAGCCTCCTCCGCGTTG
>JAYTXR010000064.1:0-8183 GCA_043742865.1 Acetobacteraceae bacterium
GCCATCATCGTCCACGCCAAAAACAGCGACAGACAGACCGAGCCGATCAGGTCCGATGCCGCACCGTTCAGCCGCAACCCGATCAGGCCGCCGGCGTTACGCAGCACCAGCCCCGCCAGCAGGCTCAGCAGGAAATCCGGCACGGTGACCGGGGCATCCGCGAGCATCCGGCCCAGCCACTGGCCGATCAGCACTGCCACCAGGGCGGCCGCCAGCGAGCCAATCAGCGGCACCGTGGTCACCGGCGTCTCTGCCGGTCCCATGATCACGTCGCCGTCCATGCCATCGGCCGTCGCGCCCGACAGGCGGAATCGCCGGATCAGCCGCTCGGCGACCGGTCCGCCGATGACGCCGCCAAACACCAGCCCCAGCGTTGCCGAGGTCATCGTCAACCCCATAATCGCCGGTATGGCGCTCGCCTCGCCGAATTTTTCCACGTAGGCCGCGCCGGTGCCGTGGCCGCCCGCCAGCGTGATGGAGCCTGCGACCAGGCCGAGAAACGGGTGCAGGCCAAGCAACTTCGCGATCAACACACCGAGTGCGTCCTGCACCATCAGGAACGGCACCAGCGCCACCAGGAAGCGCAGCAGCCGCGGGCCGCCGCGCAGCAGCCGCCGCAGATCGGAGGTCAGACCCAGGCAGGCAAAGAACAGCAGCAGCAGATCGGACTTCGCCGCGGTCGCCATCGTGATGCCTTGCCCGGTCATGCGCATCAGCGCCGCGGCGGCGATCGCGAACAACACGCCCCCTACGACCGGACTCGGGATGCTGTAGCGGGCCAGCAGCCCGACGCGCTGGCTGAGCAGAGTGCCCAGCAGCAGCACGACACACGCTGCCAGCAGGGAGGCCAGGGCGTCGAGGCTGATCAGATTATCCGTCATCGTCATGCCGGCAGTCCCTCATGGATCCAGGCGGTTTCAAAGCCGCGATAGTTTTGAAGTTGACCCGGTTTGGTGGACCCCATCAAGCTTTCGCAGGAGGCTCCTCAAATGCTCAAAGCCCGCCCGGCTTAATTACCTGAATTCCACCGTCAGAGGGTGGATTTGGTCCGCGCTGGCCGCGATCCCAAAATCGTTTCCCGTGAGTTCGAACCGACATCGCTGTCGATCCGCGATTGGGTGGTGCGGGCCAAGCGGCGGGATGATTCCCGGGAGGAGAAGGGGGATGCCCTGGCCAGCGCCGGAAATGTCAGTCAGCGCTGCCTTGGGTGAGGCGGAACGGGGCGGCGGGGTAGACGCCGAGGATGCGGACTTCGGTGGAGAAGAATTGCAGTTCTTCCAAAGCCAGGCGGAGGGCGGGCTGTTCGGGATGGCCGTCCACGTCGCAGAGAAACTGGGTGGCGGAGAACTGGCCGGCCAGCATGTAGCTTTCCAATTTGGTCATATTCACGCCGTTGGTCGCGAAGCCGCCAAGCGCCTTGTACAGCGCCGCGGGCACGTTGCGGACGCGGAACACGAAGGTGGTCAGCAGGTGGGCGGTTTTCGGCTCTGGTGCCGCGGCTTGTTTGGCCATGACGTAGAAGCGCGTGGTGTTATGGGCAGCGTCCTCGACATTGGAGCGCAGAATTTCCAGGCCGTAGATCTCGGCCGCCAGCGAGGAGGCGATCGCGGCTTCTTCCGGCCGGTTCCACGCGGCCACCAGTTCCGCCGCCCCGGCGGTATCGGCTTCGACGACCGGGGCGAGGTTCAGTTCCTTCAGCACATGGCGCACCTGGCCCAGCGCCACGGTGTGCGAATGCGCCCGCTTCAATCCGCCGATGCTGGCACCGGGGATGGCGAGCAGGCAGTGCTCCACCCGCTGGAAATGCTCGCCGATCACGAAGAGGCCGGAGCCCGGCAGAAGATGGTGGATATCCGGCACCCGGCCGGCGAGGCTGTTTTCGCAGGGCAGCATGGCGAGGCCCGCCCGGCCTTCGCGGACCGCTTCCATCGCGGTTTCGAATGATTCGCAGGGCAACGTGGCCATCCCGGGAAAGGCCGAGCGGCAGGCCAGGTCGGAATAGGCACCGGGGACGCCCTGGAACGCGATGATGCCGCTCATGCTGTTGGTCCTTTGGGGGCAAGCCGGTCGCGCGCGCGCCGGGGATCCATCAGGTCGCGCGCACGCTCCAGATCCGCCGGCGTGTCGACGCCGAACGGGCCGTGCTCGATCCGGGCGCAGACGATGCGCATGCCGTCTTCCAGCGCGCGCAGCTGTTCGAGTTTTTCGCGCCGCTCCAGCGGGCTTTCCGGCAGCGAGACGAAACGCGCCAGCGCCGCCCGGCGAAAGGCATAGATGCCGATATGGTGCCAGCGCGGGCCGTCCCCCCAGGGTATCGGGGCGCGGGAGAAATACAGTGCCGGGGAGGTCGCGCGGCCGCGTTCGAACACGCAGGCGGCCTTGACGACCGATGGGGTGTTCGCTTCCTCCTCACTGAGGATCGGCGCCACCAGGGTGGCAATGTCGGTGCGGGGGTCCAGCAGCGGGGTGATGACGGCGCGCAGCTGGTCGGCAGTGATGGTAGGGAAATCGCCTTGCAGGTTCACCACCACGTCGTGCCTGCCCTGCGGATCCAGGCTCGCCAGCGCGGCGTGCACGCGGTCAGAGCCGGACGGCAAGGACGGGTCCGTCAGGATGGCGATGGCGCCGGCGGCGCGGACCGCCTGCGCGATCTCCGGTTCGGCACAGGCCACCGCGACGGGGCCGATCCCGGCCTCCTGGGCGCGGCGCAGCACGTGCACGATCATCGGAATGCCGTGAATATCCGCCAACGGCTTGCCCGGCAATCGGGTGGAGGCCATACGGGACGGGATGATCACGATTGGGTTGAGATTGGGCGGAGTCAATTTGGGGAGCTCGCCAGAATTGTGGTTGCGGGGGCTTGTGGTCGAAGGCGATGACTTGATGGAGGGTGGCGGCTTGCCTATGGTGCGGCGCACATTAGGTAGGCCCCGGTTCCCGTGCAACGCTGCACGTTCTGCCGTTTCGTTCAGCTCGTTGCCCGGAGAAGTCTCGTCCTATGGACAGCATGCAAATCAACAAGGCGATCGCCGCGTTCCTGGTCGTCGGGATCGCGTTTTTCGTTACCGGCCTGATCGGCGACCAGGCGGTTCGCGTCCACCGGTTGGCGCACACGGTATTGAAGATCGAGGAGGCCGCCGCCCCGGCCGCTACCGGCGGCGCCAAAGACGAGCTGACACCGATCGGACCGCTGCTCGCCGCCGCCGATCCGGCCGCCGGTGAGGGGCTGGCCAAGAAGCTGTGCAGCGCCTGCCACTCCTTCACCGATGGCGGCAAGGCTGGCGTCGGGCCCAATTTATACAGCGTGGTCGGCGCCAAGCACGGGCATATGGAGGGCTTCAACTACTCCGACGGGCTGAAGGCAAAGGCCGGCCCCTGGAATTTTGACGAGCTGAACGCCTGGCTGAAGAAGCCGGCCGCCTATGTCCCGGGCACCCGCATGGCGTTCGCCGGGATCAACAACGACAAGCAGCGCGCCGATGTGATCGATTATCTGCGCACCCTGTCGAAATCGCCGGAGCCGCTGCCGAAATAGCCAGAAGATGCGCGCCGAGGTGACCCAGGCGGAGATGGACCGGCTGGTCGCCGCCGCGGTGGCCGCCGCGGATGTGGCCGGTGCTGTAATCCGGCCGTTCTTCCGCGCGGGACTGGAGTCGGAGACCAAGGACGATCGCAGCCCGGTGACGGTTGCAGACCGCACCGCCGAGCAGGCGATGCGCGCGGTGCTGTCCCAGCGATTTCCCGCGCATGGCATATTGGGCGAGGAATTCGGCCTGGACCGGCCGGAGTCGCGACTGCGCTGGGTGCTCGACCCGATCGACGGCACCCGCGCCTTCATCACCGGGCGCCCGGTATTCGGTACGCTGATCGGGCTGCTGGATGGCGACACGCCGATGCTCGGCATCATCGACCAGCCGGTGACCGGCGAGCGTTGGATCGGCTGCGCTGGCCGGCCTACACGGTTCACCGGAAAGTTTGGCGGGCAAGCCGGCACCAGGCGCTGCTCCAGCGTGGACCAGGCGGAACTGTCCTGCACCTCGCCGGAGATGTTCGGCGCGGACCTGCCGCGCTGGCAAAACTTGGCGGCGCGAACCAAGCGGAATTCCTTCGGCGGCGATGCCTATGCCTATGGGCTGCTCGCGCTGGGGCAGATCGACATCATCGCCGAGGCGGATTTGAAAATCTGGGACTGGGTGGCGCTGACCCCGGTGATCGAGGGCGCCGGCGGACGGATCACCGACTGGTCGGGGCAGCTTCTGGCGGCGAATGGCGATGGGCGGGTGCTGGCGGTGGGCGATCCCGGGCTGCTGGAACAGGCCATTTCATTGCTGGCGGAGCAGCCAGGATGACATCAACCCGCCGTGCCGTCTTGCAGCTTCTGGCATCGCTGCCGCTGGCGAAGGCAGCGCGGGCGGCGGCGGCGGCGGTTACCCGCACCCATGCTTTCTCGGTGCTGGGAACGCCAGCCTTGCCCGCCGATTTTCCCTGGTTTCCCTATGTGAACCCCGAGGCGCCGAAGGGCGGGCAAATCGTGCTGTCTTCGGTCGGCACCTTCGACAGCTTCAACCCGTTCATTCTTCGCGGCAGCGCCGCCGATATCACGCGGGTCTACGACACGCTGCTGCGCGCCTCGGCCGACGAGAACAACGCCGCCTATGGCCATCTGGCGGCGGCGATCGAGCTGCCCGAAGACCGCAAATGGGTGGCCTTCGAGCTGCGGCCGGAGGCACGGTTTCACGACGGCCAGCCCGTCACCGCCGAGGACGTGGCCTGGACGTTCAACACGCTGCGCGAGAAAGGCCGGCCGTTCTACCGGCAATATTATGCCGACATCGCCGATGTGGCGGTCGAAGGCAGGTTGCGCGTGGTGTTCCATTTCAAGACCAACCGCAATCGGGAATTGCCCATGATCCTGGGCGAGATGGCGGTGCTGCCGAAGCATTGGTGGGACAGCCGGGATTTCGCCAAGCCGCTGACAGAGCCGCCGCTGGGCTCGGGGCCGTATCGGGTGGGGAAATTCGAGTTCGGCCGTTCGGTCGCCTATGAGCGCGTGGCGGATTGGTGGGCGCGCGACCGCCCGACCGGCAAGGGGCTGAGCAATTTCGATGTCATGCGGACCGAGTATTTCCGCGACGCCACGGTGGCGCTGGAGTCCTTCAAGGCCGGGCAGATCGATTTCCGCCAGGAAAATATCGCCAAGCAATGGGCCACTGCCTATGACTTCCCCGCGGTGCAGAAGGGGTTGGTGAAAAAGGAAGAAATCCGCCACCATCTGCCGACCGGGATGCAGGGCTTCGCGTTCAACACCCGCCGCCCGGTGTTCAATGATGTGCGTGTCCGCCAGGCGCTGGCCTGGGCTTACGACTTCGAATGGGCCAACAAGAACCTGTTCTACGGCGCCTATACCCGCACGAAATCCTATTACAGCAACAGCGATCTGGCATCCTCGGGACTGCCGGAGGGCGGCGAGCTGGCGGTGCTGGAGGGGTTTCGCGACAAGCTGCCGCCTGCGGTCTTTACCGAACCGTTCAATCTGCCGGTAACCGACGGGTCGGGCAACAACCGCGACGAGTTGCGCGTCGCACTCGGGCTGCTGAAGCAGGCCGGCTACGAGGTTCGCGACCGCCGCCTGATCGGACCCGACGGCAAACAGATGAGCTTCGAGCTGCTGCTGGACGCACCGGCGTTCGAGCGGGTGGCGCTGCCCTATGTCGAGACCCTGAAAAAACTCGGCATCGAAACCCGCGTGCGCACCGTCGACGGGGCGCAGTATCAGCGGCTGATGGATGGTTTTGATTTCGACATGGCTGTGATGGTGTTCGGCGAGAGCACCAATCCCGGCAACGAACAGCTGGGCTATTGGAGCTGTGCTTCCGGCCGCCAGGAAGGCGGCGACAACGTGATCGGCATCTGCGACCCCGTGGTGGACGCGCTGGTCGGTCAGCTGATCGCCGTCGACAGCCAGCAGGCGCAGCTGGACGCCGCGCATGCTCTGGATCGCGTGCTGCTCCATGGCTGGTACGTGGTGCCGCATTGGCATACGCAATCCGCCAAACTGGCGTTCTGGGACCGTTTCGCGCGTCCCCCAGTGGCCATCCGCACCGGCTTCGTGCTGGACGATTGGTGGGTTGAGCCGGCGCGCTCCGCGGTGGTGGAGGCCGCCCGGCGTGGCGGGAATTAATGACGGCGTATCTGCTGCGCCGCCTGCTGCTGGTGATCCCGACCTTGATCGGCATCGTCGCGATCAATTTCGCCGTGGTGCAGTTCGCCCCCGGCGGCCCGGTCGAGCAGATGATCGCCGAACTGCGCGGCAAGGGCGAAATTGCCGGACGGCTGACCAACGCGGGCGCCGGCGAAGCGTCGGCGCCAAGCTCCGATTCCAGCTATCGCGGCGCACGCGGGCTGGACCCGGCGGTGGTGGCCGATATCCGAAAGATGTTCGGCTTCGACAAACCGCCGCTGACGCGGTTTCTGGACATGCTGCGCAACTACGCCAGTTTCGATTTCGGGCGTAGTTTCTTTCGTGACCAGACCGTGTTGCACCTGATCGTGCAAAAAATGCCGGTGTCGATATCGATCGGGTTGTGGTCGACGTTGCTGGTGTATCTGATTTCGATCCCCCTCGGCATCGCCAAGGCAGTGCGCGACGGCAGCCGGTTCGATCTAGTGTCCTCGGCGGTGGTGCTGATCGGCTATGCCCTTCCCGGCTTCCTGGTCGCCATCCTGCTGGTGATCCTGTTCGCCGGAGGGTCTTTCGTGCAGTGGTTCCCATTACGCGGACTGACCAGCTCGGGGGCGGAAAGCTGGGGATGGCCGGCACGGATCGCCGATTACGCCTGGCATATGGTGCTGCCGACGATCGCGCTGATCGCCGGCGGGTTCGCCAGCCTGACCATGCTGACCAAGAACAGCTTTCTGGAGGAAATCCGCAAGCAATACGTGACCACCGCGCGCGCCAAGGGCGCCAGCGAAACCCGGGTGCTGTATGGCCATATTTTTAGAAATGCCATGCTGCTGGTGGTGGCGGGGTTTCCGGCCGCGTTCATTGGGATCGTATTCTCCTCCTCGTTGCTGGTGGAGATCGTGTTCTCGCTGGACGGATTAGGCCTGCTGGGCTTTGAATCGGCCATACGGCGCGACTACCCGGTGATGTTCGGAACGTTGTTCATCTTCACGCTGCTGGGTCTGGTCATGCAGATCGTCGGCGACATGATGTACACGCTGGTCGACCCCCGCATCGACTTCGAAAGCCGGTGAGCAGAAGTGACCCTCTCGCCTATCACCAAGCGCCGGCTGGCGATTTTCCGGCAGAACCGGCGAGGGTTTGTTTCGCTGTGGATTTTTGCGGCGGTGTTCGTGCTGTCCTTGTTCGCGGAGTTCATCGCCAATGACCGGCCGCTGCTGATCCATTATGACGGGCGTTGGTTCGTTCCGGTCTTGCAGGATTACAGCGAGGACGCATTCGGTGCGGATTTTCTGCCCACCGATGCGGATTACACCGACCCGGAACTGGCACGGACGATCGAGGCGCGCGGCTGGATGGTTTGGCCATTGGTGCCGTATGCCTATAATTCGGTGGTGAAGGACCTGCCGGTGCCGGCCCCGGCGCCGCCTTCCTGGCAAAATTTTCTGGGCACTGACGATCAGGCGCGCGATGTGCTGGCGCGGGTGATCTATGGGTTTCGGTTGTCGGTGCTGTTCGGGTTCACGCTGACCGCGATTTCCTCGGTGGTCGGCGTGGCGGCCGGGGCGGTGCAGGGGTACTACGGCGGCACGCTGGATTTGCTGTTCCAGCGCTTTATCGAAATTTGGTCAGGCATGCCGGAGCTCTATTTGCTGATCATCCTGGGCAGCGTGCTGACACCGAGTTTCTGGGTGCTGCTGGTGTTTCTGCTGCTGTTCCGCTGGATGGGACTGACCGGGCTGGTCCGGGCGGAGTTTCTGCGCGGGCGCAATCTGGACTATGTCCGCGCGGCCAAGGCGTTGGGGGTTTCCGATTTTTCCATCATGTGGCGACATGTGCTGCCGAACGCGATGGTGGCGACCTTGACATTTCTTCCGTTCATCCTTTCCGGCTCGGTGACGGTGCTCAGCACGCTGGATTTCCTGGGCTTCGGGCTGCCGCCGGGCTCGCCGTCGTTGGGCGAATTAGTCGCACAGGGCAAGAATAATCTGCAGGCGCC
>JAYTXR010000065.1:0-10462 GCA_043742865.1 Acetobacteraceae bacterium
GCGCCTCATCACCTTCGTTCCGCATGCGGACCTGGTTTCCCTGGACCCGGTCTGGACCACCGCGGATATCACTCGCAACTACTCGCTCGCGGTGTTCGACACGCTGTATGGCTATGATGCGGCGTTCAACGTGCAGCCGCAGATGGTGGCCGGCCAGCAGATCAGTGACGATGGCAAGATCTGGGAACTGACGCTGCGCGACGGGCTGAAATTCCATGATGGCACGCCGGTGCTGGCGCGCGACTGCGTTGCCTCCATCGTCCGCTTCTGCAAGCGCGATCCGTTCGGCCAGGCGCTGGCGGCCCGCACCGACGAATTCTCCGCCCCGTCCGACAAGGTGATCCGGATCCGGCTGAAGAAGCCGTTCAGCCTGGTGGCGGATGCGCTCGGCCAGGTCTATTGCGTGATGATGCCCGAGCGGCTGGCGATGACCGATGCGATGAAGCAGGTCACCGAAGCGGTCGGCAGCGGCCCGTTCCGCTTCGTCGCTGACGAACGGGTATCGGGGTCGCGCGTGGTGTTCGCCCGTAACGCCGATTACCTGCCGCGTGCGGACGGCAAGCCGAGCTTTAATGCCGGACCGAAGATCGCCTATATCGACCGGGTGGTATGGAATTTCATCCCCGATCCGGCCACCGCCTCGGCCGCCCTGATGCAGGGCGAGGTGGATTGGTGGGAAAACCCGACCATCGACCTGATCCCGAATTTGAAGACCAACAAGAACCTGGTGATCACGGTCAAGGACCGCACCGGGGAGATCGGCTGCCTACGGTTCAACCATCTGCATCCGCCATTCGACAATGCCGCGATCCGCCGGGTGGTGGTGGCGGCGATGGATCAGAAGGAAATCATGGAGGCGGTGGCCGGGGCGGTGCCGTCGATCCTGAAAACCGATGTCGGCATGTTCGTGCCGGGCACCCCGATGGCCAGCACAGTGGGCGTGGAAATCACCCGCGGGCCGAAGGATTACGCCAAGCTGAAGCAGGATTTGATCGCCGCCGGCTACAACGGCGAGAAGGTGGTGATCCTGGCAGCGTCTACCATTCCGTCGATCTATGCCGAGGCGCAGGTGGCGTCCGACACGCTCAGCAAGATCGGCATGAACGTCGATTTCCAGTCGATCGAGTGGGGCACCGTGGTGCAGCGCCGCGCCAGTCGGGAGAGCAATGACAAAGGTGGCTGGAACATCTTCTACACCTGGCTCGGCGGCTTCGGGAATCTGGGTCCGGCAGCGTCCGTCGGCATTCGCGGCGCCGGCATCGCCTCCTGGTTCGGCTGGCCGACCGACCCGAAGATGGAGGCGCTGCGCGACGCCTGGTTCGAGGCGCCGGACCTCGCCGCGCAGAAGCAGCTTTGCGATCAGATGCAGGCGCAGTTCTGGATCAACCCGCCATTCGCGCCCTTGGGCATGTATGATCTGCCGACCGCGCATCATGCCTATTTGCAGGATATTCGCGATGGCTGGCCGCAATTCTACGGGGTGAAGCGGGTATAGGGCCAATCGCTGGACCCGAAGAAAGGCCATCGGCGGCGCCCCCATGCTGCAAGTTACTCGGACCGTTGACAACCGGCAGGCGGATCGGCATCTTAAGTACAAGGGGTCAATGCGATTGCCCCGTGAGGCTCCGGCCGAAGTATCGCGTCCAAACTCCAACCTGAAGGAGGGGACGCCATGGCCGCGCCCGATACCATTACTGTCGCGCAACTCTTGCGTCTGATCGGCACTCCCGATGCGCCGTTGATCCTGGACGTGCGCATCCCCGAGGATCTGGCAGCCGATCCGCGCACGCTTCCGGCCAGCCGACAGCTTGACTATCGCACGGTCGCGACATGGGGAAACGATTACACGAACCAGGCCGTGGCGGTTGTCTGTCAGCGCGGGCTCAAGCTGAGCCAGGGAGTGGCCGCCTGGTTGCGCAATTCCGGCGCACAGGCGGAAGCCCTGGAAGGCGGGTTTGACGCATGGGTGCGTGCCGATGGATTGCTGGTCCGCCCGGAACCTATGCCGTCGCGGGATGCCCAGGGCAAAACCGTCTGGGTTACCCGCGCGCGGCCAAAAATCGACCGCATTGCCTGCCCCTGGCTGATCCGCCGGTTTATCGATCCCAGCGCGGTGTTCCTGTTCGTGGCACCGGCCGAGGTCGTGAATGTGGCCGAGCGCTTCGGCGCGACCGCCTTCGACATCGAGGGTATTTTCTGGAGTCACCGCGGCGAGACCTGCACGTTCGATGTCATGTTGGAGGAATTTGGCCTGGGATCGGAAGCGCTGCTGCGATTGGCGGAGATCGTGCGGGGTGCGGACACCGCCCGGCTCGATCTGGCGCCGCAGGCGGCGGGGCTGCTCGCGGCCTCGCTGGGTCTGTCGCGGATGTATCGCGACGACCTGGCGCAGCTCGATGCCGCGATGGGGTTGTATGATGCGTTCTATCGCTGGGCGCGCGACGCCGTGGGCGAGACGCATAACTGGCCGGCCACGTCCGGATCCGTTGTATGAACGGGGCCGAGGCCCGACCGCTTCCCTCCTTCGGGGAAGCCGCGCGGGTCTGGCTGCGCATCGGCTGCCTGTCCTTTGGCGGCCCGGCCGGACAGATCGCGCTGCTGCACCGGGAGGTCGTGGACGAGCGCAACTGGGTCAGCGACCGCCGCTTCCTGCACGCGCTTAATTTCTGCACCCTGCTGCCGGGACCGGAGGCGCAGCAACTGGCCACCTATCTCGGCTGGCTGATGCATGGTCCGAAAGGTGGTTTTGTCGCCGGGTTGCTGTTCGTCATCCCCGGCGCCCTGGTGATGCTGGCGCTGTCGGTCATCTATGCGGTTTATGGCGCCATCCCGCTAATTGCCGCGCTGTTTTTCGGGCTGAAAAGTGCTGTTCTGGTATTGGTTTTCGAAGCCTTGCTGCGGATCGGCCGGCGCGCGTTGAAGGGGCGTCTGGCCTGGAGTTTGGCGGCGATCGCCTTTGCCGCCCTGTTCCTGTTCGGCGTCCCGTTCCCCGTGGTGGTGCTGGCCGCCGGGTGGGTCGGCTATGTCGCACCGGGATATTTCGCCGGCGGGGCGCACGGCCGCGCCAAGGACGGTCCGCCCGCCCTGCTCGATGCGCTGCTGGACGCTGACCCGGGCCGCGCCGGAAGATTGGCCCGGAGCGCGCGCCGCGCCGGTCTTGTCTGCTGCGCGCTATGGCTGCTGCCGGTTGCGCTCCTATTGCCCGGCGGTGGCGTCTATGCCGATGTCGCCTGGTTTTTCTCGAAAATGGCGGTGGTCACGTTCGGCGGCGCCTATGCGGTTCTCGCCTATGTCGCGCAGGAAGCGGTGCAGGATTACCACTGGCTGTCGGCCTCGGAAATGCTGACCGGCCTGGGACTTGCCGAGACCACTCCCGGCCCGCTGATCCTGGTGTTGCAGTTCGTTGGCTTCCTCGCCGGCTATCGCGCGCACGGAGACCTATCGGGCCTCACCGGCGGTATCGCCGCCTCGGCGCTGACGCTGTGGGTCACCTTTACCCCCTGCTTCACCTTTGTCTTTCTTGGCGCGCCGCTGATCGAGCGGGTGCAGGGCAATCTGGCGCTATCGGGCGCCCTGGCGGCGGTCACCGCGGGGGTCGTCGGGGTGGTCGCCAACCTCGCGGTATGGTTTGCGCTGCACGCCTTGTTCACGCAAACCTTTCCTGTCCGTGCCGCCTGGATGGCGTTCGATGCACCGGTGCTCAGCAGCGTCGATCCTTGGGCGCTGCTTTTGACGATCGTCGCCGCGATCGCCCTGTTGCGGATGAAACTGGGTGTGGTGCCCACGCTGGCGATCTGCGCGGCGGCGAGCCTTGCCCTGCATCTGGCATTGGGAGCAGTGCGATGAGCCCGCGGCGGCGCGGGTTGGCGGCGGGTAGCACCCGCCCTACGGTTCCATCCGACATTCCGCCGTGACGTTGCCGGCATAGGGCAACCAAATCTGCGTCGATCCCAGCAGGGAAAAAACCAGGTATCCGCGCAGGTGCAATTGACCCTGATCGTCCAGCGCCAGGCGGGCGCTGTAGCGGCGGCCGTCCTCTGGATTGGTGATTGCCCCGGTCCAGGCGCCGGGACTGGTTTCGGTCAGGGCGTGGATGAACTCCAGGCCGCACATCGAGCGGCCTGTGGAATCTTTCGGCGTGCTGCCATCGGGGGCGAATTCGGCCATGCCGACGATGCGTCCGCACAGGGCTGCGCCGCAGGGCTCGATTTGGATGATGCCGCCGCGGTCCTCGGTCCGCCAGAGGCCTTCGGGCGTGGCGGCAACCGCCTGAACGCCCGACCACGCAAGCGTCCACGCGATCCATGCCGCGATCAGGGCGCGCAAACCGGCAATTCCACCACGAACGCCGTCCCGCCCTCGGCGCGCGCCTCGCAGCGCACGCTGCCGGCGTGCAGGATTGCGATCTGGCGCACCAGCGCCAGGCCGAGGCCCCAGCCGCCGGTGTCTTCGGAGCGGCCGGTCGGGCGGTAGAACGGTTCGAAAATGCGCTCACGCTCGGCGCGGGGGATTTCGCTTCCGGCGTCGCGCACGACCACCAGCGCCCGGCCAGGCTTGCCTCGGCCGACGGATATCTGCACCGGCGGGGCGCCGTGCGTGGCGGCGTTTTCCAGCAGGTTGCGCAGCATTCGCCGCAACTGGCGCGGATCGCCGTCGGTTTCCATCACCTCGCCGTCCACGCTGGCGCCGGTCCGCGCGGCCTCCTCGGCGGCCAGCGCCAGCAGATCCACCCGTTCGCGCGGGCCACAAGCGAGGCCGCCGGAGCCCGCGTGTTCCAGGCGGCTGGCGAGCAGAATTTCGTCGATCAGCTGGTCCAGCTCGGCCAAATTCCGCTCGATCTCGGCCCGCCGCGCCGGGGAGGGGGCCTGTTCCCACAGCTCGGCGGCGATCGACAGCCGCGCCAGCGGGGACCGCAGCTCATGGCTGGCATTGGCCAGAAGGGAGCGGTGCGCGGCCAGCAGCGCCTGGATGCGGTCGGCGGCGCGATTGAAGCTGACCGCTAGCGAGGCGATCTCGTCCTGGCCGCGCACCGGCACGCGGGCGCTGAAATCGCCGGCGCCCCATTGCTCGACGCCGCGTTGTAGCCGCTCCAGCCGGTGCGTCAGCCGAGCCACCACCGGCAGCGCCGCCAGCCCGACGCCGCCGGCGATCACCAGCAGCGCCAGCACCATGTGCCAGACGGGACGGCGCTGCGGAAAATCGAAACGCGCCAGCACCACGCGGCCGTCCGGCAGATGAAACACCCGCACGTTGCGCTTCGCCGGGCGATCCCACTCATCCTCTTCCAGTGCCGGGCCGCGCTTCAGCCGCTCGCCGGACACCGCCTGCACCTGGCCCTGCGCGCTGACCACGGTGATATCGCCGGACATCGCCAGCGCCACCCGGGACGCGGCTGCCTGGATGGCGCCGGCGGGCTCATCGGCGGCGGGGATCGCGGCAGCCAGCAGCCGTGCCGGCATCTTGCGAAAACCTTCCACCCGCGTATCGCCGACCCTTTGCCACAGCAGGGTCATCAGCACCGCGGCGATCACCAGGCTGGCGAACAGCGTCAGGTAGATGCGCCAGAACAGCCGCCGCCCGATCATGGCCGAACCCTCATGCACCCTCGTCCTGGCTGCGCGCGAACACATAGCCAGCGCCGCGCACGGTCAGGATGCGGCGCGGATGTTTGGGGTCGGTCTCGATCGCGGCGCGAATGCGCGAGACATGCACGTCGATCGAGCGGTCGAACGCTTCCAGTTCCTCGCCTTTCACCAGATCGAGCAGCCGCTCGCGGCTCAGCACCCGCCCGGCGTGCTCGGCCAGCGCCACCAGCAGGTCGAACTGATAGCCGGTCAGCGTCGCGTCGCGTCCGTCCACCTGCACGGCGCGCGAGCCGCGGTCGATTTCCAGATGGCCGAAGCGCAGCAGTGCCGGCGCCGACAGGCCGCCCGTCCCAGTCCCGACTCCGCCGCGCCGGCGCAGCAGCGCGCGCAGCCGCGCCAGCAATTCGCGCGTGCTGAATGGTTTGGCCAGATAATCGTCGGCACCGATCTCCAGCCCCACCACCCGGTCGGTTTCCTCGCCGCGCGCGGTCAGCATCAGGATGGGAATGTCGGAATGGGTGCGGATCTGGCGGCACACATCGAAACCGTCGGCATCGGGCAGCATTAGGTCCAGGATCAGCAGGTCGGCGGCTTGCCGGAGCAGCGCGGCCAAACCCTCGCGCGCGGTGCCGGCGGCCTCCAGCTGGAAGCCGGCGGCGGCGAGGTACTCGGCCAGCATGGCGGTCAGCCGGGTGTCGTCGTCGATGATCAGCACCCGGTGTGCCATCGGATTCTTCCTCCGCCGCTACTCTAGCCTACACTCAATGCGGGTGATGCGCCTCCCGGTCTGCGGCGATCGTCGACAGCTTCTGGCGCTGGTCCGGGCTCAGCACGTCGGCGCCATCCTCCATCGCCCGGGTCACGCGCTGGGAGATCTGGTCCATGGCCGCGATGCGCTGGCCGCGCAGCGTTTCCAGTGCCGCCCGGTCGATCAGTGGCGCGGTGAGCAGGGTGCGGGTTTGCGTCCGCGTGCCGGCCATGTTGCGGCGGATCGGGTCGATATCCTTGACTGCGGCCTCGATGATCGCGTGGATCCTGGCTTGCTGATCCGGCGTGGCGGCAACGCGTTTCAGCATGTTGTCGACCCGGTGTTCGATTTTCTCGACCGAACCGCCGCCGTCCATCGCCCAATCGCCATGGCCATGCTGCGCCCAGGCATGCCTAGCACCTGCCGCGCCGGCGACCAGCACGAGGGCGGTTGCCGCGCCGACCAGCAGCTTGCGGGTGCGGGTGGTGGCTGGGATCCCCCGAATATCGTTCATAAGACGCTCTCCTGTGCAGGGCAGCCCCATCGGCTGCCTCGACAGGGAATATGGAGCGGCAATTTTGCGCGAATTCCAGGCCGGGATGAAGTTGTGTAAAGTTGGGGTCCGCTCGTCGCCTGCCATTGCCTTCCAATGCCAGAAGCCGGACGCAACGAAATCCGGCTTTGTCGGCGCGGTCAAATCTGGTTTTCTGTTCCGACGAGGTTAGAAGCTGCCGGATGGATCGGGGCTAAGGCGACGCCCGGAAAGAACCGGATCCGCAACTGCCATTCTCATTTGCGCGCCCGGGTTTAGGTTCCGGACTTGTAGGGTGGGTCAGTTCTTGTGTACCCCGCCATTCGCGGCACTAGGCTGGCCATCGGCGGGGAAAGGCGGCGGGTTAAGGAAAAGCTTACCCACCCTACGGCCGATTTGGTTACTCCTGGCCGTCGCCTAAGTTCGGCAACCCGTCTGCTGTTTGCATGGCAGGTCGTAGGCTTCCCAGGCTTTGAGCAATAATTGTTCCGCGCGTTCAACCCGGCCGTATCGCCGCGCCTGCTCCGACCAGTTCGCCAAGCGATCTGCCACGGCATGCGGATCGAACAAATCCCGATGACGGGTGCTGATGCGGCCGGGCTTGAAGCCAGAAGTCTTAAATTTGAGGATCATCTCTCCGCCTCCGGGTTACGATAGACTAACGATTAACTAAGGACATTCCCCGAAAGTTGCAGGATTTACCAAAAATTAATGTGATGTAGATCACCATCAAGACGAAATCAGAGAATCGACTGATTTCAACCGATTCGCCGCCGCTCCGTCGCAGAGAATCGGCCACCAGGAATACCGGTCACCGGGAATACCGGCCGAATCCGGGCGGCTAGCGTCCCCGCACGAACTGGAACGCACATAATGCGGCGATCAGGACCCCGGCGCCCAGCGCCTGCAACGGCGTCAGCACCTCGCCCAGCAACCAAACGCTCAGCAGCGCTGTCACCAGGGGCTCCAAATTCATCGCCAGCGCGGTGCGGAACGGGCCGACCCGGTTGGTGGAGATGTAAATCAGCAACGTGGACAGAGTGCTGCAGGCGCTGACGACGAGGAACGCCAACCACCCGACGGACGTCCGTGGAGGGTTCCAACTGCCGACCGCCAACCACATGGCGATGAACAGGATCGTCGAGGGCACCAACGAATACCAGGTCGTCAGCCTGGCATCGGTGCCGTTCAGATAGGCGCGGGTGGCCAGCAACGAGGCAACGCGGCAGATCGCGGCGGCGAACGCGCAGGCCAGACCCCATGGTGCGAGGGCGGCGAGATTGACCCCGAGCATCAGCGCCAGCCCGGCAAAGGCGGCCAACGCGGCCAGCAGCGCCCGCCAGCCCAGCCGCTCCAGCCCGGTCAGGGCGGCACCGATGCCGGTCAGCAGCGGGTAGATGAAATAGGCCAGGATAGCGATCGACACCGGCAGCAACCAAACCGCGAACATCAGACCCAGCAGCACCATCGCGAACAGCAGGCCAAGCCCGAGCGCGATCCGGCGCTGGCGCGGCGGATGGCGGATCGCCGGCGGGGCGACCCGCAGCCAGGCCCAGAACAACGTCACCACCAGCATGCCGCGCAAGGTGATCAGGGTCAGCACGTCCATGCCGGACCCGTAGACCACCTTCAGCAGGATGTCGGTGACGCTGAACGACAGGGCCGCGCAGATCGCCGGCAGCAGCGCCATCAGGCCGCTCCATGCCGTCGGGCGCGTGGCGATCGAGATCATGCGGTGCTTTCTGGTGGGGCCATTCGTGGCCTGCCTTGGACATTCCCCCGCCAGCATGCACGATCCGCGCAATGTAGGAAGGGTGCGGCCATGCCGACCGAGCGGCGGATTCTGCTGTGGATGTGCCTGCTGGTGGCGGTCAACCAGATCGGTTTCGGCGCCGTGGTCCCGGCCTTGCCGCTCTATGCCAAATCCTTCGGCGTGTCGGCCTCGGCGATCGGGCTGGCGGTCGGGGTCTATGGCCTGGCGCGGTTTTTCGTCGCCGCCCCCACCGGGTTCCTGGCGGATCGGCTGGGGCGGCGGTCCACGCTGGCGCTGGGCGGGCTGATCACCGCGCTGGGCAATTTTTGGTGCGCTATAGCAACGACATATCCGGAGTTCATCCTGGCGCGGTTCTTGGCCGGGGCCGGGGCGGGGCTGATCGTGACCACCGGGCAGATCGTGCTGGCCGACATCACCACGCCGGAGCGCCGGGGCCGCACAATGGCGATCTACCAGGGCGTGTTCATCTTCGCGGCCGGCATCGGCCCGTTTCCGGGCGGCTTGCTGGCCGAGCGTTTCGGCCTGTCGGCACCGTTCACCGCCTATGCCGCCGCCGGCACGGTGGCGGCGGCATTGGCCTGGTTCGCGGTCAGCGAAACCCGCGATCTGGCGCGGGCACACAACCTGCACGCGCCGGGCGCGGGGCCGTCCTTTGCCATGCAGGTCCGCCGGCTGCGGGGCCAGCGCGGCTATGTGCTGGTCTGCATCGTGGCGCTGATCAACGCGGTGGCGCGCACCGGCGGGCTGTTCAACGTGATCCCGCTGCTGGGCAGCCTGCGGCTTGGTTTGTCGGTCACGGCCATCGGTTTCGCACTGGCGGCGGGCAGCGTGGTCGGGCTGGCGGCGGCGTATCCGGCCGGCATGCTGGTCGATCGGTTCGGGCGCAAGGGCGTGATCGTGCCGGCGACGGTGATCAGCGGGGTGTCGATGCTGCTGTTCTGTTTCGCGCCGTCCTATGCCTGGTTCATTTCCGCCAGCCTGGTCTGGGGGCTGGCCAGCAGCATCGGCGGCGCCGCGCCGGCATCCTATGCCGCCGATTGCGCCCCACCCGGCATGAACGCGACGACGATGAGCCTGTTCCGCATGATCGGCGATGCCGGCTACGTGGTCGGGCCAGTGCTGCTCGGGCTGATCGCCGATCATTTGGGGCCGGAGGTGGCGTTGGCGGTCGCGGCGGCGCTGCTGATCGGGATCGGCGTGATTTTCGCCCTCCGCGCCCCCGAAACCTATCGCCAAACATATCGCAGGCCGCGCTGAGGCGGTTGCTGTACTTCGTGCGGTCGGGAACACTGCGCCCCCAGGTCCGCGATCGCGCGGGCGCCAGACGGAGAGCCTCATGACCATCGACCTGCACACCTGGAACACGCCTAACGGGCGCAAGATCAGCGTTGCTCTGGAGGAGATGGGGCTGGCGTACAACGTCCACACCGTGAACATCGGCAAGGACGAGCAGTTCAGGCCGGAATTCCTGGCCATCAGCCCGAACAACCGCATTCCCGCCATCGTCGACCCCGAGGGACCCGGCGGGACCCCGATTTCGGTGTTCGAATCGGGCGCCATCCTGCTGTATCTCGGTGAAAAAACCGGCAAATTCCTGCCAGCGGATCTGCGCAAGCGGGTGCCCGTGCTGGAATGGCTGATGTGGCAGATGGGTGGCTTCGGCCCGATGCCCGGCCAGGTGCATCATTTCTTGCAGGTAGAGAACGAACAGGACCGCCGATATGGCCTAGCCCGCTACCAAAAGGAAACCAGGCGCCTGTACGGCGTGCTGGACCGCCGCCTGGCGCAGGTGGAATACGTCGCCGGAGAGCTGTCGGTTGCCG